>JBAXCC010000431.1:0-2878 GCA_037141675.1 bacterium | reverse complement strand
GTTATCCGTGCATTCAACGAGGGGAAGCATCTTGTGGTCGAGGCAGGCACAGGTGTCGGCAAGAGCCTGGCTTATCTCATCCCCGCGGCTGCTTGGGCGCGTTTGAACGACGTCCCTGTTGTTGTTAGCACGAATACGCGTAATCTGCAATCGCAATTGATCGAAAAAGATTTGCCTTTGGTGCTTGAGGCCATCCGTGCTGAATTTGGAACGGAAGAGGGGAAGCAACTTCGTTTGGCGGTGCTGAAAGGACGTTCCAATTACCTCTGTTTGCGACAATTTGGCCTCTTGATGGAACATTCGCAATTTGAGTTGGATCGCCCGGAAATCAGGCTCTTCACCGAGGTTGTGGCTTGGGCGGTTCAATCGCTGGACGGCGACTTGGATGCGTTTGCAGGCGCAAGCCATGCTGAGGCGGCCTTTCTTGCAAAAGTGGCCTCTGTCGGGGAAGAGTGTTCAGGACGAGCCTGTCGCTTTTACCGCCGCTGCTTTCTGCAGAAGGCCCGCGCAAAAGCGCTCGGTGCTCATGTGATTGTCGCAAACCATGCATTGGTTTTTTCCGATTTGCAGTCCGATGGCGGTATGCTGCCCCCGTATGCGCAACTGGTCTTTGATGAGGCGCATAACCTCGAAGAGGCTGCGACACGGCATCTGTCCATTGATGTTTCTCCCTATCGGCTCAGCCAAATCCTGCACCGTCTGAGCCGCACCAAAAGCAAACGGAGCAGTGGCACACTGGAAGTTTTGATGACGCACCTTGAAAAGGGTGCGATTACAGCCGATGAAAAGCGTGCAGAGGCGATTCGCAAATACGTCAGAGATTCGAAGCATGCGCTTGCCAGGGTGCATGATGCCGCGCATGAGCTCTTTCTCCGGTTGCACGGCCTCTTGAGTGACGACGGGCATGCTGCCCGTTACCGTTGCGAGCCAGAGTCTGGCGCGGTCACGCCAGCGATGCTGATTGGCGATGCGCCAATGCCGCTGATCAAGCGTCTGGTATTCCGTAATAAAGCCTTCATGCCTGCAGAGCAGAGGCTGGATGAGGGTGTGCTGGCAAGAGAGCGGGAAGCCTTGCGCATCGCGATCAAAAAATCGACGGAATTATTGACGCAGCTGGCTGACTTGCTTCGCCAGGCTGCCGATGGCGAGCTGGCCTTATATGGGGACCAGGCATCAAATATCGAAGGGGCCGTGGCCACGCTCCAATGTTTTGGCACGGATGTTAATTTCGTCTTGGATGCGCAAGATATCGACTATGTGTTCTGGGCAGAGCCAGCGGGCCGATTCTGGCACGGACAGGCAAGTCTCGTCGCTGCACCGTTGAAGATATCTGGTGCGCTTGCTGAACGGCTTTACGCGAAAAAGAGATCCATCATCTTTTGCTCTGCCACGATGCGGGTTGCCGGAAGTTTCGACTTTATCGGAAAGCGTCTGGGGCTTGACAGGATTGAGCAGGGGCGTACGCTGACCTGTATCGCTGAAAGCCCGTTCAACTACCTTCAACAGTGCGGCACCTATGCGCTGACGTGTCTGCCCGAGCCAACAGGTCCGGACGGCGGAAGCTATGTTGAACAGCTCAGCGCCATCATGCTCGACGTCTTTATTAAGACTCAAGGGCGCGCGTTAGGCCTCTTTACCAGTTACGAGATGATGAACAAGGTTGTGCATCTAATTGAAGGGCCTTTGCAGGATGCTGGCATCCGGCTATTGGTTCACGGCTCAAGCGGTACGCGCGACCAGATTACGCGTGTCTTCCGATCGGGAGATGGCCCTTGCGTGTTGCTGGGCGCCCAATCCTTCTGGGAAGGCGTTGATGTGGCGGGCGATGCCCTCAGTTGTGTGGTCATGGCGCGCCTGCCCTTCATGTCCATCGGCGATCCGATTGTCGAGGCGCGCTGCGAACAGATTGATCAGGCTGGGGGAAGTTCCTTCCGCGAATTTTCCATGCCGCAGGCTGTTATACGGTTCCGTCAAGGCTTTGGACGTCTCATCCGGACCTGCACAGACAAAGGAATCGTGATTGTCGCAGACCCGCGATTGGTCACGCGCGGATATGGAACGATCTTTAGTCGCAGCCTTCCATGCCCAGTACGTAAGATCACGTCGCCTACAGAACTTCTTGAAACAGTTGATGGCTTCTTTACGTGATCGCAGCTTCGGCTGCAGCGAAGAGGGCGCGGTTCTTTTCTGCCAAGGCGGGCTTCTTACGGAAGCTATCGACCAGTGTGTTCAGCAGATTGTCGCGCGTCAGACGTGTCACGCCACGTTTTGAAAGCGCAGCAAGCATCATGGTGTTGGCTGCCTTGGGAACGCCCAGTTTTGTTGCGAGGTCGATCGCGGGCATGATCACAAGATTGACGCCTGCGGGAGGTTCAATCGTTTGCGTGACAGTCGCATCGACAATGACGGTACCCCCAGGGACAACGGTTCCGACGAAGCGTTCGTAGGAGGGCTGATTCATGCAGACCAAGACGTTCGGATGATCAACAGAAGGGGAGCCAATGGGCTTGCCCGAAATGACGACGGAGCACGCTGCTGCGCCGCCGCGTTGTTCGGGCCCGTAGGTCGGGAACCAAGTTGTGAATCGTTTTTCAAGACGCGCGGCCTCTGCGACGCAGAGTCCGAGACTCAATATCCCTTGACCTCCGAAACCACTGAATTTCAGGCGCACTTCGTCAAAGCGTTCGTCGAGCTGGGGGGGAGGGATTTCCTGCGCTTGGTCAGCGGCGAAAAAGTCATTGATATTGGGCGGGGTTGGCTGTTTGCCATAGGGCTGCGCTTCTGCGCTCCTGTCACGGAAGCATTGGAGTGGAAACTCCTTTTCCATGACGGTCAGGCAGAATTCCGCGGCCTTGATGGAGTCGATGCCCATGTTGGT
>JBAXCC010000430.1:0-2878 GCA_037141675.1 bacterium | reverse complement strand
GACAGCGACCCAGCTTCCCCAATGCTGCGGGGCATCGGGATAGACCGTCGAGGGAAAACGCGGATAGCATGTGGCCACATGTCGGACAAAACGGTCCTGGCGATTCCAGAGCGCACGGACAACCGGCGAGAAACGGTAGTAGTCGTAAGGACCTGTCAAGGAGGAGGCGACCATAACCAGGAAGGGGATCAACATGGTCACTCCCCCGATGGACAACAGGAGGTAAATCAGCGCAAGGAAGACCCGCGCTTTCCACGTCTTCTGTTCAACTGTAAGGATAACCCCCATCTATTTTATCCATCGGACATAAGCCCCGCAGGGCGTTGAAAGCGCCTCCGCAGAGCCTGTCAGCAACATTTCGCCGGCATCAAAGGTTCCACCCAAACCAGCGACCGTCTGCCCCAATACATGTTCAAGCACAACAGGCGTATAGCCAGGCGTATGAGCGCTCAGCAAAACAAACAATGGATCAGACGTCAGCAATTGGCGGCAGAGGCTGAGCGTTTCAGGCAGATCTTTCTCAATCTTGTACATCTCATTATTTTGCCCGCGCCCAAAGCTTGGAGGATCAAGAATAATCGCATCATAGCGGCGCTCACGCTTGATCTCGCGACATAAAAATTTATGCGCGTCATCCACAATCCAACGGATCGGATGGGTCTCCAGTTTGTTCAGCGCGGCATTCTCGCGGGCCCACTGGACCATCCCCTTCGACGCATCAAGATGGCAGACCTCCGCACCAGCCAAAGCCGCAGCCAACGTCGCACCGCCGGAATAGGCAAACAGATTGAGCACATGTACAGGACGCTTGCGCGCGACGATCGCCTTGCGCACCATCTCCTGGATCCAGAGCCACTGGTCACGTTGTTCAGGGAAAATGCCCAGATGGCCAAAGTCCGTACCCGACAGCTTAAAGACGATATTCCCAGCTTTGATGGTCCACTCAGCAGGCAATGCACCGCGGTTATGCCACTGATTTCCTTCAGCGCGGTCAAAGGAAGCATTCGCCTTCTGCCAGTCCGCATCGGGCAGACAGGGCTTCCAGGCCGCTTGCGAACAGGGACGGGCCAGCACGTATTTGCCAAAGCGTTCGAGCTTCTTTCCATCTCCGCTATCCAGCAATGCATAATCATCGTCTACCGTCATCTCATCTCCCACTTTCTACTCTAATAAGGCAATAACGCAATAAGGCATTAACGCAATTCTTCTCCTTAACCAATCGCAAACGTCAGCTGTCCCGGACGAATGTCAATCGAGCGGATTTTGCCACCCAACTTAAATTCTTTATTCGCGAGCAAGGTCGGAAAATGAAGTCGAAGTGAGTCGCCCGCGATTGTCAAACCAGGGATCTGTGGAATCTGATTGGATAGCGCCGAAAGAATTGCCTCTCCGCCGCCACTGAAGAACGAAGCCTTCACCTTGGCTAAGCGGACCACCAGCGTTTCCCCTCCAGCATCAGGGGTCAACTCGCAACGGCCTTCGAACGGGACCGGCAGGAAGCCCATTACAAACTTACCCGTCAACACAATCTCCCCCTGGCCAAACACCAGATTCACATCCTTGATGTTCTTAATCTGGCCTTGCGCCTCTGCGGGCAAATTCGCCTTCTGCATCTCCCATGTACGTTCTACTGCAGAGACTACTTCCTTATCCGTCAACGTTAGACTTAAAGCATGAATGATCATTTTCTATTCCTTCCACAAAAAACCTGTCAGGGGCGATGACGCATCCGCAGTCATACGCGGTGCACGGGGACCTGCCTCACGCGCAAGTACGGCCGCCTCAACCGCCTTCGCAAAGCCCATGGCCATCTTAACTGGATCAGCCGCAGCGGCAATAGCGGTATTCACAAGCACGCAGTCAGCGCCCATCTCAATCGCTGCCGCCGCATGGGAGGGCATGCCAAGGCCTGCATCCACGACAACCGGAACCGAAGAATTCGCAATAATAATTTCAAGCATGTCCCGCGTACGCAAACCAAGATTTGTTCCAATGGGTGCAGCCAAGGGCATCACGGCCACAACGCCAACCTCTTCGAGCCGTTTCGCCAACACAGGGTCGGCATTGATGTAGGGCAATACCTTAAAGCCCTCTTTAGCCAGAACCTCAGAGGCCTTCAATGTTTCAATCGGATCAGGAAGGAGGTGGTGAAGATTGGGTGTCAGTTCAAGTTTGATCCAATCAAATCCGCCAGCTGCACGTGCCAGACGGGCAATGCGTATCGCCTCTTCAGCCGTGCGCGCACCGCTGGTATTGGGCACAATGACAACCTTTTCAGGATCTAGCCTAGAAATGAGCGGGTCCCCTTCAGGATTCTTATCCAAATCGACACGGCGAAGCGCCACGGTCACCAATTCACAGCCAGACGCTTCAATCGCCTGACGCATGGTCTCGTGCGAGCCAAATTTTCCGGTTCCAATAAAGAGCCGCGACCGGAAGGCGCGACCTGCAATAACAAGTGGTTTCATGAAGGCATATAGTATACATAAAACCACTCGGGGGTGTAAGACTAAAAAGGACTAAATTTTAAATTGCGCCGTTCTGAGGCAAGCCATTAGCAGTCGGGTGAGGAGACGGCACCGCTTTTCACTGTTTGGCAGAACAGAAACACCCCTACGGGCACACTACAGATGGTACGGCGAGGCCTTCCCTTTGGGACCCTTGATGACGAACACATTGGGGCTGTCGAATGCTGCCGCCGGGCTAAACTTAATCCCTTGGTCGCAGATGAGGTGCAGATTTATGCCTTTCTCCGCGGCCAATCTGACGAATTCGCCCCACGTCTTGTCGCGTTGCTCAATATATTTGTCTATGCCTCGCATCTCGCCCGAGTCGTAGATCCGCATCATGAGATCCTCCGCGCCGACGGCCTTCATCT
>JBAXCC010000429.1:0-2888 GCA_037141675.1 bacterium | reverse complement strand
AACGTTTTTTGACAAACTGCCAGAAAAAGGAAAATGAGTATGGCTGAACAAGAATCCTATTATGCCCGCTTTTCTTCGGAAGCACCCATTCGTCTCACCCTTCGTGCGCTTCTGACGGGGATGACGCTTGGAGGCGTGTTGGCGCTCTGTAACATCTATATCGGCTTAAAGGTGGGGTGGGGCATGGGGGTTTCTGTGACGGCTGTGCTGATGGCTTTTGGATTTTGGAAAGTCGTGAATCTTGTTTCTGGCGGAAAAGAGTTTTCAATTTATGAAAACAACGTGAATCATACCGCCGCGGACGCCGCTGCTGCGATCTCCTCTGCTGGTCTCGTCGCACCTATTCCGGCCTTGACGATGTTGACGGGGCAGACGCTTTCGTGGGGAGCGCTTTCGCTCTGGCTCTTCTCCGTCTGTCTGGTGGGTATTATCGTGGGTGTGGGGCTACGCAAGCAGATGATTGAGGTGGATAAGTTGCCCTTCCCAGGCGGTGTGGCCACAGCAAAGACCTTGGAGGAAATTTATGCCAAGGGAAACCAGGCGGAATCGCGTCTTTGGTTGCTGATGGGGACGTCGGTCCTCGCCGCGGCCGTCAAGTTTTCGGAATATTTCTTTGATTTGAAACGGTTGTCCATACCCTTTTCGTTTGCGGTGCGTCCTGGCGGAGTTTTAGAGAAGAAGGGCATCACGGCATTGACTGGTGCTAACCTCGGTTTCGGTTTTGATCCTACGCTGATGCTGTACGGCGTCGGCATGCTGGTCGGACCCCGCGTGGGAGCTTCCCTCTTGCTCGGTGCTTTCGCCTCCTGGTTCTGGCTCGCTCCGCTCGCCTTTAATCAGGGATGGGTTCCTCCTGGCCCTAACAAGCCCATGGAGTTTTGGTATGTGTCAGGGCTGAAGTGGCTACTCTGGCCTGGCGTTTCGCTGATGGTCTTTTCAGCGCTGACGTCGTTTGCCTTTTCATGGAAGTCGGTCGTTGCCGCGATCCTCCCAGGCAAGGGCAAGGAGACGCTGGTCAAGGATGAGGTGATCATGCCTCGGAAGTATTTCATTCTTGCACTGGTGATGGTGACTGTGCTGTTGGTTGTTTTGCAGATCACATTCTTCCATATTGCTGGATGGGTTGCAACCTTGGGCGTACTGCTGACCTTTGTTCTTGCCTTGGTGGCGACGCGGGTATCAGGGGAAGCAAACATCACGCCCGTGGGCGCTATGGGCAAGGTGACCCAACTTGTCTTTGCCGTGCTGGCTCGGGCTCAACCTGCAGCGAATCTGATGTCGGCCTGCGTTACCGGTGGTGCGGCCAGCCAGTGTGCGGACATGATGCATGACCTGAAGACTGGCACCATGATCGGTACGCCCCCACGCCTTCTTGTGATTGCCCAGACATTTGGCGCCCTCGCAGGTGCGCTGATCGGTTCTGCGGGTTATCTGATTCTCATCAAGAATCCGGCAACGGAATTACTCACGGAACAATGGCCGGCTCCAAGCGTGGCGGCATGGAAGGCCGTTGCTGAATTATTTATGGCGGGATTAAAGGCGTTGCCTCAGGGGGCTGTCGCAGGCATGTGGATTGGCGGTATTACCGGCATCCTGTTGGCTATTTTAGAAAAAGTGCTGCCTAAAAAATATCGCACGTGGGTGCCCAGCCCGACGAGTGTGGGACTGGGGTTCGTCATTCCGGCCTTCAATGGTATTTCGATCTTTGTTGGCGCCATGCTTGCGACACTTCTGGAAAAGGTCGTGCCGAGCTGGTCTTCGCGCTTTCTTATCATCTGCGCTTCAGGCATCATCGCAGGCGAAAGCCTTTCGGGTGTAGCCCTGGCGATCATGCGTATCGTGAGCGGGCAGTAAAAGAAGAAGTGCGTTATTGCCTTATTGCGTTATTGCCTTATTGAAAATTCGACGTTGGACGTTCGACCTGTCCACCATAGGCATCGCGAATGTGGATGGTCTGTATTCATTCGTGCCTTTCGCGTTTTTCGGATGCTAAAAAAGTTACCCGTCAGTTTATTCCATCTCCATGGGCGGAGGGCTTACAGTGATTTCAGTTTGTCGGCGTTCCAGCGGTCTTTGTGCACATAGATGCGATAACGGAGGGAGAAGCTCTCCCCGGCCTTCAGATCCTTGGGGTTTTTGTAGAGCACCGCATCATTGAAGTAGAGGAAGTTGTGTGGATTGGGATTGCAAATCAAGTACCAGGTTCCTTCTGCAACCATAGCAAGCCCATATTCCTTTCCGTCAATGGTTCCATTCATCTCTGCCGCCCTTGAATCCACATGCGCTTTGCCGCCTTTGAGTTCTGCTAGCCCCTGAGCCGTGATGGATTGCACATTCGTGAACGATTGGCTTAATCGTGCTGACATCCCAGCGTAACCGCCCCATGGCAAATAGCGGTCGAGCTTCACGTCAGTGACCGCTGTGAAGGTTGCAGACCAGTCAAGTGTATAGCCCCCGTCTTTATCTGGCGTGGAGATGCTGAGGGTCCGCGCTTCTTTTAGCACGTCGCCGTAACGGATGGCGAACTGGATTGTTGCAGAGCCATCCTCTTTTGTCTGAATGCTTGGCTTATCCCACGCTGTTTTACCTTCTGACTTTCCATTCTTCTCTTCCCAGTAATTGAGGCCATTTATAAACTTCCAGGAGAACCAAAGGCCATAATGCCAGACATGGTCCTTTGGTTTGATGCAGACAAGATTGGGGCCGCCCACTGGAGCTAGAAATGAAAAATGGGGCTTTGTATCGTTTGTCTGGGAATAGTTTAAGCGCCAAACATTCTTGTTGTCGACCTGATAGGCAAGCGCATCATCATTTTTGTCCCATGATGCCTGGCAGAGGGTTGCGGCGAGAAGAAGTGTGAGAGATAGGATACGAGTAAGTTTAGTCAT
>JBAXCC010000428.1:0-2889 GCA_037141675.1 bacterium | reverse complement strand
GGTGTCCTGCATGGCGAATATACGATGCTGCTGCAGGATCGAAACGGTCAGATCGAGCCTTCACACTCGGTCTCTGCGGGGCTGGACTATCCGGGCGTCGGACCTGAACATGCCATGTTGCAAGCGACGAAGCGGGCCGAATATCATCCGGTGATCGACCGACAGGCCTTGGCCGCTTTTCAGGCCCTCTGCCACGAGGAAGGCATCATCCCTGCGCTTGAGTCCTCCCATGCGCTGGCATGGGTCCTGGACAACCCGGGTCAGTTAGTGAAGGGATCAAATGTGGTCGTCAATCTGTCCGGGCGTGGCGACAAGGATATGGACATTATCCGAAAGGAACTTGGAATATGATGCTGATCCCCTTTATGACGGCTGGTTTTCCGACCGTGGAAGCCTTCTGGAAGAATATCAAGGAACTGGATGAGAATAGTGCGGACATCATTGAGATCGGTGTGCCATTTTCTGATCCTGTGGCGGACGGGCCTGTGATTGAAGCGGCATCGATGAAGGCCCTCGAGAACGGGGTGACGCTTGAAAGTATCCTGGAAGGTTTGCGCCAGCGCAAAGGACAGTTTAAGGCGAAGCTGGTATTGATGGGTTACCTGAATCCGTTTTTGCAATATGGCTTTGAGCGGCTTGCCAAGGAGGCTAAGGAAGTGGGCGTCTATGGCTTTATTATTCCCGATTTGCCTTTGGATGAGGATGCGCCCTTTCGGAAGCAGCTCTCCGCCTGTGGCATCCATCTGATCGCCCTTGTAGCGCCTAACACCTCGCTCGAACGCATGAAAGCGTATGCCGAAGTGGCGACAGGATATGTCTATGTGATTTCCGTCTTGGGTATCACAGGTGTTCGCTCTGAGTTTCCTCCAGATTTGTCGGACACGTTACATCGCGCACGTCAGGCCTTCCGTATTCCGCTTGCATTGGGATTTGGGTTTTCAAGTCCGGAACAACTGGATGCTATTCCAGTGGCAGACCGTCCGGATGCCATCATCTTTGGCAGTGCGCTCGTGCGGCATGTAGAGTCCGGACAGCCGGTTGCGGACTTCATGCGTCGCTGGGTCGGCAAGGTATAACGGGCAATCCGTTAAATTAGTTTAGCCGAGCGCATACGATGTGAAAGCACGATGAGGCTGGTGGCCAGATTTTCGCGCTTCACGATGACGCCCTCTGGAATTTTTAGATGAACAGGGGTAAAGTTCCAGATGCCCTTGATGCCTGCGGCAATCATGCGGTCTGCAACCGACTGGGCAACATCAGCAGGAACCGTCAAGATGCCGATCTTAGCTTTGGTCTTCGCGACAACCTCTTCAAGTTTTTGCATCGAATAAACAGGAATGCCCACTCGGTTGACCTCCAAAGGCTTCAGATCGAAGGCCACGACAATCTGGATGCCGTATTGCTCGAAGCCGGAATGCCCAAGCAATGCGGCGCCCAGCTTGCCCACGCCAACCATGATAGCTTCACAGGTGACATTGCAACCGAGAATCCTCTCGACTTCCCTACAAAGATCAGCGATCAGGAACCCCTTGCGCGGCACACCCGTCACCCCGCACCCCGCCAGATCCTTTCGCACCATAATCGGATCAAAATTGAGCTGTTCCGCAACCACCGCACTTGATGCGTATTCATCTCCAGCATCACGCATTTCCGACAGGATACGCAAGTAGAGTGGCAACCGCTTGACGCTTTGCGTGCTCAATGTGTTCAAGGGTTTATCGCTGTTCATTCGCTTATTTTTTCTTGGACTTGAAAAGTCCGCCGACGCTATCAAGAGCAGCTCCTGCAGCTTTCGTCGTATCCTTCACGCCGGCGTTTAGCGCATCTGATGAAGCTTTCGCGGCATCCGTTGCGCCCTTGGCTGTGGAACCCACGAGATCGCCAAGTCCAGAGATTGCTGAGTTGATACTGTTGAGCAGCGCATTCATGATCTGCGTGAGTGCGTCTCCCAAGGTTTCGCCTCCATTCTTCTTCCCGATGTCTTTGAGGGTGATCGAGACAATGGGTATGGTGAGAAACTGTCCCGCGGTCACGGTTGAGGAATAGGCGAGTTTGGTGTCGTTGATTGAAACCTCGTCGATGATGACTTTCTTGCCAGCTTTCTTCTCCTGACGTTGCTGTGACGCTTGAGGTTCGGTTTTCTTTCCTTGCGGTGCGGATTTTCCTTTGTTGAGCTTCGCGATCAATGCATCGATATTCGAGGTCCCGTTCTTAATTTCATACGTACACCCTGGTGCATTGATAAGGATCTTGTGAATCTTGATGGTGTCTGAGAAGATCGAGGCCATGTTGATGCTGACATAGAACTCGTTGACAGCGAAAAGGCATTTGTCTTTAGTATAGCCTTCCGGATTGGCGAGTGTCAGATTCTTGAGGTGTATAATGCCGCTTAAAGGCTTTATGTTCACCATGTCAACATGCGTGTTGACACCGAGAAGTTTAGGCGCGCCTGTATTGATGCTCTGTTTCACAATTGTATTGATGCAGAAGAATGCTGCTATCAGAAGAATGACCAAGACAAGGATTAACCCAAAACACGCTTTTATGATTCGCTTTAGAACTGTGGACATGATAAAACTCCTGTTTCAATTTTTTTTAGTGTAGCACAGTAGCCTCCCCAATGGAAGAGTCTGCATGGATTTTTTGTAGCGATTCTTCGTTTACAGCTCGCCTCTTCGCCGGCGTGTTATAGGGCGTTGAGTGACGTTATTATTGGGCATGATGCCATTGGGGGAATGGAATTCCATATCTGAGGCGTATTCTATGAAAAAGTCGAATGCTCCCCGATGACGCCATCTAGCGTGCCCATTACATCGGCCCCTCTGGAAATTAATGTATGGGTTAAAGCGTTTTTATTTACGAAAAAGTAAAAAAAGAGACAAAAAAGAG
>JBAXCC010000427.1:0-2891 GCA_037141675.1 bacterium | reverse complement strand
CGATGTGGCCGCAATGCTTGTTAATAAATGACTAGAGTGAGGCCAGACTCAGCACACTGCAGATCAGTTTGGAAATGAACCCGGGTGCAAAGATCCTATGAGAATCGCTGGTCCGATGCCACAGCCAGCTACATGAGGGCGGCGTACTATCCAGGAGTGGTGTTCAGTCAAAATGCAGGCTAGTATCTGTGATCGTCAATCACAGGTTCGGTTTTAGAAAGGCACGTTCGAATAGTCGATAATAGCAGTTCTTTTTCAAACGGCTTTTGAAGTGCGGAATCGGCACCTAACGTTAAAGCCGCCTTCAGGTATAGATGAGGTCCACAGGGTCCTCCTCCTGACATGGCGATGATCGGAATGTTACTATTTATTTTGCGAATTGCCGTTATCGTTTCCAACCCTTCTTTCCCTGGCATGAAGATGTCGATGACAATCAGGGCAACATGTTCGCTATCTAAGCCCCGCAGACCTTGCTCTCCGTCACAGGCACACTCCACCTCGTAACCTGCTTTTGAGGGCCAGCGCTCGATTAGCTGAAATGAATCTCGCCAAGGAGGAAGTAGTCAGGAGGAAGGGACGAGAGAAGAACCAACAGAAATGGGCGTTTTCAGGAAGAATAACCGTTTACACACGCCTCGAAATGTGAGTGTTTTTTTTAAGCTACAGCCTGCCTACGAGTGCCGGAATGAGCAGGAACAGAAGGCCGAGACAGGCAAAAACGGTACTTCCCGTGAGTTAATTACTGTCGGTTGATTTGTAAAAAAGATCGACGATTTAACAATTACTGCTATCGGGTGTAACCCTTATTGTCAACTATAATTTGAGCGTTACGAGTTGGGCGTTCAGCGTTAAGCGTTTGGAACTTTAAACTATTAACAATTAACTCTTAATTTAAGAAGTTATACCTTCGTTTATTCCCGGGGTAATAACTGCCAACTGCTACTGTGGAACCCCGGCCGGCGGGCTCATGTCCAAATTCTGCAATGACACTATTTTGTTGTACATGATGACCTGATATTCTATGCTGTCTAGGAAAACGTTGAGTGAGAATTTAAAAACCGAATAAAACCATAAGCAGTAACTGGAGTATCAACATGTCAACATCGTCTTTAATCCGTCAATCGTGGCTGCTGAGCATCTTTGCAGCCATCTCCCTGACCACAGCCCTTTACAGCGCTGAATACGAAGCTAAACCCGCGGATGCGGCATTTGCTCAATTTCAACCGCTCAAGGCGCCTGCTCCTGGTCCGTTGATCATTAAAGCCAATGACCGGCTGGCAATCTGCGGGGACTCCATCACCGAACAGAAGAAGTACGGGTGTATCATTGAAACCTATTTGACGGTGTGTGTGCCAGAGTTGAATGTCACGGTCCGTCAGTATGGCTGGAGCGGCGAAACAGCGGAGGGGTTCCTCAAGCGCATGAACAATGACTGCCTGCGCTTCAAACCCACCCTCGCAACCACCTGCTATGGCATGAACGACTACAAGTATCGGCCCTACGACGAGGCCAATGCCACCTGGTACCGCGACCGCTACACCAGCGTAGTAAAGAGCTTCAAGGAGGCTGGCGCCCGTGTGATCCTCGGTTCGCCCGGGTGCGTCGGCAAGGTGGCCTCCTGGGTCAAGAGCGCTTCCGGCACCTTGGAACAACACAACCTCCACCTCTGCGCGTTGCGCAATATCGATGTCGAGATCGCGGCCAAGGAGGAAGTGCGCTTCGCTGATGTCTTCTGGCCTATGTTCACGGCCTCCGCTGCAGCCAGGCAGAAATATGGCGAGGGTTATAATATCGCCGGTGGTGATGGTGTGCATCCCCAGTGGGCTGGACAACTCGTGATGGCATACGCCTATTTGAAGGCGATGGGGCTGGATGGCAACTTAGGGACCATCACCGTCGATCTGGCTGCCAAAAAAGCAAGCGCAACAACAGGACATACGGTTGATGCTTTCGCCAACAACGAAGTCGTGGTGACCAGCACCCGATATCCCTTCTGCGCTGCCGGGGCACTCAACAGCGATGACAGCATTCGGTCCGGCATGACCCTCGTGCCCTTCAACCAGGAGCTTAACCGACTGACTCTGATCGTGGCAAACGGCACTGCCGCAAACTATACCGTGACCTGGGGTACCGAGAGCCGCACCTACACAGCCGCGCAACTGGCTAAGGGCATCAACCTGGGTGACGACTTCCAAATCAATCCCTTCTCTGAAGCCTTTGCCAAGGTCAATAAAGCCGTGCTTGCCAAACAGACGTATGAAACCGAGCAAATCAAAAAAGTCTTTCACTGCGCCGAAGGAAAGCAGGACATGGAGGCAGCCGTTAAACGTACCGAAGCCATACGCGAACCCCTCGCAGCCGCTATCAAGGCAGCTCTGGTTCCTGTCACCCATCGCATTAGCATTACTGAAAAATAGGCATTTCTCTTGAACAAGATATGTTTTTCGCGAAGATCGCTATTAGGTGCTTGCACGGAAAGCCCCCGCAAGTGGCGGAATCCTCCTACGCGAATACGCTACGGAGGACAGGTACCGCCGGGGCTTATCTCGTGCAAGCACCTGCGTGTCATTGTTTATTGGATGCTGGGTGAAGTACGAGCTGTGCCCCCATGTATCCATGGATTTGCGAGGGACAACAAGTATGCGCAGAGCACAAGCGTATACGCGCAGTGCGAACGCTCACTTGAAGCCCGCTCCGGCAGCCGCCGGACGGGATCGATGAGCGCTAGCGAAAGAGAGGCACTCCGTCCTTCACCCAACTTGCGCTCTTTGCGAAAAAGTATTTTTACGATACGTATTCCAGTATTATCGTAAGTCCATAATTGACATTGGACACAAATTATACTAAAGTATGCCCACTTTTTGCCGCTTGGGGGATTAGCTCAGTTGGTT
>JBAXCC010000426.1:0-2900 GCA_037141675.1 bacterium | reverse complement strand
CATTCGGCGAATGCCGAAAGCGAAGCGGTAATAAGGCAATCACGCAATAAGGCAATTCTCCAAGTTACAGGCGAGGTTCCAACACCACGCGGATATGTATGGATTGGACGTTGTTGAGGTGAATGGCGAGTTTGCGGCCGCTATTGTTCGATTGCGACGGGTTGGGCGAAGACGGTAACGGTTTGGAGTCCATCACCGTGAACGCCGCCTCGGCCGGTTCCTCCAGGCGGATAAGGAAGCTCTTACCATTCCGACTCAACGTGGCCGTCCGTCCTTTGTTGCTCAAGGCGACTTCGGCTTCCGTATGGAGGAACCACCAGAGTTCGGACGGTTTCTTTATCTGCATTTCATCGGTCACGACCAGCCGTTTTCGTTCTGGCATCGTGAACGTGCGCGTTGCGCTTCGCGCCTGCGGCTTATACGCTGCGGTCAGCTCCACAACGGCCGTGACTTGCCCCGGAGTGGACTCGAACTTTGCAAACTTCGCAACCGCCTTCGGGTTTTGGTCCGGCCCTTTATTCGGGTTGAGCACCGGCAGGTTGTGGCCTTCCGCCCGAATCCGGTAATAGGCGTGGTCGGGGTTATCGTTCTGGTGTTTCATATAGGTTTCATGTTCCGTGCCGGAATCCATGATCCAGCGTTCGCCGAGCGCGTCCACGATGAAACTGCCGAGGTCAAGATGCCGGTGTCCACGGAGGTTCATCGAATTACCGGCCTGGATGCCGACGATGAGTGCGTTATTTTCCCACGAACTGCGCAGCGCAGCACACTCGGCTCCGCGAAAATAACGGTCGAGCGGCAATGACTGGAGATTCATTCCTCTTCCGCGCGCGTCGAACCAGAGCAAGTCTTCCTCACAGCCACGGTTATGTGTATTTTCAAGGGCGCTGAGGCGGAACCAACTGAACACCGGCACATTGTACTTTCGTGCCAACCAGAAATGTTGCGCCTCGGAAACCTTGCCAAGACTGCAATCAGAAAAGTTGAACGGAACACGGTCGGCGCCGCACATGTAAAGCTGGTAATAACCGCTCAAGCCAAACGCGCCGACCTGCGCGAGGCCGAAATCAGTTCCGAGCGCGGTTTCGAGCGACGACAATAGAACGATGTTGAAGTACGAGCCGTATCCCCAATACATGACGCCTTCCGTACCGGCGCCGTCGGGCGCATATTGTTTCATCGCCAGCGGCACGCTGCGCACCGCCTCGTGAACGATGCGCGCGGCGAGTTGCGGTTCCGAGTCGGCGATGGCCAGCGCGCCGCTGAGCAGGCCTCCATTGCAGACCTGGTTCCAGTTGCCCGCTCCTGCCGCCCAGCCTCGATTCGTGCTGTCGTACACCTTGAGACCCTCGCGCAACCCCTTCGTGGCGATTGCCTCGCGCAGGATCTTCCGCTGTGCTTCCGTCCAGCAATCGTAGAGCCAATCGTAGCCGATCGCGAACGCATACGTCATCTCTGCCGTATCAAGGAAGTGGGACGGATTCCAGTCCTTGAATTGGGCGGCGGCTTCCAGTTCGCGCCACGCCCGTTGTGCGTAACGCGGGTCACCGTCCAGCCGATAGAGCAGCGCCAACGCGATCACCCGGTCCTTCACCTGACGGCTCACGTTCAACAGGCGTTTACCGTCGGGCTTCTCATATTTCGGCAACGGGGCGGTCAGAATTTTGTCGGCGGACTTCTTGACCCTGGCATAGATAGCCGCAGGCTGGCCGCCTTGCGCGATCAACGCCTTGATGGCACCAAACGTTTCCGGCCGTGCCATCACACGCGGATGATCCCGCCGCAACGAGGCGAGAATCCGTTCCGGCGGCGGTACGGCAATGTCATCCGCAGCGCGAAGCGTGGAGACAGCAATAATCGGCAAGAGGAAGAGGAACGTAGTTTTCATTCTTGAGTGTCTCCAGCTTTATCGGGCAGAATGTCGGACTGGATGAAGAAACTTTTCCGATGGTCGGCTATCGGTTGAGGCGTGCCGGGCCGTTTCAGCGTGGCCAGCCAGACATCGAGTTTGGCGTGAAGACGCTTGGCGATCTCGGGCTGTTGGACGCTGAGTTCGCGGGTGCAGTCTTCGCCTTCGGGCGTGCCGATGTCGAAGAGCATCGGCTTAACCCGTCCGAGCACGATGAGTTTATACGGGAACTCCTGAATCGCAGCCTGATCCACCCAGCGCCAGGTGAGTGTCTGGTGCGGGGGTTCCTTTTTTTCTCCCGTCACGTACGGGAGCAGGTCCACGCCATCGAGCTCCGGTGCGGTCGGCTGGCCAGCGGAAGCGATGGCCGTGGCCGCGATGTCAAGGCTGATGACAGGATGCTTAAAAACCTGACCTCCGGGGATTTTCCCCGGCCATGCAGCGACGAATGGCACACGGATGCCGCCCTCGCTGACCATGCCTTTTTGGCCGCGCATGGGCAGATTGACCGAGCCATCCCATTTTGTTCCGAGTGGCGCGCCGTTGTCGCCGAGGAAGAAGATAAGCGTGTTTTCCGACTGGCCCATTTCCTTGAGCTGCTGGCGGACGCGACCGACACCATCGTCAATGGCAGCGATGAGGGCGAGGGCGGATCGCCGCTCGCGTGGCAACTCTTTCGGCACGTGGTCAATCCATGGCTTGGGAAACTCCAGCGGCGTGTGCGGGGCCATGTAGGCGAGGTACAGGAAGAAGGGTTTCCGGTTCGCAGTTTCAGCGGCGCGGCGCTTGAGGAACTGGAGCGCCCACTCAGTCTGTAGCACGACGCGGCAACCCTTCTCCGTGACCTCCCGCGGCGCATCGGGATAGGGTGTGCCATCAAGCGCGTGGGAGGCGGTGTAGTCCTGCATGAAGCCGGTGAAATACTCGTCGAAGCCCTGACGATGGGGGAGAAGATCTGGACGCCCGCCTTTACCTTCGCCCTCATCCGTTC
>JBAXCC010000425.1:0-2921 GCA_037141675.1 bacterium | reverse complement strand
TGCTCAAGGAGATGCGCAAGGCAGATGGCACACCGGTGGTGTGTGATAACGTGTGGATATCCTACATGACCGGCGGCAAAGAAGGCAACATCGTGAAGCAGGGTAAGCTGACCGTTGATTACGGGTCGCAGGGGAAGGAGCCCAAAATCGGTCCTGAATTCACCTTCGGTATTTATCTGCAGAAACAACTCAACGAACCGATCCTGATTATCAAGACTGCCTGGGGTGGGAAGAGCCTGTACGCGGACTTCCTGTCGCCCAGCGGCGCAAAAAAGAGCGGCAAAGAAACAGGAGAGTACTATCGTCTGATGATTGAGCATGTGAAGACTGTGCTCAAGGACATCAAGAAGGTTTACCCAGGCTACGACGCTGAGCAGAAATACGAGCTTGCTGGCTTTGTCTGGTTTCAGGGATGGAATGATATGGTGAACGGGACAGTCTATCCGAATCGCGACAAGCCGGGCGGTTATGACCTCTACAGCGACCTGTTCGCGGCGCTCATCCGCGATGTGCGCAAGGACCTCGATGCCCCGAACATGCATGTCGTGATCGGTGTCATGGGCGTCGGCGGGCCGACAGCTCTGTATACATCACCACGGTACAAAGGCGTCCATCAGCACTTTCGTGACGCCATGGCAGCACCTGCGTCACTGCCGGAGTTCAAAGGGAATGTGACGGCGGTCCTGACGGAGAAGTATTGGGACAGTGAACTGGCTGGCATTGATGAGCGGATGGGGAACAAGGCCGAAAAAGAAAAAGTCACCGCCCGTGAAATCGAAATACTGAAAGCAGGGAAATCCAATTTTGGGTTCCACTACTTAGGCTCATCCAAAATTCTTGGGCAAATCGGCAAGGCCTTTGCCGAAGCCATGGCTGAAGCGGGACGGACAACACAGAAAGAGGTAAAAAAATGAAGCGCTTTAAATGGAATTCAAATGTGAGCATCCTGTTGAGTGGCCTCATGATATGTGGCACGGTCATGATTGCGAGTGCCGCAGGGAAGGGCAAACAGGCAAAACAGCAGCCTCCTGATTTCACGCAGGGTGGTAAAACAGATGAGAGCCACGACTGGAACTTGGGGCCGACCGGCGCGCGCGGATGGATCTATGCCTGGGCGGGCACCACTGCGGAGGCACGCCAGATTTTGGTGACAGCCGTGGACAAGGGTTCACCTGCTGACGGGATTTTGAAAAAAGACGATGTCATTTTGGGTGTTGGTGGTAAGAACTTTTCTGATGACGCCCGTAAACAGTTCGCGAGTGCTATCACTGCCGCCGAAGAGGAGAAGGCTGCTGGCAAGCTGAAGCTTATCCGCTGGCGCGCTGGCAAGGCGGAGCAGGTCGAGTTGAAGCTGGCCGTCATGGGTGCCTACAGCGATGCGGCTCCGTATGACTGTGCAAAATCCAAGAAAATTTTTGACCTCGGCTGCAAAGCCATCGCGAAAAAGGGGCTGGGCAATGTCTCGATTCCGAGCGATCTCAATGCCCTGGTCCTGCTCGCCTCTGGCAAGCCGGAGTACAGGCCAATGCTTGCCGAGTATGCCAAGAAGGCGGCTGTCTACGAGACCGACAGCATGGCCACGTGGTTCTACGGCTATGCGAACATTTTCTTAGCTGAGTATGTCATCGCCACAGGCGACACGTCGGTGCTCGAGGGTGTCAAACGTATGGCGCTGGAGGCTGCCAAGGGCCAGAGCATGGTGGGCCTCTGGGGCCACAAGTTCGCCCGCCCGGACGGCAACCTCAATGGCTATGGCGCGATGAACCAGCCAGGCCTCAGCCTGTCCGTCTCGATGGTACTGGCCCGCCAAGCTGGCGTGAAGGATCCTGAACTCAACCGCGCGATTGGCAAGTCGGCGAACTTCCTGCGCTGGTTCGTCAACAAGGGCGCTATTCCTTACGGCGACCATCAGCCCTGGCCGGGACATGAAGACAACGGAAAATGTTCCAGCGCAGCGGTCTTATTCGATCTGCTAGGTGACCGCGAGGCCACTTTATTCTACGCCAAGATGTCCACGGCGGCTTATTCCGAACGCGAACGTGGACACACGGGCAATTTCTTCAACCTGTTGTGGGCAATGCCGGGTGTCTCCCGCAGCGGCCCGCTGGGCACAGCCGCTTACATGAAAGAGCAATCCTGGTTCTATGACCTGGCCCGGAAGTGGGATGGCAACTTTGGTTATCAAGGGGCACCGGTCGGAGAGGAAGAACATGGCAAGTATACGAGCTGGGACTCCACAGGCGCCTATTTGCTGGCCTATGCGCTGCCGCTGAAGAGCCTCTATCTGACGGGCAAGAGGCCGTGCTCGGCGCTGGCCTTGACTGCAAAAGAAACAGCGGAGGTCATCGCCGCAGGACGCGACTACAGCCATTCGGTCGCGAGTGAGGGTTACGTCGGACGCACGCCAGACCAGTTGCTGGCCGGCTTGTCGAACTGGTCGCCTGCGGTGCGCAAACGGTCAGCCCATGGATTGACCCGGTGCGAGGGTGATTTTGTGCCTGCGTTGCTGAAGCTGCTGGCCAGTTCCAGCCCGGAGGCCCGTTACGGGGCGTGCGAAGCACTCTGTTTTCTCGGACCGAAGGCTGATGCGGCTGCACCCCAGTTGCGTGCCTTGCTCAAAGATCCTGATCCGTGGTTGCAGAGTCTGGCGTGCGTGGCGTTGGCGGAGTTGGGTCCTGAAGCCCGCAAAGCCAGCGTGAACGATCTCTTGCGCATGGCTGTGACGCCGAACCCGGCTGACCCGCGTCGAATGAACCAGCGCGGTGCCGCCGTAGCGTTGTTCCAACCCTTCCCAGGCAGCCGCACCCCGCGCAGCAGTATCCTCGCTGACTCCCTGGCGGGTGTCGACATGGCGTTGCTCATTCCGGCCATGCTCTCGGTCTTGGAGAATGAGGACAGCGTCGTCCGCGGCTCACTTGGAC
>JBAXCC010000424.1:0-2949 GCA_037141675.1 bacterium | reverse complement strand
GTCGCAGGTCAATGATCTCCTTGCGGTTGACCGGTCCGGCATTTGGACAATCTACACCGCGCAGCATGTTGCCGTATTTGCGCATCAGCGGACCGTTATACGGCTGGCGGAATTCTATGGCGATGTCTGGCTTGATTGCCCGCAGCCGGGCCATGATGTCTGTGAACAAGCGATCGACCGCCTCGTCGACCGAGGCAATATCACGACCGTTCTCAGCCGTGAACACGGTGTTGTTCTGCGGCCCGAAGAGTTCAATGAAATCCAGTTTGAGTCCGTCGATGCCCCACTCGCGCACAGCATTTTCATAGAGCCCGATGAGATATTCGCGCACCTCCGGGTAGCGCGGATCGAGAACATGCGCGCGCAGGCCTTTGCTGAACGCGAGCGTCTTACCCTCGAAGCGCTTGGCTGCGACAGATTTTTCACCCGCCATGGGCACGGAATACCAGAGCATGAATTTTTGCTTGAGCGCATGGACCCCGTCGACAAAGCGTTTCATCTCCGGAATGCGCTCGGGCTTCCAGTCCCCGGTGAAGGCATAGCCGCGGCTGCTATCGAGGGTCTGCCATCCGTCATCGACGATCACGCCCTCGAGTCCGAGATCACCGCCCAGGCGGCACTCGTTGATGATGATGGCCGGATCAACGCTCTGGTGATAGCTGTACCACGTCGAATAGAGCGGCACACGCGCTGCCTCTGGCACTGGCGCCGGGGTGTAGCCATCCTGCGCCGCCCACCATCGCGCCGTGTCGCGAAGGACCTTGTAATACGGCTGTGTGCGCGTATCAATCCTGAAGGTCACCTGATATTTCTGGAGCGGCGGCTGTTTGCCGCCAAACAATTTCACCTCGGCATACATGTTCACATCCTCCTCCTTGACCCCGCAGTGGAGTTTCACTTGGCGCAAGGCATCGGAGAGCGCGACGGTCAGCCGGTTGCCATCATCCGGTCCGAGCAGCATCAGCACAGGTGCACGCAGAACAGCCCGTGATTCGACCCCTATCCCCTGATGGTCGAAGTTCTGTTTCGTGTTATCCGAAACCCAGATCCCTGCTAGGTCGATTGCCGGAAATTTCCACTTCACCGAGAGCGGCGGCGGGGTGGCTGGCTGCGGGGCTGTCAGCGTGAGGGTGGCCAGCATCAGGTTGGGTTCAGGAGACTGGACCTTCCATGACGCGCTAAAGGAACCGAGTTCCCCGTCAATGGAAAGGTCTTTCTCGGCAATCACCAGCGGCTGAGCCACAGGTGCCGCAGAAACCGATATTGAAAGAGCACCAACAAGCATCAACCAAAATTTCACTGTATTCATAGCCATGAGTCTTATCCCTTTTATTTACTGGAAGAATGGAATGTTGGAATAATGGAATATTGAAAGGATGCTGGAGGGACGCGCTCTGTCGCGTCCGGCCACGACAGAGCGTGGCCCTCCAGAGACAATATCCTGTTTTCCAGTATTCCAACATTCCCATATTCCAATATTCCGGTTTTCCAGTATTCCAACATTCCCATATTCCAACATTCCAGTGCTACTACTGATATGTGATTTGATAATCGAGGCGCTCGATTGCGTTGACCATGCTTCCCTTGGGCTGGTCAAAGTCAGCCACACGAACAGCCCAGCGATACGTCCTTGATCCATCGGCATGCTCGTCGACGTAATAGGAACCGTTCCAGCCGAGCGGCGCAGGCGGGTTCTGAACTTGCGCAATCTTTGCGACACGGCGGCGCGTCGTAAACTCCGCAGTCATAAAGGTCTCTTCTCTGTCATATTGCTGTCCACACCATTGGCGAAGCGCATACGTGCCGGCACCGCGTAGCGCGAACAGATCCTTGCCCGCCCATTGCTTCCAATCTTCGGGAACGTACATCTTCATCGGCCACCACTGCGCAGGCGCATGGACTGTTACCGTCTCCCCCTTCACCGTAACGCAAGCAGGCGCTGAACGCGGCGGAGAGGGTACGCGCATGACAAAGGCAGGATCACCGAACTGCGTGCGGATGCGAAGCTGATACCAGTAGGTGCCCCCCGTATTCTCCTTCTTATCCTGGATCGTTACGAGCGCACTGTTGATCGAACGGCGATGCGCTTGGCCGAGCGTCTGTCCGGTCAGGACGCCGTTCCAGAATTCCATGCGCTGAAGTTCCTGCGGTGCGCAGCCTTCCCGCGCATTGCCGCTGAACGCGACTGCGCCTTTTCTGAGCATGCGCGCGATTACAGAGCGATAGTCTGGTTCACGGTCAAGAGCCGCCGTGAGGCAACCGCCTGACTCGATGACTACGGGTGCCAGGAGCACCTCCGCGTCCCACGCGAATGTATGTCCGAGCTCATGCCACCACGAGTGATCCATGTGCGTCAGCGCAGCACAATGCGCTAGAGGAGAGTCTTGATCAAAGGTGTTTGCGCGCTTGCCCTTCTTGCCCTCCGTCGGAGGAACAAGCCACTTCAGGTTCTCCTTCGTGTGCAGGTATGACGCATCAAACCCGACGTTCTCAAATTGCTTCGCATACGTGTTCTCCCAGCGAGCCTGACACGCCCGGTTCATCCACTCCGCATCGAGCAGCGACGTATAGGTCAGGACGCGACTGGCGAAGAGCGTCGCGAATGACACGTTCTCTCCGATGACGCGCGCCACGCCGATCTCGGCGAACGGGTCGGCATCCGCATTTGAATAGGGCAGATCCGAGGTCATTTCCTGAACAACGCCACCCTTGCCAATAATCGCCTGTGGGATTGCATCCGGGAAGCCCACGAGGCAAAGGTGCTCGGGCGGTGCGCCGAGGGCCTCATAGTACCTTTGCAAGTCTTCGACGAGACTCTCTGCCAGCGGCCATGTCAGATGTACTTCCGCTGGCTTGACAGTTTCATTATTTCCGCCAGCGAGCGTGAGCGCATAGCGCTTGCCATCAAGGTCCAGCAGATCCCCAGTTAAAAACGGACCTTCTTTGGGA
>JBAXCC010000423.1:0-2965 GCA_037141675.1 bacterium | reverse complement strand
AAGCCCAGTACGAAGGCCGCCAAATAGTCATCTTGGTTGCCTCATATTCCATTGCTATGAAACACACGCTCGCACTCTTTTCAACACGGCTGATTGCGCCGAAGGCTGCTCTGACGCTATTGAGTGTTGTGGTGTTTCCAGAGTTAAGTATCGGGGCTGAGGCTCGCGGTGCAAGCGCCGGGGCGACGCCCAAGGTGATCGCTCTACGGCAGGTCCCCTCTTCGTTGGAGCGGCTGGCGGCGAACGAGGTCCGACGCTACGTCTACCTGCGCACCGGTACTTTGCTGCCGGTGGAGCGTGGCGTGAAGGCGGGCGACCGTATTGTCGTCTCCTGCAAGGACGTCGAGTGTTGCGGCGATATTGGAAAGGAGCTGGCGCCACAACAGTTCGCGCTCAAGACCGTAGCCGAGGGTGGTCAGCGGGTTTGGTGGATCGTGGGCGGGGACGAGGTGGGCGTGTTATATGGCGCCTACCGGTTTACCGAGGCACTGGGCGTCCGATTTTCGTTGGAGGGCGACGTGCTGCCGGATGAACGTTTGAGCGGGGAGTGGCCCGAGGTGAATGAGAAGGGTAAACCCCAGTTCGCCCTGCGCGGTTTGCAGCCGTTCCACGATTTTCAGATGGGGCCTGACTGGTGGAATCTTCAGGACTACGAGAGCGTACTGACCCAAATGGCCAAGATGCGGCTGAACTTCATCGGCCTGCACACCTATCCGAGTTGGAACAAGTCCGCCGGCCCCGAAGCAAATGTGTAGATCGGACTGCCCGAGGACGTGGATGCGCAAGGCAATGTCCTCTTCGGTTATGAGTCTGGCGTGGTCACAACCCGCAGGGGTTGGTCGGTGAGGCCTTTTTCCACTGGCAACTATGCCTCGGGTGCCGGCCTGCTGTTTGAAGGGGACGACTACGGTCCCGACTATATGCTCAATTGTCTGGATTGGCCCAAGACCGGAGATGCAGCGGCGGCGATGTTCAACCGGTATGGCGATCTCCAGCAGAAAGCCTTCGCATTGGCGCGGCGTCTCGGCATCAAGACCTGCGTGGGCACGGAGCTTCCGCTGGGCGTCGCACCGGGTCTGGCGTCGCATCTGGAATCCAAGGGTCTGAAAGCGGATGATCCAGCCGTCATCCAGCGCCTCTACGAGGGAACCTTTCTCCGGATCATGCGCAAGCTGCCGACGGATTATTACTGGTTCTGGACGCCGGAGAGCTGGCTGCGACGGGATCCTCGTTCCGATGTTTCGAAGGTTGACTCTGCCGCCAACGTCGAGCGCGATCTAGGCTTGATTCAAGAAGCCGCTAGAGCGGTACAGGTGCCGTTCAGTTTCGCGACCTCCGGCTGGTTGCTTGGCGTGCCGCAAGATCCCCTCTGGACGGACAAGCGCTCCCCCAAGGCGTGGGCCATGTCCTCCATCAACAAAACGGTCGGCACGGCCCCGGTGGACAAGAGCTACGGCATGATGTCGGACCGCCGCACGTGGGTGATTGGCTGGGCGGAGGACGACAGCACGGCCGGCGCCCATTGTTGCGCGTGCTGGGACGTAAAGCTCTTTGCCGAGCGCATGATCAGCAACGCCGTGGATGCTGCGCGCTATGGGTGTGAGGGCATGATGGCGATTCATTGGCGCACCGCCGCCATCGCACCAACCATCACCGCGCTCGCGCAAGCTAGTTGGCGGACGGACATTGCAACCGCTCCGGTGGACATGCAGCGTTTCTGGTCCGATTGGGGCCGGGGTATGTTCGGCGGCGAAGCCGGGGCCGAGGCGGGCCGACTCTTCCAGAAGTTCGACGGCTGCAGGCGGGGCATTGGCGATTTGATCAACGGCGGCAGTCACACGACCGACGCCATGATTTCCGAATACTTCGCACCGCTGGCCGCACTGGAAGCACTGCGTCCGCGCATCCAGGGCGCTGGCAACCTAGAGCGTTATGATTATTGGCTGAACCTGCTACGCGCCTCAAAACTGCGCGTGCAAACCTGGCTTCAGGCGCAGCGCCTAATAGCGAAGTTGAAAGAGATCCAAGCGCTGCCAGATGCGAAGGAGAAGCCACTGCAGGTACGAAAGGAAATCCTACCGTTGCGCCTGGCGATTGCGCGGAGCTACGAAGAACTGATCGCCACGTTGGTCGCCTCCGCCAAGACGGCTGGCGATATCGGAACCATCACCAGTATCGAAAGCGGCAACCGCCACCGGATTGTGACGGGTCAGGACGCTTCCATCGCCAAGCTTATTGGCGAACCCTTGCCGGCGGATGCCTCCATCCGCACGGCTTATCGTGGAGAACCGCGAATCTTTGTTTCAGCCCCTCGGACGCTGGCGAATATCGGCGAGCCGCAGGAGATCCGCGCCTTCGTGCTCTCGGAGGCGCCCTGTCAGGGTATCAATCTCTGCTGGCGTGTCCTCGGTACGGACCGCTTCGAGAAGCTGCAGGCCTCACATCGTGCCCGGCAGGCGTATCGCGTCTCGATGCCGGCGCAATCGCAGGGTTGTGTTGAATATTATCTGGAGGCAGTGTTGAAGGACGGACGCACCCTTTGTTGGCCGATCACCGCCCCAGGCATCAATCAAACAGTCCTGTCCTGGTGATTGCTTTCAGCAAAAGGAGCTGGTGTTTTTATTGATTGGGCAACACACATAAGGAGCCAGCCTCACGGCCGGAAATGCCTCAGCTGTGCGACTTGCGCCTGATGTCGAGTAAAAACTCGAAACTGGCCCTCGACTCCATTATCAAAAAATAAAGCCTGGCGGGTAAGGCCAGGCTTTATAGTTATTGCTATTTCTCTCTTATGAGCGTGCGGCGTTACGCTCGATCAGGCTCGCCTTGAGCGCGGCCAGATCTGTAGCCGGGGCTACGCCTGACTCGACAGCAGCCTTTGCAACGGCGTAGGAGACCTCGACATAGAGGCGACGATCAAACGGCTTCGGGATGATGTAGCTGTTTCCGAAGACGAGCTTTTCGT
>JBAXCC010000422.1:0-2975 GCA_037141675.1 bacterium | reverse complement strand
CGGCTATCTCATCCGCCTCACCCGTGGATACACGGACGGCGGAATGGATAGCCGCTCAGAGGGATATAAGGGTACCCAACATAAAGAGATTCATGTTTACTGTTATCACCAACAACACAATCTTTCTTTCCGCGCAAATGGTCGCTCTGCCGTGCATGTATCCATGCGTGAGGCAGGCTGACCATTTGCGCTCTTATAGCGGTTTTTGCGAAAAAACACGAAGCTATTTTTCTTAAAAACCATGATGAGCAGTTCATTTAGAGGCCGGCATGAAAGGTTCGCGCGATCACTTCGTCCTGCTGTTTGCGACTCAGGCGCGTAAAGTTCACCGCATAACCGGAGACGCGAATCGTCAGTTGTGGGAAACGCTCGGGATGCGCCTGCGCCTCCAACAGTTGCTTCCGGTTTAAGACATTCACATTGAGGTGATGACCAGACTGTCCGAAATAGCCGTCAAGGATTTGAGTCAAGTTGGCAGTCTGGTCTGACATCGCTGGTCCGAGACTTTCAGGCGTGATGGTAAAGGTGCAACTGATCCCGTCACGGCAACTGTCGTATGAGATTCCAGCCACGGAGTTCAACGAGGCCAATGCCCCGCGCCCGTCGCGATTGTGCATGGGGTTTGCACCTGGAGCAAAGGGTTTGCCTGCTGCGCGGCCATCCGGAGTTGCACCCGTCGCGCGGCCATAGACCACATTCGAGGTAATCGTCAATACGGAAAGGGTGTGTATGGAGTCGCGGTACGTGGGATGTTTTTTCAGCCCCTGTTCAAAAGAGGTTACGAGCTCTTTCGCCATGCCATCGACCCGCGCATCATCATTTCCGTAACAGGGGAAGTCGCCCTCTGTTTTAAAATCGACAGCCAGTCCGCGTGCATCCTGCACAGGCGTGACACGGGCATACCGGATCGCGCTGAAGCTGTCCGCCATGACCGACAGACCTGCCAAGCCGAATGCCATGAAGCGCTCCACCTGCGTGTCGTGCAGGCTCATCTCCAACTTTTCGTACGCATACTTATCGTGCATGAAGTGGATGATGTTCATGGTATTGACATAGTACTCGCAGAGCCAGTCACAATAAAACTGGAACTGTTCCTTCACCTGGTCATAATTCAGCGTTGCAGCTGCCAACAAAGGCCGTTCCGGCGCGATCTGCACGCCGGAGTCCTCATCCCTGCCACCATTGATCGCGAGCAGCAGCACCTTGGGCAAGTTGCAGCGCGCGCCAAAATATTGCATCTGCTTACCGATCTTCATGGCCGAGACGCAGCAGGCAATCCCGTAATCATCGCCATACCGCGGACGCATCAGGTCATCGTTCTCATACTGGATCGAGTCGGTCTCGATACTGACCTTTGCGCAGTAACGCCGAAATGAGGCAGGCAGGTTCTTGGACCACAAGATTGTGAGATTGGGCTCGGGCGCGTGTCCGAGCGTGTAGAGCGTATTCAAGAAGCGGTAGCTGGTACGCGTCACCAAGGTACGCCCGTCCTCGCCCATCCCCCCTAGCACCTCGGTGATCCACATCGGATCGCCGGCAAAGAGGTCGTTATACTCGGGGGTCCGAAGTTGACGGGCCATGCGCAACTTCATGACGAAATGGTCGACAATCTCCTGGGCGTGAGCTTCATCGATCAAACCGCTGCGGAGATCACGTTCCATGTAGACATCGATAAACGAACTCACGCGTCCGAGGGACATGGCCGCGCCATTCTGCTCTTTGATGGCGCCTAAGTAGGCAAAGTAGAGCCACTGCATGGCCTCTTGCGCGGTGCGGGCAGGAACGGAGATATCAAGTCCGTACGCAGCAGCCATCTCCTTGAGTTTTTGAAGAAAATCAATCTCCTTCCACAACTCCTCGCAGCGACGGATCGTCTCTTCGGTCATGGTTGCGGCCGCAAGCTTATCCTTATCGTCCTGCTTGGCCGCGATGAGTGCGTCAACCCCGTACAAGGCGACGCGCCGATAGTCGCCAATGATACGGCCGCGGCCGTAGGCATCCGGAAGTCCTGTGATGTACCCATGCTTGCGCAGGAGCAGCATGGTAGGGTTGTAGACGTGAAACACGCCGTCATTGTGGGTCGTGCGATAGGCGCACGCCCGCTCCACCTCTTCGCCCAGGGTGTAGCCGTAGGCCGCACACGCCTGACGCGCCAGACGCAAACCGCCGAAGGGATTGACGCCGCGACTGAGCGGCTTCTCGGTCTGCAACCCTACAATAAGTTCATTCTCACGGTCCAGATAACCCGGCGCATACGTAAGGAGCGAGGAGACCACATTGACATTGACATCCAGTACGCCGCCCCGTTGGGCTTCCTGACGCAACAGCTCCTGAAACTTGAGATTCAGGGCCTGCGTACGGGATGTCGGCCCCACAAGAAAGGATTCATCTCCTTCATACGGGGTCACATTGCGTTGAATAAAATCGCGGACCTCAATGGCCTGCTGCCAAGATCCGGTATTGAAGCCTTGCCAGGCTTTGTCGAATGCTGCCGTTATCTTCATTCTGAGCGTACTCCTTGTCTCTTATGACATTCATCAGGGCGCCCAGGCGGTCGGCAGGTATACGATACAGTCCCTTGTGGTGTCAACCCACGCACAACTCGTCGTTGCGCTTCCGCCAGTTCTGTATCGAAGAATTATTTAAAACTATACCTGATTTGCTCTCCGGATACCACCCTTTTTTGTGGCTAACATATCCGAAATATGCAAAACTACTTACACGTAAACAAGAAAACCTGATTTTAGATATTTAAGGGATACCAGGTAACTGTAGAGAGAGACGGAATAACATGGATGACAGGACGAACACGGGGCATAAAGTGGAACTGATTACAACGGCGAAACGACTTGAAGAGGTTGTAACAGAGCTTCTGGCCTTGGAAGCGGTTGCAGTCGATACGGAGTTTTTTTGGGAGCGCACCTTTTATCCGATCCTCGGATTGGTGCAGCTGGCAAGCAATGACGGTTCCTGCT
>JBAXCC010000421.1:0-2996 GCA_037141675.1 bacterium | reverse complement strand
GCCGTGCATGTATCCATGCGTGAGGCAGGCTGAACATTTGCGCTCTTCTTTGCGGCTTTTGCGGTAGAAATATGATGCGCTTGGCCGGATGCTTTTCTTGACATGATCCGTCGCATCTGGCATATTACCGTTATTATAAATACTGATTATTATGAATGATTCAATACTCGATCAGCCGATTGATATCAAGACCCTTCGAAGACTTCATCAGGATGGATGTTTGACTGATGAGTCTTTCAATGCAGCGCTCAGGACCTTGCGCCCTGCCGCTGTCTGGTTCGCGTGGGCAGAACGGAACCTCCTGTTCTTCGGGAGCGCCCTTCTTCTCTCAGGAATTATGTTCTTCTTTGCCTACAACTGGGCGGCCATGGGCAAATTTTTGAAGCTCGGTCTGCTCGAGGCAGGAGTTGCAGCTTGTGTTGCAAGTTCCTATTGGCTCGGCCTTCACAAGATTACAGGCAAGATACTGCTTTTGAGCGCCTCGGTGCTCCTGGGGGTGCTGATGGCCGTGTATGGGCAAACCTACCAGACGGGCGCCGATGCCTTTGAATTATTTGTCGGCTGGGCTGCACTGATCTTAGGGTGGGTTGTTGTATCAGAATTTGCCGCACTCTGGTTTTTCTGGCTCATCCTTGTCAATACGGGCAGCATACTCTACTGGGTTCAGGTTCTGGAACCCACCCATTCGGCAGACGTTGAATGTCTCTGTCTGTTTATTGCAACACTGAATGGGATCGCTCTCATCTGTCGTGAAATAGCCATCAAAAAGGGATTTAGTTATCTGGAAGGCAGATGGCTCCGAGGCATTCTTTTGGTAGCCCTGTTAAGTTCCCTGTCTATACCTCCTATGGCCCTGCTTTTGGATGCAAGCATGAACCACCATCCACACTTCAGCCCTGCCACTTATTCGCTAGTCTGGCCCGTAGTCGTCGTGGGCGGTTACGTGTGCTACCGCACTATTCTCCGAGATATGCTTGCGTTGGCGCTCATCCTGATGAATGCCTGCCTGATCCTGCTGACGCTGATTGGCAAACTCATGTTGGATCGTCACAATGGCAGCGAAGAATTCATGTTCCTGTTATTCGCCCTGATCATTATCGGCGTCGTCAGTGCGACAGCCTTCTGGCTGAAGAGAACCGCGGCAAAGATGGCAAAGGAGATCACACCATGAAAGACGCTGCCATTACCTTAGGAGAATTACTGGGCCATCCCGAGGTCAGCCATTTACTCCGGCCTGGTGATGTCGAAAACATCACCTTAGCTATGAGTACGCCGGGACAGACCTTAAAAGATCCGCTCTACATCAGAATCCTTTCAGGAGTCGGTGCCTGGTTTGCATCCATTTTCATTATTGCATTTTTGGGGATGGCGGATATCATTGACAATGAAACCGGCGCAATCATCTGTGGCGTCGTCTTTATAGCGGTCACGGTGACGCTTGCGAAAACATGTAAATCCACATTCCCGGGCCAACTGGCGCTCGCCATGGCCTTTGCTGGCAATATTCTGCTCGTGGGCGGCTTAATGCAAGTGTTTGGCCACTCTTCGTCTCATGACGCAACCTTATTAGTCCTGCTCCTGAGCCATGGGGTCGTTTGCACCACAATCTACATCCTCTATCCCAGTACGGTATACCGGTTCTTTGCGCCGCTGGCTATGGCAATAATCGCAACGATATGGATCAGCGTGGAGATCAAAACGTTTGAAATGATGCATCTGCTCATTGCCGGAGAAACATTGTTGCTCGGAATATTGTTGCTGCACACGCGGCGAACCGCGTTTATCCGGCCGCTGATCCTTGCGGCTGCAACCATGCTCCCAGCGACCATTTTCTTTATGAATCTGACACAGGGAGCCATGCTCGATTGGCACATCTGGCGCGCCGTTCCCCCCAACGCCATGCTACCCACAAGTGCACTGCTTGCTGTTGGTATGGTCTACCTCTTGTTCCGTCTCGTAGGCGGTGTGAAGCACTACCGCCAGCCGTGGTTGATCGTTGCAGTGGTCTCCATTCTTCTGCTCGGCATCTTCACAACGCCAGGCATCCTGGTTGCCATCGGCCTCCTGATTGCAGGCTACGCCTTTGGTGACCGCGCCTTGACTGCGCTGGCTTACCTCTTCCTGCCCTGTTTCCTGGTGGTCTTTTACTATGCCATGAATGTCAGTCTGGCTCACAAATCATGGATGGTTGCAGGAAGCGGCTTGATCTTGCTGGCGGTCCGCTGGCTTCTACAGCAACGCGCATCTAAGGAGGCAGCACAATGAAAAACATCATCTTCTTCTGCGCTACACTACTCGCGCTGGTAGCCGTCCCCTTTCTAATCATCAGTAAAGAATCAACCCTTGCGGAAGGGCGTACCATGCTTCTTCGTCTTGCTCCAAGGGATCCGCGGTCGCTGATGCAGGGCGATTACATGGTACTGCGATACGCTATGGCCAACGCAGTCCCCTCCGCTCAATTAGAAAACACGGGATGCCTCGTCATCTCGCTCAGCACGAACAATGTCGCGACCTTTAAACGAGTCCACAAAGGCGAGGAACTTCAGGACGGTGAACATCTTCTTTCCTATCGCAAACGCGGCGAGCTTCGTCTTGGTGCGGAATCCTTCATGTTCCAGGAAGGGGACGCAGAACTCTATGCGCGCGCATGGTATGGCGAGCTCAAGGTTGACAAGGAAGGCTCCAGCGTACTTGTTGGTCTTCGCGGAGAAGACCTCCAGCCGATCAAACGAAAGAAACCGGCAAAGTGATGCATGTTATCTGCAAGCGCCCCCGCCAGCGGAGCTGGAATAAACTGATTGGCAACTTTTTCTCACAGAGCCCACAGAGCTCACAGAGTAAGAAACTAATCCTTCAAATCCTGGAATATCCCCACGCCGAAGCGAAGCTGTCGGAAATCCTGTCAAAAAATGCTGCTTTTCGCGTATTTCGGATGCTAAAAAGTGAAGTTATCGGCAAGCCAGCTTCGCTTCAATCGCCTTTGCCGAGGGTGTGAT
>JBAXCC010000420.1:0-3020 GCA_037141675.1 bacterium | reverse complement strand
CTGCGCACAGACGACTATGCCCGGACATTCCAGCGCTTCCGATACACGTTTAACGTGCCTGTCGCAAATACGAACATCTCCTTCTATCGACAGGGGAAGACAGGCCAGTACGCCACACCTAAAGTCGCCTACGGCAACCGGGACGGACTCCTCGCCGAGCAAGATGTTCCCTTGGGCCTGAAGACCGGCCACTGCTTCATCGACCGTCTCCCCTTGGAAGGAAAGGGGCCCTGGTGGGTCGCATTCCCGGGCGCGAAGCACACCAACGGACGTGACTGGGGAACCGGCTACCGCGCCTTTGTGATCCGCTCCTATAAGGCCACGATCAACGGCAAGATCTATACGCAGCCGACGGTCTCCTTCCCTGTCTCCGTACCTGTGCACGGCCCTAAAAATGAGATTTCGAACGTGGACCTTCTCTTGGTACCGCCGCGCGAGGTCACGGCATTCAAACCCGGCGACGTGATCGAGTTGGATGCCGAATGGATTACGCTGCCTCGGGTTGCCGACGACTACTACGGCCCCAACGAAACCTTTAGAAAACACATCGCTGAAAATCCAACATCCTGGAAGACCACCTATCGCGAGGCTGTCGGGAACGACCTACAGGTCACTGCACGAGGCGGCAAGGTACTCAATCGTTACCCCATTCTTATTCACGCCCACGCTCCAACCATTGATCTCAGCATCAAGGGTGGAGTCGGTTTTGTCCCGATCCGCTTCGAAGGACTCACCTCGATCAAGGATGCTGCCCTATTTGAGATCGTTGACGGAAAAGAGATCAAACTCAATCAAGCTGTTCACGGCAACGACTTCTGGCAGACCGATTATGACGAGGGCACCTGCACCTACACCCTTACGTATAACCTCCCGCTGGATAGCAAGGCAACGTCTGTATGGCGACTGCGGAGCGAGATTAAAAAGTGAGAAGTTAAAAGTTATCCAGCCTTCACATAGATTTTTAACTTTTAATTTTTCACTTTCAACTTTCCGTTACGGCACCTTCCGCCCCTGTGCGGCTTGCCAGAGCGCATACCAGTCCTCACGTTGCAAGACAATATCAACGGACTTTGCAGCGGATTGAATGCGGTCGAGCTTGTTGGTGCCGATGACAGGCAGCGGCTGGCTCGGATGCGCCAGTATCCACGCGTAGGCAAGTTGTTCCAACGAGGCCCCATTGGTGCGTTCCGCCATCTCTTTTGCTGCGGCAGCGAGCCGCAGCGCTACAGGGTCTTCCGAATTAAACAGACGACCTCCGGCGAGCGGACTCCATGCCATTGGAAGAATTCCCAGTTTTTCACACTGATGCAAGGTTCCATCCAAGATGGGCTCCATGTGCAGCAGATTAAACTCAATCTGATTGGTCACCAATGGGCGATCCATCAATCCGCTCAGCAGATCGAATTGTGAGGCACTGTAATTAGACACGCCCGCAGATTTGACCTTTCCTGAATGGATCAGCTCATTTAATCCAGCAGCCGTATCATCGGCGCTAGTCAGCCAGTCCGGACGATGCACCAGAAAGAGATCAACGTGATCCGTGCCCAGCAGGCGCAATGATTTTTCAAGACTCTTGATCAGACGTGCGCCCGAGGCGTTGTAATGCGCTGTGCGGCGTTCAGGATGATAACTGTTCGGCACATAGATTCCCGCCTTGGTGACGACTTCAAGTTTGTCGCGCAACCCTGGTGACAACGCAAGCGCTGCACCAAGAGCCTCTTCCACTTTGTACAGCCCGTAAATCTCCGCTGTATCGATGGTGGTGATCCCGAGTTCCACGCAGGCGTGCAGACGGCGGTTGATCTCCTGAGCGTCAGGCCGCGTATCCAGCATCCGCCACGTGCCATAGACCATGCGTGAGAATTCAGGACCTGTTTTTGATAATTGTATTCGTTTCATAATAGCGATCCTTTCGTTATTTCAAGACTAATGCGCGCTCCGCAATCACGATAGGCGCATCGTAGAGGGGGACATCTTTGAACAGGGTGGACGCACCGACCTTCGTTATCCGCTCCGCAGGGATTTCATAGATCCGGCCTGAGACGAGATCGACCCATACAGGTTCTTTAAAGCTGATCTCCTTGACCTCGACCTGCGCCGGACGTGTCACAAATAAATCATCGGGCGTACCCGAGTTGTCCCACATCACAATCAGGTTCTGTTGCGTCACTTTGTTTTGATAGCGAAAACATGCGGTGCCCCTGTCGTATGTCACGGTAACGCCGGATTCCTTGACGCGCTCCAGGGTGTCATCAAACAGCGCAACGCAGTTCTGCACCGAATAATAGGCGAGTTTGATCTTGTCCACCTTCTTGTCCGCCGTGGCATGTAACAGGCCCTTGCGATTGATTTCGCGGCCTGTGTGATTGAAGTCGCAAATCGTGAAGACTGCGGACTCCACATCGTGTCCGAGATCGCCGAGCATACGCCGCAAATCCCACTTGGCCTGACTATACTCGGTCCAGGGATGATTAGGAAGCGCAAATCGGGTCGTCTTCTCCGACGGGCACCCATTTTCGCCCTGTCGCATCTTCGCCTGTTTCGAGTATTTCGCGAGCGTCGCTTTCAAGAGCTCCACATTCTTGTAGGACTTGTCCGGATTGAATTCGTAACCATGATAGATAAACCAGTGGAAGAGGCCCACTTTGTCCTTTGCAGCCAGAACCTTCAGACAGCTTTCAAAAAAATTTGGACTGGAGCTCGCCAGAGAGAGTCCTGCAATGCGCGACTCAGGAATCACACGCTTAACAATCTCCGCCGTACGGATATTAAACGTGGCAATATCTTCAGGCGTATGCTTCTTATTGATGTCCGGCTCATTCCACATGGCCCAGTCGCGGACCTTGCCCTTGTAGCGCGTCGCCATCGCCTCAACCCAGCGATCCCAAGCAGCCAATGCAACTTCAGATGTCGGGAATCCACCCGCCAGATCAAAGCCTCCCCCGCCCTCGTAGATCGGGTTGCCGTAATCGGTTTCAAGCAGGATGTTGAGTCCACGACCGCGCGCATCATCGACGAGC
>JBAXCC010000419.1:0-3030 GCA_037141675.1 bacterium | reverse complement strand
ATCCACGTGGAAAATCGCCAAGATGCGTTTTCATCCATGAAATGATCATTATAGACGAAATCCTTTTTGCCAGTATTGTAGGGAGGGTCGATCAAGATGCACTTGACGCGGCCAGCGTGGGTCATGCGAAGGTAGCGCAGCGCATCGAAGTTGTCACCCTCGATGATTAGGTTTTTGTAGGGAGCAGAGCCGACGCAAAGTTCAGTCTGCACGTCAAGGGCGACGAAGTCGGCGTTGACCGCCTTGTCCCGCTCGATCTCGTTAGCCTCCCAGACGAGGCCGAAGCGCGTGGCATCTCGACGGTCACGGGCCTCAAGAAGGCGGACAAGCTCGTCGTGCGTCAGATGATCGTATTTCGCCATAGCTTCACTCGTAAAAGGGATGAAACTCTTTAGGCATTATTCCGCCGTGCAGTGAACGCATCTACAAGCGCATAGCAGTTCAATGGACGAAGATAAAGCGGAGCAATGGGCATCCGCATGGTCACATTACTTACATACTCCCGAAGATAAGGCACAATATGCGACAGGGCGTTGCCATCTGAAAAATCGTTCCATGCGGTCTCGTTGCCTTCTGCCTTCGTATAAATAGCAACATAACGTGCGGTAAACCTGAACATCGGCTTTTCAATTCCAGACATCAGGTCGAAGCCAGCATTGACCACAAGTTTCTTCCCGTCGTCTTCAATCGCTTTGCTAAAAGCAGTCAGCTCAAGATGATAGGTTCGATCCGCGGTGGCGGAAACAAATTCAACCTCGGACTTGACGAGGAAGATTTTTTCTATGCTTATGCCCAGCTCTTTCGTTTGATTCATAAACATCCTTTATGCCGCAAGTGCTAAGGGAAAATCTGGAATTTTCGTATATTGGGTTGCAACAGGAGGCATATATGAAAAAACCTCCGTGTATTCCCACCCTGTCAGCAGTTCTTGGTGACTCATTAATTGAGATAAGGAAACTGGTGGCGGAGAGGGCAAAAACTCTGGATAATACTGGCGAGTCCGCTCGACATCACGTACCGTAACTCCACTCAAATAACCCGTTCCATCAAGAAGCGAATCACATAAATCATAAACAGCATCCTGGATGGCTTCTTTTTCCGCTTTCGGAACCGCGAAAACCGCCACGTTGATGATAAAGTCATCTTCAATATCCATTGTAATGTGACTCGGATATTCTGGAAGTTTGTAGCTGAGCGTCTCTTGCAACTTCTCGATTAAATGGTCATATTCTGACATTTTTTGCTTCCTTCTTAAAATAAATTCTGATGCTTTCAGCGGAACCTTCCAAAGGAACAACATCGTCTCGGTTCAACAAATCAGTATCATAATCGGCTGTCCGCCTTAGGTCTCGCAGTTTTAGCAAGTCTCTAAATGCAAAATTGACTGACAATGGATGTTTTTCACAATAATCCTTTACGAGGAGAAGGACTTTTGAATGGACATCTGTTTTATCGCGCTTCGGATCTAGTTTTCCTATGAGCTGAGCCCACCAATAGACGGCTTGAAAAACAGAATAGTATAGCCTACTGGCTGCGGCATTAAAGTGCTTACCCTCTAAGCAACAATGGTAAGCCCCCCAGTTTTCATCTGCTTTAATATCCAACATAACATCATTTTTCGCACCTAACAGCAAGCAAAAAGCGTTCCTGTTTCTAGGGCTGTTTCCTCGGTGGTTAATAATATGTTTGCATAATTGCCCCTGAGAGTCAACCCTCTATTCGCTTAAAAAGCACCGTCGAAGGGTGGCGGTCAAATAGGTGAGGTGGGCATTTGTCATTCCAGGGTAGACACCGACCCAGAGGCTCTGGCTCATAATGGTGTCGGTGTTGAGCAAGGGTGTTGCGATACGATAATCCGCTCCCGCTTGCAATGTTGCAAAACAGGGATGACGCGTGAGATTGCCAGCAAAAAGATTGCGGGTTTGAATCTTGTTCTTCTCCAGATGCTCGGCAAGCTGATTGCGGGTGATGGGCGCATCAGGGGTCAGGGTCATTAGGAAGCCGAACCAGGAGGGTTCTACGTCCGGCAGTGCCTTCTGGATGCGAAGCCATGGAATCGTCTTTACTCCCTCATAAAGAGCGGCATAGTTTTCTTTTCGCTTCGCGACAAAGGAGGGGAATTTCTCAAGCTGAGCGCAACCGATGGCGGCTTGCAAATCAGTGGCCTTCAGGTTGTAGCCGAAATGGCTGTAGACATACTTATGGTCATATCCGAAGGGCAGTGTGCCGAACTGGCCGGTAAATCGGCATCCGCAGGTGTTGTCTGTGCCACTGTCACACCAGCAGTCGCGCCCCCAGTCCCGCATGGAGAGCATGATCTTGTTGAGAAGGGGGTTATCCGTATAAACAGCTCCGCCTTCGCCCATGGTGATATGATGAGGGGGGTAGAAACTGGACGTTCCGATGTCGCCGAAGGTGCCAGTTAATTGACCTGCGATTCGCGAACCAAGCGCGTCGCAGTTGTCCTCGATGAGCCAGAGATGATGCTTAGCGCAAAAAGCTTTTACCGTTTTTACGTCAAAGGGGTTTCCGAGCGTATGAGCAAGCATCACGGCCTTTGTCTTAGGCGAGATCGCCTGTTCGAGTTGTGTCGTGTCTATGTTCGCCGTCTCCAGTTCGACATCTACGAAAACCGGCACGGCTCCGTATTGGATGATCGGGGCGACAGTGGTCGGGAAGCCGCAGGCGATTGTGATGACTTCGTCCCCGCGTTTAACCTGGCGTTCCTTGAGCAGGGGCGAGGTCAGTGCCATGAAGGCGAGCAGATTTGCCGATGAGCCAGAGTTGACGAGCAGAGCCCAGCGCACACCTAGATAATCGGCGAACTTCTTTTCAAAGGCACGCGAATAGTCGCCGTAGGTGAGCCAGAAGTCGAGCGAGGCGTCCACCAGGTTAGTCATTTCGCGTTCGTCGAAAACCCGGCCTGCGTAATTCACGCGGGTCTCACCTTCAACGAAAGGGGCGGTCTGCTCGGGAGCATGGACGAGTTGATAATATTCCGCCACTTTTTTCAGGATTTCAGTTTTGAGT
>JBAXCC010000418.1:0-3059 GCA_037141675.1 bacterium | reverse complement strand
GCGAAGCGGAAACCATTCGGCGAATGCCGAAAGCGTCAGCGGTAATAAGGCAATCAGGCAATAAGGCAATGACTTCCGATGTTTATCGCCTTTACGCAGTCAGCAATGCGGGGTCGCTGCTGGGGCTCTTGTGCTATCCCTTCCTGGTGGAGCCGTTCCTCTCGCTGGATGTGCAGTGGTATGGGTTTGCGGGGTGTCTTGCGGTGTATGCGTGTCTTCTTGCCATGCTGGCAAGAAGAATTGCGTTATTACCTTATTGCCAAATTGCCTTATTGAAAGAGTCTCAACAATCGGTATGGCGGTCGGATCGATCGCTGGATGGCGATCCGCCGTCCCTCCCGGGAGACACGGCGCGCTCGGAGAGCGTCGCCCTACCAGGTCCAGACAATAAGGCAATAACGCAATCAGGAAATAAGGCAATGCTCCTCTGGCTGCTCTTGCCAGCAACGAGCACCTTCCTGCTGAATGCGGTGACGGCGCATCTGTCCACGGATGTGACGCCGATTCCGTTGCTGTGGGTGGCGCTGCTGGCGGCATTCCTCGTGAGTTACATCATCGGCTTTTCGAAGCTTGGCGAAAAGGGCGTATGGGTCTGGTGTGTTGTGGCGATGATCCCGCTTGTGTTTTGCGCGTATGCCACAGGACTGAAGGGCGGGCGCGGGTTCCTCTTCAACCTCATCCCGGGCATCTTGCTGGTGCTGCTGGGCAGCACCTTCCTGCATAGCTGGCTTTACCGTATCCGTCCGGAAGCGCGCCTGTTGACGCGCTTCTACCTCTGCCTTGCGGCGGGCGGTGCGATCGGCGGGCTTCTTTCGGGCATTGTCGCGCCCCTGGTCTTCACGAGCGTGATTGAATATCCGATTGTGCTGGTGACGGTTGCCTTTTTATCGGCCAGCTACGCATGGATGAAAACAAGAAAGCGTTACCGCTGGGCAGGGAACGCGATGCAGGTTGTCGCGCTGGTGGCGATTTGTTATGTCGGCGAAAGGCAGTTCAATGAGAACGCCGGACGCACGGTCCTGATGCGCGCCCGTAACTTTTATGGCTGTCTCACAGTATGCAGCAAAGAAATATACTCCGAGTTTGATGACCTTGATATTGTTCATCGGCTTCAGCATGGCCAGACCTTGCACGGCGAACAGTTTCAGGACGATGAGTTACGTAATGAGCCGACAACTTATTATGGCGCTGTCGGCGGTGGACTGGCGGTGCTTTCCCATCTATCTTATACAAACAACAAACCTATGAGCGTAGGTCTGATTGGATTGGGGGCTGGGACGATGGCATGTTGGGGTCGCACGAATGACACCTACCGCTTCTTTGAGATCAATCCGAAGGTTGTGAACGTAGCCTGGAACACAAACTATTTCACCTACCTCTCGGATAGCAAGGCGGCCATCTCCGTCGCGCTGGGTGATGCGAGACGTGTTATGACAACAGAGACGAACCGCTACGATGTGCTGGTCATTGATGCGTACAGCGGCGATGCCATCCCGTTCCATCTGGCTACGAAAGAGGCGTTCCGGCTCTATCTCGACCGCCTGAACCCGGGCGGCATTTTGGCGGTGCATATTTCGAACTGGCACATCGACCTGAGCCCGCTCTGCAAGGCGGTTGCCAAGGAGTGGGGGTTGGAACTGACGGGGGTGGTCTCCGAGGAAGATGATCTCTGCTTTAGCGCATCCTGGGTCTTTATCGGTGACCGTCCGCTTCCGGTACAGAAGAGTAAGCTTGTGCGTGAGATCGACTGGGCGAAGGTGCGCGATATTGCATTGCCGACAGACGCCTGCGGTTCGCTCATCAACCTGATCCACTATAAGAAACACCAGCCGGAGAAGGAATGAGAAATGCGCGAATGTGCGAATGCGCGAATTCGGGAGTGGAGAAATGTGTTAGTGCGTTAGTGTGTTAATGTGTTAGTGGAGAAATGAGTTAGTTTGAAGTACTAAAGTGAAGCTGGACATTATCAGAGAGGGGGCGCAGGTATGAAACAGGAGAAGAGGGTTGGGCGTCGGGCGGATTGCGGGGAGGTCAGCATTAAACATATTGTTTTCGCCGGCATTGTGATTGTGGTGATTTTCTTTGGGGTACGCGCTTTTTTCGGCACGATGAAAGAGGCGTCGACGGCCGTGAGCGATCGAAACAAGAAGGTCATAGAAAATCGGAAGGCGCTGGTGACTGAACAGACCGAGCGGTTAAAAAATTTACGTGATGCGCAAACCGCGCCGTGAGAGGAAATGGGCAGTAAGCAATAGCAGTGGGCAGAAAGGACCTGGGACATGAGACATGGGACGTGCAGAGCGTTTTTCAACTGCCTACTGCACCTGCCGACTGCCCACTGTCTTCTCTTATCCCAGGATCGGGGAGCCGGCGAAGAAGCGGTCCATCATAGCGCTGTGTTCAGCGTCTGAGTATCCGCCGCTTTCGATCGACACCCAGCCGTTGTAGCCGATCTCCTCGATGACCTTGCGGATGGAGATCCAGTCGATGCTGCCCTTGCCGATGGGGATGAAGCCCCCTTCGTTTTTGGCCGCGCGATCAATCTTGAAATCCTTGATGTGCAGGCGCACGATATCGGGGCCGAAGGCGCGGAGCCACGCTTCGGTTGGCGCGTAACGCACATGGTTGCCCAAATCAAGGTAGGGGCGTACCCATTTATTCTTGAAGGATTTCACAAAGGCGGCGGCAAAGTCTGGTTTCACCCAGAGGTTATTCCAGACGTTTTCAAGTCCGATGATCACATTGTGTTTCTCTGCAATCGGAATCAACTCTTCCACGGCAGCGCGCGAGCGTTCCGTGGCGATGTTTTGCTTCTCGATGTATTCCGCAAAGGCTTCTGGCCCCTCTGCGGCGCGCGTCATCTTGAGTGTTGCAGGATCAAACGCGATGTTGAACTGCGAGGGAGCAGGCATCTTGCCGTCGATGCGGCAAGGCACCAGCAGCATGGCGGTTGCGCCGAATTCCGCCGTGATCTCCAAGGCGCGTTTCGCGTCGTCAATGGATTTGCGGCGCGCCTCTTCGGTCGCATGATTGAATTGCGCCCAGCCATACATCAGCGA
>JBAXCC010000417.1:0-3062 GCA_037141675.1 bacterium | reverse complement strand
GAGATCGCCGATGGCATCATTGCGTCGGGCGACTGGATAATCCGCGCAGCAAGTGCCGGGACCTATCGTTTCGAAGTTCGCCGCTGGCCGCGCGAGGCCGATGCCGAACTCGCCGGAGTGCCCGCGATTCACAAGACCGAAGACTCGTGGGCCTTCCACGGGCCGAACCGCGATTTGCTATATGGCAATGCCCGAGGAACAAGTTTCAAGAAGCTCCCCGTGGCATCGGTCCGCCTGACAGTGGGCGAGAAAACCCAAACTCTTCCCGCCGCTGCGGGCACCAAGGAAATTTCGTTCGATATCCAACTGACGACCGACCGCAGCTACTCCGTCAAAGCCGAACTTCTGGACCCTTCAGGCAAAGTGATCACCGGCGGCTACTATGTCTATTGCCGGAGAGAAAGCCACTGAGCACCAACCTTTGGAAAACTCCACCCCGATTTTTCCAATGATTGGAAAGGGCCAAGAAATGAAAGCAACAAACGTGAAATCAAAACTTACACTCCTCACCGTCCTGCTGGCGGCTACAGCGGCTACTGCCACCGACACGAAACTCTGGTATGACAAGCCTGCCGCTGATTGGATGACTGAGGCATTGCCGATCGGCAACGGGGAACTCGGGGCAATGGTCTTCGGGAAGACCGACATCGAACGCATCCAGTTCAACGAGAAATCGCTCTGGACTGGCAACGAACAGGACACCGGCTCCTATCAAGCTTTCGGCGATTTATTCCTCAAGCTGGGACACGACAAGGCGACAGATTACCGGCGCGAACTCGACCTTGAGCGCGGGGCGCAGAGCGTGAGCTACACGTTCAACGGCGTACGCTACAAACGCGAAGTCATCGCCAGTTATCCGGCAGGCGTGATTGCTATCCGCCTCACCGCCGACAAGCCCGGAGCGTACTCCGGCAAGCTCTGGCTCACCGACATGCACGGAGCCGACGTGCTGGCCGACGGCAAGCGCCTGACCGCCACCGGCGTCCTCAACAACGGCATGGACTACGAGTCGCAAACGCTCGTCCTCAATGATGGCGGGACGGTTGCGACGGTCATCGAACCAGGCTTTGACAACCAGCCGGTGAGACGTGTGCGCCCGGAGGTACCTGTGCTCGACGGGACGAAGGACGTTTACCTGAGCCTGCGCAATTCGGACAAACCGATCTTCGGGTTTTTCAGTAAGCGCAGTAACGACGACGCGAACCCCTTCGGCATGCCGTTGGTCATCAATGGAGAATGGTTCGATCGCGGGATCAGTTTCCATTCCCCCAATGATTTTAGTTTCAAGATCGACGGCAAATACCAGTGGCTGACATTCCACGCGCAAGTCGCCGACGGTGGAGCCTTGCAAATCATCCTGGACGGGAAGACGACGAAGGAGATTCCGGCGGGCAAAGAAACCCAATACGTGTCGATTCCCGTGGCCGGAGTTAAGACGCTCAAACTCCAAGGCAAATCGCTGCTCGATCCTAAGATCAACAAGCGGACGCCGAGTGTTTTGCTGGGTCACTTGCGTCTCTCTGCTTCTAAGACCGAGCCGGCGAAGGATCCCGGCATCGCGCGCGGCTGGAAAACGGTTCCCGGTTTTGACGCCATGATTCCGCCGGTGGCGCTGGCGTTCGACAAGTGCGACAGCCTGACGATCCTTCTCGGTGCCAAGACCTCGTATCTGGCCGATCACACCAAAGGCTGGCGCGGGGCGCATCCGCACGAAGCGTTGACCGCGCTGCTGGACAAGGCTGCGAAGCAGCCGTTCGGCGAGTTACTGGCCGCACATGAGAAGGATTACCGGAACCTGTTTGGGCGCGTGACACTGGATTTTGGCAAAACGCCGGCGGAGGTTTCCAACCTGCCAACCGACCAGCGATTCCTGCGTTACGACAGAGGCGAGGCTGATCCGGGATTTGAGCCGCTCATTTTCCAACTCGGTCGCTATCTGTTGATCGCCTCTTCCCGCCCCGGCGGCTTGCCCGCCAATCTTCAGGGCGTCTGGAATACCTCCACGGCACCCGCGTGGCGCGGCGACTATCACTCGAACGAAGACTTTCAGATGTGTTACTGGCCCGCGGAACTTACCGGCCTCTCGGAATGCCACGTGCCCTTCTTCGATTTCGTCACCGCCCAGGCACCGGCCTACCGAAAGAACATGCTAATCGATCGCGAGATGGTGAAGCGCTGCCCCAATCATCGGGGTTGGACCATTCGAACAGAAACCGGCGTGTTTGGAGCCTCGTCATGGCAATTAAACATCCCCGCCAACGCTTGGTATTGCCAGCATTTCTGGCAGCATTTCGAGTTCGGTCAGGACCGCCAGTTCTTGCGCGACACAGCCTACCCGATGATGAAACAGGTCTGTGAGTTTTGGATCGACCATCTGGTCACCATGCCCGACGGAAGGCTCGCCACTCCCGACGGCTGGTCGGCCGAGTGGGGTCCGTGCGAGCCGGCCGTGACCTACGACCAGGAACTCATCTGGGACCTCTTCAACAACACCGTTGCCGCCGCCGATGTCCTCGGCACGGACAAAGAGTTCCGCGACAAGATTGCCGGGATGAGGGAAAGACTCGTTACGCCCTCCGTCGGCAAGCACGGCCAGTTGAAGGAATGGCTCGAGGACAAGGACGACATGACCAGCACCTACCGCCATGTCTCGCACCTTTGGGCGTTGCATCCCGGCAAGCAGATCACGTTGCAAGGTTCGCCGGATTGGGCTGCCGCAGCCCGCGTGACGCTTAACGCCCGTGGCGACGAAGCTGTCGGCTGGAGCGCGGCCTGGAAAATAAACTGGTGGTCGCGCCTGCAGGATGCAGAACGGGCATACAAGCTCGTCCGTACCTTTGTGCGCCCGCTCCAGAAACCGGCAGGCCAGCCTGGTAATCCCAGCGGCCTCGGCGCGAACCTGGTCAATCGAACATTCCAACTCGAGGCTCAGCTCGGCTTCACCGCCGGCATCGCCGAGATACTCCTGCAAAGCCACCTCGGCGAGATCCACCTCCTGCCCGCACTGCCGAAAGCCTGGCCCACCGGCAAAGTCACTGGCCTGCGCGCCCGTGGTAATTTCA
>JBAXCC010000416.1:0-3091 GCA_037141675.1 bacterium | reverse complement strand
CGAGAGAAATTCTAGACAAACCTATTCGGAGTACCGTCCGGTTGCTACCGGACGGAATCTTAGCAGCACTTCAAACATATTTGGAAATGCCGGGAAAAAGCGATTGCATTATTTAGAAAGAAGAGTATTATTTTATACATGGTGAGGAGAGTTTAACATGCAGAAAATATCGTGTGCAGCGATGGCGGCGTGTGCGCTTGTCGCGTCGGCGGCAGAGCCGAGCTTTAAGACAGGTGTCACGCTGAACGTCGGAGATAAGCCGATCGCCTATGAGGTCGGACATCTGGTTCCGGCTGTGGCCGATTGGAATGGAGACGGGAAGAAGGATCTGATCGTTGGCCATTTCATGGGCAAAGACGGGAACATGAAGCTGTTCATCAATACAGGAACCGATGCGGCGCCAGTGTTTCAGAAAGAGCAATCACTGATGGCAGATAATAAGCCGATACGTCTGGATGCTGGCTGATGTGTAGGAGCTTATCCACAGGTTGTGGATTACAATAATGACGGCAAGCTGGATCTGCTCTCCGGCGACAGTAACGGAAAAGTTTGGATATTCATCAACAAAGGAACGCGTAACGAGCCTATTCTTGAAAAGGGAGTTCAAGTGGATGCTGCGGGTACGCCTATTGTAGGCGAGCGCACTGAATACGAGAGGGACGCTAAGGGGCAATATCGCTCCAAGCCTTCTACCTCCGGCAAGATCAGCGGTATCTATTCCAAGCTGCATTTTGCAGATTGGGATGGAGATGGGCTGAAGGACTTGCTCATCGGGCAGGATGGTCCTACGAAGGACTTGATTGTCTGGTATAAGAACATCGGTACAAAAGACGCCCCTAAATTTGAGGCTCCCAAACCGATCGTTTTGCCAGCCTCGAAGGTGAGGATGTCGCGCTTGTCCCCGTATCTGGTCGACTGGGATAAGGACGGAAAGGTGGATCTGCTATGCGGTGTGGAATCATCGCCGAGGGTTCTCTTCTTCCGAAATAGCGGGACTGCGGATGCGCCGAAACTGGAGGCAGCAAAAGAGATCGCATTAAAAGGCGACACTAGTTTTGAAAAAGGCTGTCGTAATCGTTTTGACATTGTCGATTGGAATAACGATGGAAAGTTAGACCTGCTGGTCGGCAATTTTAGTAGCGAAGACAGGAAGAGCACAGGCAACGTCTGGTTGTTTCTGCAGGAGTAGTGGCGAGTTCAAGTAAATGCAATACGTGTCAGTGCGTGATAATATATCGCGCTGACACGTATTATTTTTTAGTAGACGTCTCTTCCTGAACCCATTCCCAAGAGGTGAGTTGATAGGGGTCAGGATTGCGCCAAGCCTGCCACCAGACAATGGCTTTGGCGGTCTTCTCTTTGCCATTCAACTTGACCTTGAATTCGAGTTTGTAGTTGAGCCCTGCGACAACCTGTGTCTCTGCGCTGAGGATGGAGACCAATTCAAGCTTGTCAGTTTTTTCTTTCCCCGTGTTGACGGCCTTCTCGTGGGACTGAACGGCAAAGGTTGCGGCAGCGATGGTATCCTTGTTCGTGACGCACGTCGGTGAATAGCCGCCACACTTAGGTTCCTTTGCTGCGAGAATAGGACATGCGTAGGATAGCGCAAGCAGAATACAAAGGGTCAGCGTATTGTGTTTCATGGAGTGCTCCTGTGTATTGTGTTAAGCAACGATAATGAAAATGGAAATGAGAACGAGGATGGTTGCGGAACAGTAGGGGAGAATTCGGGAGAGTTTGGCTGATCGCTGGATATAACCGCCAATAAATCCTGAGAAGAGTCCGACAAGCGTAAACCAGAAAAACCCTTGCGCTGTGAAGAGCAGGCCAAGTGTCGCAAGTTGGACAGGGACGGAGACGCTGGACGTGTGATTCACAAACTGAGGCAGGAAGGCTATGAAGAAGAGTGCGACCTTGGGGTTCAGCAGGTTCATGAGTACGCCGCGCTGAAAGGCAGTGCGGAATGTTGTGGCTTCAGGTTGCACAGTGAGCGTCACGGCTGACCGTACTGTCTTGTAAGCGAGGTAGAGAAGATAGCTGGCGCCAAAAATCTTTATGGCGATAAAGATGCGCGGTTCAGCCATGCAGAGCGCGGAGACACCCAGCGCGACAGCCAACGTATGAGCGAAACATCCGCTGCACATGCCCCAGGCTGTTGCCAATGCGATTTTACGTCCCTGCTCCATACCCTTGGCCAGCACAAAGAGAATGTCCGGTCCAGGTGAAAGCGTGAGCAGGGCTGCTGCCAGAAGGAATTGGAGGAAGGTGTTCATGGGTTCAGGGACCAGCCTTCATCACCATGATAGATCATGCGCTTGGTCATGCCGCCGTCTACGGTGATGTTTTCGCCATTGATGAAGCCAGACTCCTGCGAGCAGAGGAACTGCACGACGCGGGCGATGTCCTGTGGTTCACCGATACGCTGAGATGGATGCTGGAGCTTGTCCGCAGCGGATACAGGTGCGATAGGTTGCTCGGAACCTTGCCAGGCGCGGGTGTCAACCCAGCCTGGGGCGACGCTGTTCACGCGGGCGATGCCGGTTAGGCTCATGGCGAGTCCATGCGTCAATGCCGTGATACCGCCCTTGGCAGCGGTATAGCTTTCGGTGTCGCGTTGCGACATGAAGGCGCGCGTTGAAGAGATGTTTACGATGCTTGCGCCGGGGTTGAAGTGCTTCATTAAGAGCATCGAAAGATAATAGGGCGCGGTCACGCCGACGTGCAGGATCTCATTGAAGGATTCATACGAGCACTGGCTCAAGATGCCGCCATTGCTGAAGCAGGCATTATTGATGAGAAAGTCGATGGCCCCAAATTTGGCAATCACAGCGTGAGCAAAGCGTTCAATATCCTCCTGCTTTGCCGCGTCGCCTTGAACGAAAAGATGCTTCTCGGAAGCTGTTGGTTCTTTGTCAAAGATAGCGACAGATGCGCCTTGAGCTGCGAACATTTCAACGATGCAGCGGCCTATACCTTTGGAGCCGCCAGTCACAACAGCAACTTTGCCTTCAAATATCATAAAAAGACTCTGTTGAGATGGTGGGCGCGGAGGGGGTCGAACCCAGAACCCAAAAGGTGTTAAACACCTACA
>JBAXCC010000415.1:0-3094 GCA_037141675.1 bacterium | reverse complement strand
ACGTATAATTGACCTGATACGTATTTCCGTCTGCGATCTCCTCCTTGATCCGGGAAAGGGCGCGCTCATAGTCCGTGAAGTCGATTGCCGGGGTGACAGTCAACGGGATGTCGGGACGAGGCGTTGGAACGTATGCCGCGAAGGTTGTGTGCGCTTCAAAATAAAGCAGGGGCACGTCAGCGCGGAACCCATGATCGAGCAACGCATGCTTCGCCTCGTACCGGATGTAACCAATGAGAGTGTGAGTTTCCCGGACCTGTTCGATTTTTTTGAATGCGTGCACGAGTCCCAGATAGTCAAAAGCTTCTATGACTTCTGCAGGGTTCTCAAAGGCCATGTTGGCGTATCGTTGCATGAAGGGGAAACATCCAATGGTTCGTGATACAAAGCAGTAAAATTATTGAGCCAAAACAATCTCATATTCGCCTGGAGAGGTCAAGAAGGGTGTGACTTATTTTAGTTGAAATAAATCACACCGCAAGTAGGAGGTAGCAGGGAGGAGAGAAAATTTCCGCTTGCGCCTAATTACGAACCATTCTATACTTGTTGCCCATTGAATGAACCGCTATCAGGCTTTCCGGTACGCGGAGATTGGTGGAGACCGTTTGAGCACGAAATACTCTTTTATTACGGTTTCGTAAAATTACGACATTCTTGTTTTGCAAGAATGTAATAAATATTCAGAGGCTATCTGTTTTGCAAGTGATTTATAGGAATTTCAGGTCGATTTTAGGGCATAAAGTGTGAAAATCATCTTTTTCAAAGCTTTTTTCCAGATGGCATGTAAGTTGCTTTTTTAAACAGGGATATGATTTTTGTGGTTTAAGGTGAGAGGGGAGAATTGATGCAAAACAGAGCTTTTTTGGCGTTGGCGGACGGGACCATCTTTTTTGGGAAGGCGGCGGGCGCGGCGGTTGATCGTGTGGGCGAGGTTGTATTCAATACGGGCATGACAGGGTATCAGGAGATTGTTTCCGATCCCTCTTATGCTGGACAGATCGTGACACTGACCACGGCTGAGGTCGGCAATTATGGCTGTTCATCGGATGCGATGGAGTCAAGAGGCCTTTTCTTAAGCGGTCTGATTATTCAGGGATTGAATCCTCCTTCGAATTTCAAATCGGAGTGTTCGCTGCCTGATTTGCTCAAAAAGCATCAGGTACCCTGCCTCTACGAGGTAGATACCCGCAAACTGACCCTTCACTTGCGTTCTTGCGGAACAGTGAAGGGTTTTTTGCATACCTCGGATGAGGCGATCACACCGGAAGAGGGAGTTGCGCGTGCCCGTGAGTGGTGTGGCTTGGATGGACAGGATTATGCGGCAAAGGTCAGCGACCCCCAAGGGTATGCATGGAGCACGGAGGGCGACTTCCGCGTGGTGGCGTATGACTTTGGCATCAAGCTCAATATTTTGCGCTGTCTCGCTGCGCAGAAGCTGGCAATAACGGTCGTGCCTGCCTGGACCACAGCCAAGGAGGTGCTCGCGCTAAAACCGGATGGCGTCTTTCTCTCGAACGGGCCAGCAGATCCTTCAGCCGTGAAGGGTGCGATTCAGGCGGCCAAGGAGTTGACCGGCAAGGTGCCGCTCATGGGGATCTGTCTTGGACATCAGATCCTCGGGCTCGCCACGGGCGCGAATTGCGGGCGGCTGAAATTCGGACACCACGGATGCAACCATCCCGTGAAGAATCTCTTGACAGGGCTTGTGGAGATCACCAGCCAGAACCACAATTATGCGATTCTGCCGGAGGGCCTTCCGAGCCAACTCGAAGTGACGCACCTTAATCTGAACGATCAGACGATTGAAGGCATACGCCACAAGACCGAGCCAGCTTTCTCTGTTCAATATCATCCTGAGGCCGCCCCTGGGCCGCACGATTCATCCTATCTGTTTAATCAATTCCGGGCACTTTTGGAGGGTTCAAAATGACCAAGTATGTTTTCATGACAGGCGGTGTGGTTTCCAGTCTGGGCAAAGGCATCACAGCGGCTTCCCTGGCCTTGCTTCTGAAGCGTCGCGGACTCCACGTCGCGATGCAAAAGCTCGATCCCTATTTCAATGTCGATCCAGGCACGATGTCCCCTTATCAGCATGGCGAGGTCTTCGTGACTGCGGATGGGACAGAGACGGATCTGGACTTGGGACACTATGAACGCTTTACAGGTATCCGGTGTACGCGCAACAGCAACTACACGTCAGGCCGTATTTATAAAGCGGTGATCGAACGTGAACGTCAGGGCGGTTATCTCGGCGCCACGGTGCAGGTGATTCCGCACATCACGAATGAGATCAAGGACGCGTTCAAGTCAGTTGCCGGCCCGGATATCGATGTAGCGATCATCGAGGTCGGCGGTACGGCTGGCGACATTGAATCGCTGCCCTTCTTGGAAGCTGCGCGCCAGTTTCGTCATGAAGTGGGCCCCTTGAATGCCGTCTTTGTGCATCTGACCTTGCTCCCTTATCTGCGGGCAGCGGGAGAGCTAAAGACAAAGCCGTCACAGCAATCCGTGGGGCTCCTGCGCAACATCGGCATTATTCCGGATATATTGGTCTGTCGCACAGAGGTCGAAATTAGCGAGAGTGAAATCCAGAAGCTGGCCCTCTTCTGCAATGTCCCGGTCGAGCATGTGATCGAGGAGAAGGATGTGGCGCATTCGATTTATGAAGTGCCGCTCGAGCTGGAAAAACAGAATTTTGATAAAAAGGTTTTAAATCTCCTCCATCTGCCGGTCGGCAAGTTGGATATGGACGATTGGCGCAAGTTGGTAGACGTTGTCCTCGCGCCGAAGAATAACTGCACGATTGCTGTGGTTGGAAAATACACGGGTTGCCCAGATGCCTACAAGAGCATCGTCGAGTCGATCCACCATGCAGGGATCGCGAACGATTGCCGGGTCAAGGTTGAATTGGTTGAAGCGGAATTGCTTGAAAAGGCGCCGGACATGCTCAATGATGCGGACTGCATCCTCATTCCAGGTGGATTTGGCAACCGTGGTATCCCTGGCAAGTTGCAGGCCATCCAATATGCACGCGAGAAGAAGATTCCGATCCTGGGCATCTGTCTGGGCTTGCAGTGCATGGTCATCGAGTATG
>JBAXCC010000414.1:0-3100 GCA_037141675.1 bacterium | reverse complement strand
TTGGGTCAACCGCCAAGTCTCCTCGCTGGGCGCGCGCCTTCAAATACGAACCCGAGCGCGCCATGACGCGCATCCTGCAGGTCACGGTACAAGTCGGGCGTACCGGCGTATTGACACCTGTCGCTGAACTGGACCCTGTATTGCTCGCCGGTTCTGAGATTGCGCGCGCAACATTGCACAACGCGGATGAGATCGCTCGAAAGGACATTCGCATTGGCGACCAAGTCTGGGTGGTTAAGGCCGGCGATGTCATCCCGGCAATCGAAAGCGTCATCATTGAAAAACGCACAGGATCTGAAATCGTCTTTGTCATGCCATCAACCTGCCCGGTCTGCCAAAGTGCAGTCATGCGTCTAGGTGATGAAGTGGCTCATCGGTGCACCAATCCTGCCTGTCCGGCACAACGTGTCGGACGACTCGAACACTTTGCTTCCCGGGATGCCCTCGACATCCGCGCCATTGGCGGTAAAGTCGCCGAGGGACTGGTCGCCCAAAGCTGGGTCACTGATCCGCTCGACTTGTTCTCGCTTACATTGCCGCAGCTTGAAACCTTCATGCTGGGCGATGAGACAACGGGTATGCGTAAGTTTGGCAAGAATGCGCAAACTGCATTAGATGCGCTGGAAACCGCGCGCGGTCTCGCCCTTGACCGCTGGCTCTTTGCGACAGGCATACCGAATGTCGGCGTGACCGTTGCCGAGCAGATTGCATCCGCGCACACCTGTTATTCGGAACTGATGGACTCCCCTATCCTCAAGGCTGTTGTGCGCATGAACGCTCTTTACAACGAGGCAGCCATTGTCAATCCGCGTTCAACATTGCAACGTCCCAAAGACGATGCCGAACGTGAAGCGCGTCAGACGCAATTCAACTACATGTGCGGCGAGATTGGCGTATTAGGGGATCAACTCTGCGAAGCTGGCCTTGCGACACGTAAGGCAGGCACGACGTTGCCACCGGACTTTATTTGCGTCATCAAGGTTGAAGCCGCGAAAGCTGTACTCGCCTTCTTCGCCTCGGAATACGGAAAAAAATGGATGGCGCGACTTGCAGAGTTAGGGATAAATGCCAAGTCCCCTGAAAAGCATGTCCCCTCTGCTGATGCGCCCCTGTCCGGAATCACCTTCGTCCTCACCGGCACTCTCTCAAAACCGCGTGGCGACGTTGCAGCACAGATCAAAGCAGCAGGTGGCATCATACAGGACACGGTTTCTAAAGCTACGCGCTACCTGGTTGCAGGTGCAGATGCCGGGCAGTCCAAAACCTCTAAAGCGCAAAGCCTTGGCACGGAAGTGATCAACGAAGAACGCCTCCAAGAAATGCTGAGTGTTGTCCCTGCAACGGCCCCGTTACCTGAGAAGCGGATACCAGAGGTACAGCCCATAAAAGAGCCTGAACAAATACCTATTGCACCCAGAAAAGTGAAAGCAAAGAAGGCAACGACTCTTTATGATCAGGAAGAACTCTTTTAAGACTTGCGAAACAAGACAAACATAGGGTAAAGTAACAAGCATAATTCTTACACATGAAAGGGTAGTTATGGCAGGATCAGCGTATGAGATGATGGGGTCGGTAAAAGTTATTTTTGAGCCGCAGACATTCCCAAGTGGTTTTTCAAAGCGTGAATTCGTCATCACCATGGAGGACGACTATCCGCAGGATGTCAAGTTTGCCTGTATCAAGGAGAAGTGCGGCTTGCTTGACAACGTCGTGGTCGGCGAGCGTATCAAGGTCACCTTCCGTATTAAAGGGAACCTCTTCAAAGAACGTTATTTTGTTGATTTACAGGCTTTTCGTATTGACAAAACAGATGTGGACGGGTCATCCGTTTCATATGACGAAGCAGCACCTGTGCCATCCGATGAACCCATGCCATTTTAATAAATGGACACCCCTTCAAAAACACTGTTAGAGCTCATTGAATTGGGGGACGGGTTTCTTGCGCGTAAGGGCATTGAAGATTCGCGCACTGTTTGCGAACTGCTCGCCGCACGCCTCTATAAGTGCGGACGCGGCGAGCTCCATCGTTTTCTCGCGATGGTGCCGGAGGAACGCCTTGTGGAAGCCATGCGGCGCGGCATGAGCCGTGTTGCCCAGGGCGAACCCATCCAGTATATCCTCGGTCAATGGGATTTTCGAAACCTGACACTCAAGGTTGATCCGCGCGCACTCATTCCGCGTCCGGAAACCGAATTGCTCGTTGACCTCGTTCTCAAATCAGAGACCGTCAAGAAGGTGTCGAAACCCATCATAGTCGATGTCGGAACCGGCACAGGCTGCATCATATTAAGCCTTGCCAAGGAGCTCAAGGATGGTGTTTTTGTCGGGATCGATATCAGCCCTGCAGCCTTAAGCCTTGCACAAGAGAATGCTGCCCTGTGCGGCCTCACCGAACGTGTGCTTTTTGCCGAGAGCGACGGCTGTGGCGAGTTCGATCCTGAAAGTGTCGACATCCTGGTCTCCAATCCACCCTACATACCCTCAGCGGTTGTTGATAAATTGCCTGGTCATATCCGGAACCATGAACCGAGAACCGCCCTCGATGGCGGATTGGATGGTCTCGACATCTATCGCAACTTGCTGCTGGAGGCCATGATGGTTCTCAAAACTGGTGGCGAGCTCTTCTTTGAGATTGGAGATGACCAAGGTCTTGCCATGCACGATTTGCTGAACGCCAATGGATTCACCAACATCCGTATCCACAAGGACTATGCTAACCACGACCGCTTCGCCTCTGCGACGCAAAGCATTTAGTTCTTCTTTTTCTTCAGTTCCTTGCGGAGATTTTGGAGAAGGTCCTTTGCGTGATCTTGAACTTCCTCACGGAGGATTTCAGCAGCCGCTGGCGCAAGTGCTTGAAGCAATGCGTTCATTTCAACCGTCGGCGACGATACTGTCCCAGTCACAGGCACTTTAATCACCTTGCCGATCGCCCGCCCGCCCTTTTCACCCAGCATGCGTTCCGTCAGCGTAATCTCAAGTAAATAGTTGATTGCGCCCTTTGAATCCACCCACCCGCTGAAGGTGATCGGATGCTTATCAACGACCAACGTCACAGGGTCCAAGATGATGCGCCCATTTTTGACCTGCGCATTAATCA
>JBAXCC010000413.1:0-3100 GCA_037141675.1 bacterium | reverse complement strand
GAACTCACAGACGAGATAGATGTTGAAATCAAAGATGAGGATCTGCGCATCGACACCTATCGTTCTGGAGGTTCAGGCGGACAACACGTCAACAAAACAGACTCGGCTGTTCGACTGACTCACGCGCCGACCGGTATCGTGGTCGCCGTGCAATCCGAACGCTCGCAACACAAGAACAAAGCCAAGGCGATGAGCATGTTGAAGGCCAAGATCTATGAGTATTATGAAGACCGCCAACGCAAGGAGATGGAACGTTTTTATGGCGAAAAAGGCGAAATAGCCTGGGGCAGTCAGATCCGCTCCTACGTATTCCAGCCCTATACCATGGTCAAAGATCATCGCACTGACGAACAGACCTCCAATGTTCCGGCTGTAATGGATGGCCATATCCAACCCTTTATCGAAGCCTATCTGAAACAGAACGCCACGAAGGCGTAAGGGAGAATGGAATGATGGAATACGGGAATGTTGGAGTGATGAAGCGCCGCCGACGCGCCACCTGCGGCGGACAGCCTGGAAGACTCTCTTGCAGCCATTGGGAGGGACGAGCGTCTGCTCGTCCAAGGCACGCAAACGCGTGCCCTACCCATAGCCGATATTCCGTTCTCCCCATCTTTCCAGTATTCCACCATTCCATTATTCCAATTAACCCTACAGGAGACATAAAATGACGTTTGAACACGCCCAAACACTTCTTGAAACCAACAATCAATCTCATCTCCTCAAATTCTGGGAAACGCTCGATACCGCCACACAGCAACGGTTGCTCAAGCAGATCGCATCGCTTGATTTCTCGAGCATTGAGCGCATGAAGCAGATGCTGACGCAAAAAGCCGCAGCAGTGTCACTTGCCGATCCTCTCGCGCCAGAGGTTGTTGAATTCACGAAGGCCACACACACTGAAGCTTATACGTCAGGCGAAAAGGAACTTCGCGCTGGAAAAGTTGCTGTGCTTCTTGTGGCAGGCGGCCAAGGATCGCGTTTAGGATATGAAGGGCCCAAGGGCGCATATAACATTGGCCCTATCACCAACAACCCCCTCTTCTATTTTCATACCCGAAAAATTCTCGGTCTCAACAAACGCTATAATACGCGCATCCCCTTCTACATCATGACGAGCGATGTGAATGATGCTGCCACACAAGCGCACTTTGCTGAAAATAACTATTTCGGGATGCCCAAAGAAGATGTGATCTTTTTCCAGCAAGGCGTATGGCCTGCATTGACGGCAGACGGCAAGATCATTCTTGATCAGCCCGGCCATATTTTTATGAGCCCTGACGGTCACGGCGGAACCATTTCGGCACTTGAAAAGAATGGCTGTCTTGCAGATATGCAAAAACGTGGCATTTCAACCGTCTTCTACTTCCAGGTTGACAATCCTATGGTAGAGATCGCTGATCCTGCATTCATTGGTCTGCACATCGCGAAGAAAGCAGATTTCTCACTCAAGCTCTGCGCCAAGCGTGATGCGAAGGAAGGCATGGGCGTGGTCGCCATCCGTGGCAACCACTTTGAGATGATCGAGTATACGGAACTCACAGACGAACAGGCGAACCGTAAAACAGCCACTGGCGAACTCTATTTCAAATACGGGAGCCCTGCGATTCACATCTTCTCCTTTGACTTCCTCAAGCAGGAAGCCAATCGCAACATGCCCTTGCATATCGCCTTCAAGAAGATCCCGGTCTGTGCAGACGATGGAACGGTCATTAAGCCGGAGAAGAACAACGGCTACAAATTTGAGAAGTTCATTTTCGATGTCATGCCTGACGCTAAGACAGTCGTCAATCTCGCCTTTGATCGTGCTGATGAATTTTCACCCGTCAAGAATGCAGAGGGCTCCGACTCCCCGGCAACCTGTAAACATGACATGCAGGCTAAATGGAGACGCTGGTTTTTAGCAAATGGCGTAACCCTTCCCGAAACACTCCCCTTAGAAATCGACCCCGCCTACGCGCTCGACTCGACTGACTTAAAGAAAGGCCTTTTGCTTAGGTAATTATTTATGGTTTATCGCTCGTACGGAAACAAAATTGATGTTAAGGTATCTGCGTTGGGCATGGGCACCATGCGATTACCGACGCGACCTGACGGCGCGGTTGATGGGCCAAAAGCAATCGAATTGATGGAGGCTTCCTTTGACGCAGGCATCAATTACGCGGATACTGCATTCCCTTATCATTCTGAGACTAGCGAAGGATTTCTTGCCGAGGCATTGAATAATGGCTGGCGTGACAAGGTGTATGTCGCTGATAAACTGCCCATTTGGAGTGTCCAAAAGTATGAGGATCAGACACCGCTGTTTAAAACACAGTTAAAGCGCCTTCAAACAGAACGAATTGATTTCTATTTATTACATACGCTGAATAAGAATTATTGGAAGACCGTTCAAGTTGCTGAATCCATTCGCTGGATTGATGAGCTTAAAAAGAGCGGCCGCATCCGCTATGCCGGCTTTTCATTTCATGATGATTTTGATTTGTTCAAGACCATCATTGATGCATACGACTGGGATTTCTGCCAGATTCAATACAACTATGCCTATCCGAATACACAGGCGGGCATGCGTGGTCTTCAGTATGCAGCATCAAAGGGCATTGGCGTCGCTATCATGGAACCCCTGCTCGGCGGATTCTTGTGCGACGCCAAACTGCCCCCTGCTGCAAAACAGATTTTTCATGATGCCGGACTCGATCCTGTCGCGACTGCCTTGCGCTGGCTATGGAATCAGCCCGAAGTGGGTACGGTTCTCAGCGGGATGAGTTCACTTCCGCAACTGGCCGAGAATTTGAAGAGCGCGTCAACAGCGTCCATCGGGGGGCTCTCTAAAGCTGAAAAAGAGGCAATCGCAAAGGTTTGTACGATCTTCCGTGACGAAGTCGAGATCCCCTGCACCGCCTGCGGGTATTGCCTGAAGTATTGTCCTGTTGGCGTCAACATCCCGGAGATGTTTGCATTGTATACGGCGCATACGCTTGCACAAGGCGGAAATCGTTTGCCAAAAGTCTTGCATGATTGCATGCAACCAAACGAACGGGCCGGCGCCTGCATCGCCTGCGGCGAATGCCTTTCCCACTGTCCGCAGCGTCTCCCAATA
>JBAXCC010000412.1:0-3114 GCA_037141675.1 bacterium | reverse complement strand
ATGTCCAAGATGGGCATCTCCACCTTGCGCAGTTATCGCTCGGCTCAGATCTTTGAAGCTGTTGGACTTGACCAGACCGTGATTGACCGCTTCTTCCCGGGTACGGCGTCGCGCATAGGAGGAATGAGTCTGGAGGACATCGCCCGCGAATCCGAACAGCGGTACAAGGAATCCCGGCAAGGAGCAATCCTGAAGTCGGGCGGCGAATATGCCTTCCGCAAGGACGGCGAAAGCCATCTCTGGACGCCGCTCACGCTCTCCCTCTTCCGTCAGGCTGTGCATGAAAACAATCTGGGAAAATATCGGGAGTACGCACAGATCATCAACGACCAGAGCCAGCAGGTGCATACCCTGCGCGGGATGTTTGAGTTTGTGCCGACCACGCCAATCGACATTTCGGAAGTGGAGAGTGTGGAGTCGATCATCCGTCACTTCGTATCGGGTGCGATGTCGCTGGGATCGCTCAGTCCAGAGGCCCATGAAGCGATCGCCATCGCGATGAATCGCTTAGGCGCCATGAGCAACTGCGGTGAAGGAGGCGAGGATTCTGAGCGTATGAATCCTGGACCTCATGGTGAGGTACGTAGGAGCGCGATCCGGCAGGTGGCCAGTGGTCGCTTCGGTGTGACCATTGACTACCTTGCGAATGCTAAGGAATTGCAAATCAAGATGGCGCAGGGCGCCAAGCCAGGTGAAGGCGGACAATTACCGGGACACAAGGTCGATGAGATGATTGCGCGGGTCCGGCACTCCACTCCGAATGTCACGCTGATCTCGCCGCCGCCGCATCATGACATCTATTCCATCGAGGATTTGGCGCAACTCATTTACGATCTGCGCAATGCGAACCGCGAGGCCCGGATTTCAGTCAAACTGGTTTCGGAAGTAGGGGTGGGCACGATTGCAGCAGGCGTGGCCAAGGCCCATGCGGATGTGGTTCTCATTAGCGGGCATGACGGCGGTACTGGCGCCTCCCCGCTGACGAGCATCAAGCACGCGGGCTTGCCATGGGAATTGGGCTTGGCGGAGGCTCAGCAGACCCTCGTCCTGAACAACCTGCGGTCGCGGGTGCGTCTTCAGGTGGACGGGCAATTAAAGACAGGACGGGATGTCATTATCGGCGCGTTGCTGGGCGCAGAGGAGTTTGGTTTCGCAACCACGCTGCTCGTGAGCCTGGGATGCGTCATGATGCGCAAGTGCCATGAAAACTCCTGCCCGGTAGGCGTTGCAACCCAGGATCCGGAGTTGCGCAAGTGCTTTAACGGCAAACCCGAATACATCGAAAACTTCCTTCGGATGCTGGCGGGAGAAGTGCGCGAAATTTTGGCGCGTCTCGGCCTGAAATCACTCCACGAGGCTGTCGGTAGAAGCGACCTCCTGAAAATGAATCGTGCGATCGACTTCTTCAAGTCGCGCAACCTTGATTTCAGTCGCATCTTGAAACAGGTCACCGGGGAGCATATCCGCTTTGAAAAGTGCGTGGAATCGGAACCCAGTTTCGATGAATGCCATCTCATTCCGCAATTGAAGAACGCGCTTGAAAAGGGAGAGGTGAGCACGCTGAAACTGAATATTGGAAATGTTGACCGTACCGTCGGGACAGCGTTGTCAAGCGCAGTGATCAGACGTTTTGGCGCAGAGGGACTTCCCAAGGACTGCATTCGCATTCAGCTCAAGGGATGTGCGGGGCAAAGTTTTGGCGCGTTTCTCGCTCCGGGCATTTCGCTTGAACTCACGGGCGAGGCGAATGACTTTGTGGGCAAGGGCCTCTCGGGGGGCGAGATTATCATCAAGACGCCATCGGCTGCTACGTTTGAGGCGAGTCAGAATGTGATTGCAGGCAATGTGGTGGGCTATGGCGCCACCAGCGGAACGATCTATCTGAACGGACAGGCTGGCGAGCGTTTCGCCATCCGGAACAGTGGCATGATCATGGTGCTCGAAGGCGGTGGCGACCATGGCTGTGAATACATGACGGGTGGACGCGTTGTCGTGCTGGGGCCTGTGGGCGTGAATTTCGCGGCAGGTATGTCTGGCGGTATTGCCTACGTGTACGATGAGTCCGGCGATTTCGATCTGAAGTGCAATCTGGACACTGTGGATTTGGAAACAGTATTGCCGAACTCATCCGACGAAGCTGAACTGATTGCGTTGATTCAGCAACACATCTGTGCGACCGGCAGTAAAAAGGCAAAACAAATCCTCGCTTCCTGGCAGGATGCACGCAGCCGGTTTGTGAAGGTGTTCCCGGTTGAATACAAGCAGTTGCTGGCAAAGACAGCTAAAATTGAAGACTAATTTGGGAGCAATCATGAGTAAAGAATTTCTAACCACAAAACGTATCGACGATGTCTATCGCCCTATCGATGTCCGCAAGCAAGATTACTTGGAGGTTGAGCGGACCCTGTCGGCGGAGGAGATTCATCAGCAGTCGGCTCGGTGCATGACCTGTGGCATACCCTTTTGCCATGGCACGGGGTGTCCGCTCTGCAACTTCATACCGGAAATCAACGAGGCGGTCCACAAGGGCAATGACCGGGAGGCTTATGAACTTCTCAATGCCACCAACTCAATGCCAGAGTTTACTTCTCGCATCTGTCCCGCGCTATGCGAGGGAAGCTGCACGGCTTCGCTAGGGACTGACTCTGTGATGATCCGCCAGATCGAAAAGCAGGTCGTCGAGAAGGCTTTTGAAAATGGGTGGGTGAATCGTGAGGGGCCTAAACAGCGCTCAGGGAAAAGCGTGGCTGTGGTTGGGAGCGGACCTGCAGGACTTGCAGCGGCCATTGCCCTGAACCAGTCTGGACATCGTGTGTCGGTCTATGAGCGCAACCCGGATTTTGGTGGACTGCTGCGCTATGGAATTCCCTCCTTCAAGCTCGACAAGAAAATCATTGATCGCCGCATCCAACTCATGCGGGATACAGGGATTGAATTTCAGGCGAATACGGAGATTGGGAAAGATATCTCCATGGACTACTTGGCACGCCAGTTCGATGCTGTTGTGATTGCTGCTGGCACGCCGACGGCCCGTCCGCTAGACATTCCAGGCTCTGATTTGCAAGGCATCTTTTTTGCGCTTGATTTTCTCAACGGCAATGTGTCGGCAGAGGG
>JBAXCC010000411.1:0-3125 GCA_037141675.1 bacterium | reverse complement strand
CCCGCGGCGAATTCCATCACCACATCTGGACGGAAAGCGGAGGCAACACCGCCGCGTCCACATACGTGGTCTAAGCGCCTCGCACAGTCATAAAAAAAATCCCCGCCCTTCACCAAGGACGGGGATTTTTTGTACCATGTCTTACGACCGAGTGACTGATTGACGGATTGACCAATTGACTCACTCGGTCAACGCTATTCCCAAGTTTCCAGTTTCATATTTTAAGTTACGCCTCTCACATTTCCCTTGATTCTGCACTCCCGAAGAGTAATACTTAGACCGATATTGGTTAGCTTGCCTGTGAAAGACAGCGAACCCATTAAACATTGGTCTAAAAGCAAAAAATGACAAATACGACAATAGAGATGGAAGCTCAGCAACTAACACAGGTACACAAAGGGTCTATGCAAATAATCATGAGGGATCCCATTCCTTTTGGCGCACTTTCGTTGCTCCTTGTGCCCATTTGTGTTGCAGTCTTTTTCAACTGCTGGATTAAAGCGATGCGGAAAAGAAAGGTCACATGGCAACCAACCGTCTTAAAGATAGCAACTCTAACTATCGCCTCAACCATGCTGCTACAAATATGCACATCCCTGTATGATGGTTTCTATGACTCTGTCATGTTAGGAGGAGAGCTCGCAAACAGCGCGTCACTCCAAGCCATGCACCGATTGACGCTTGCCCATGCCCATGCATGCACAGCCTTTAGCGTTGGATTTCTAGCGGTCGGATTCTGCCTTGTGCTCATTATCATTGCGAACAGAATGAAGGATAAGAACAACGACTTGCCAACCAGTGGCGACACCGAACGGCGATGATCGTGCCGTTCATGCGCCGCACCGTTATCCCCCAGGAGAAAAACATGCGAATTGTAGTACTTGATGGGCACACGCTTAATCCTGGAGATCTGTCATGGGCAGAACTCCAGAGTCTGGGAGACTGCACAATCTATGATCGAACGCCTCCATCTGATACCGTCAAGCGGGCGCAGGGCGCAGAAGTCCTTCTCACCAACAAGACCGTTCTGAACAAAGAGATCATTGCCCAACTGCCTTGCCTGAAATACATCGGGGTTCTGGCGACAGGCTACAATGTCGTGGACACAATCGCAGCGGCTCAACAGGGAATATGGGTCACGAATGTGCCTGCATACAGTACGAACTCTGTCACGCAAATGGTCTTCGCGCATATCCTGCACTTCACCAATCACGTTGCCGAGCACAGCGCAAGCGTCCGCAAGGGGACCTGGTGCACCTCCAAAGATTTCTGCTTCTGGGAGTATCCTTTGACTGAGCTTGCGGGAAAGACCCTGGGCATTGTCGGCCTGGGTAAAATCGGCTCAGCCGTCGCAACCGCGGCACTGGCCTTCAACATGCGGGTCCTTGCGACTAATCGCTCAACTCCCCCTGTTGTGCCGGAAGGCGTTGTACTGACGGATCTCGAATCGGTTTTCCGGCAAAGCGATATTGTAAGCCTGCACTGTCCTTTGAACGAACAGAATCAGAAATTCGTCAATGCAGCATTGCTCGGCCAGATGAAAAGCACTGCCTTTTTCGTAAACACCAGCCGAGGACCTCTGATCGATGAAGCAGCGTTGGCTGACGCGCTGAATCAGGAACGCATAGCAGGAGCCGGGATCGATGTTCTGAGCAAGGAACCTCCGTCCCCGGATTGTCCGTTGCTGACGGCCAAGAATTGCTTCATCACCCCCCATATTGCGTGGGCGACACGCAGCGCTCGCGAGCGCTTGATGCGAATAGCCGTCGACAACCTGAAGGCTTTCCTGAGAAACGAAAGAGTCAACGTCGTCAATGGGGTTTGATTGACTCATAGGCCAAACCAATAGCTGAAGGTAGAGCATCAAGATTGGAGGGCCACGCTCTGTCGTGGCCGACCCTATTGCGGACGCGACGGAGCGCGTCCCTCCATGCTTAGAGCAAACGTCCCAAGCTCAAAGTCATCCTCGACTGATTGACCAATTGACAGATTGACCGATTTACTCAATCAGTCAACTTGTCACTCAGTCACCCAGTCAACACCACGGCTCTGCTTCATCCGGGTTCTTTTATTTGACTCCACGCGAATGATCATGCATACTGATACCCTCTTTTATAACCACATGAACTCAACCCCACAAACAGGCTGCAAGCCACCATGGATCCGTGTCCGTCTCGGAACGCAATCCGGCCTTTATCAGGCTACTCAGGAGCGTTTGCGCGAACATGGGCTTCATACCGTCTGCGAGGAGGCACTCTGTCCCAACAAAGGACGGTGCTGGGCGCATGGACGTGCCACGCTACTGATCCTCGGCGACCGCTGTACGCGTGGGTGCAGATTCTGCAATGTCGACAAGCGAACCGTCCTGCCGCCTGACCCGAACGAACCTGCCCGCGTGGCAGCCGCTGTACGCGACACGCAATTGAAGGAGGTGGTCATCACCTCTGTCACGCGCGATGATCTGCCGGACGGCGGTGCCGCACTCTGGGCCGAGACCGTACGCGCTATACATGAGGCTGTGCCCGGTATTCTCGTTGAAGTGCTGGTCCCTGATTTCGGCGGCAACCCCACAGCCATTGACATTGTCATCCAAGCCAAGCCGGAAGTCTTTGGGCATAATCTGGAGACCGTGCCGCGCCTCTATCCGCACGTCCGCGCACAGGCAGACTATGCGCGTTCACTTGCAGTACTAAAGCAAGCTTCAGACGCCGGACTGATCACCAAGACAAGTCTTATGCTTGGTCTTGGCGAGACCCTAGAGGAGATCGAAGCGGTCATGCGCGATGCGCGAGAGGCCGGATGCCATATCTTTTATTCCGGCCAATATCTCCAGCCCAGTCCGCGCCACGAGCCTGTGGCGCGTTATGTCGAGCCAGCCGAATTCGAAATGATTCGTGACAAAGCCTACGCCATGGGGTTCAACTTTGTCGCCAGCGAACCGCTGGTCCGCAGCTCCTACCACGAAGAAGGCCAAAGCGCCTTTGTCCGCAACAGAGCCGGATGACTTTATTGAGGTTCTTCTAGGTTTTTGTGGAGAATCGCTGTGTGTTTTTCGCAAAAACCGCTATAGGATTGCGCGGCTATCTCATCCGCCTCACCCGTGGATACACGGACGGCGGAATGGA
>JBAXCC010000410.1:0-3137 GCA_037141675.1 bacterium | reverse complement strand
GGAGAGTCCACTTTTGAAAACTACACCAGTCCACTTTTGAAAACTACCCGACACAATGCTAAAACGTACAAAACAAGTAACCGCCTCAGTATGACTACAGGATTGCGGCGAAGGCATGGTTTTGGTATATTTCTACCTATGGCACAGGAATGGAATATTCGCCCAAGAGGGCACACATGCAGTATTTGTACGGAACCGCTGGTTGATAAGGGTCCTTGCGTATCCGTGTTGCGTGAAAACGAAAATTCGTATGAACGCATGGACTGCCATACGGATTGCTGGAATCGTCTCGAACGGGACTGGAACCCCTTTAGCGCTTGGGAGGGTATATACGAGGCTCCTTCCCCCAGCGTCTTAAGGGTGGAACCGCTCAAAAAGGAGAATGCGGAGGATCTTCTCCGCCGCCTTATCACCCTTGAAGACCCTTCCATGAGCAATGTGGTCTATGTGCTGGCGGTGATGCTGGAGAGGGGGAAAATTCTGGTGGAACGCGATGCCAAGCCCCATGAAAGCGGTGGAATTTTGCGCATCTACGAACACAAGCGGACCGGCGATACCTTTGTCGTACTGGACCCCAAGCTCCGCCTGGATCGGTTGGGCGAAGTTCAGCAGCAGGTTGTGGCTCTTCTCAGCGGAACCCACTCGCTAAGCACCCAACTCACGCCTACGTCTGAGGCGCCTAATGGCTTATAACTTAAGCGTTAAGCGTTGGGCGTTCAGCGTTAAGCGTTCCACCTTCGAGGATACGCCTACGGCGGACAAGACGGCGGACAGGTCAAACTCTCAACGCTCAACGTTTAACTTTTAACGTTCAACTTAAAATTAAATCCTCTCGCCTATTTCCAAGGCCCTGGGCGGCGGATTCCCAAGTTTCAAGCTTCCAGTTTCGATTTCCAATCTTCCTCACCTCGCCTGCCACACAACTGTATGCTTGCCTGATTCGACATCATCGAAAATCAATCGCCCGTCTTTGAATACAGCGGGCATATGTTTGCCGTTGAGAGTCAATTCGCCATCCCGCACCGGCAAGGGAGGCAACTCCAGACGTGCTGTCATGTTCACAGGGATATCAATAGCCAATTTATAGAATGCGTCTGGTTTCTGCCGGACTCCCACCACAACAGACCCGCGAATTGTCGGCACAACCCCCTGCACCTCCAATAAGGCTGTCTGCGGACGAATCAACACCTTTCCAAACCCAGGTGTCAAGGGCCGGACACCCAGCACATAGCGTGGAATAATGTTAGCTGGCGTAGCACCCCATGGGTGATTCCAGTCGAGGTTTTTTTTGTACTTTGCACCCCAAGCTTCCATCGAAATCGTCGAACCTTCGCGCATCATGTTCATCCAACCTCTGTCGCTCTCACTCGTCATCAAGGCAATAGCGTCCACCTCCCGGCCGGCTTCGAAGAGTGCCTCCAGCAGATACTGCGAGCCGTAGACGCTACAGGCCATTCCGCGTGACTTTACAAAATCAGCCACACGCTCACGCTCAGATTCAGGGACCATCCCGAACGCGAGCGGCAACATGTTTGCATGAAGCGATGCGTGCGTTGCCCCCTCACCATCAACATAACAGCCTTTTTTCGCATCATAAAGGATCCGGTTATATTCGCGCATCACATGTTTTGCCAAGCCCCGGAATGCCACGGAGTCATTCGTCTTGCCCAAGGTTCCCGCAATATCCGCCATTTGATTCAGGTTGAGGAAGAAAAAAGCATTTATAACTGCATTCACAGGCTTGAATTCAAAGCCATCACGTTCCGATGTAGGCCAGTCAACAATATCGCGGATGCCAGGCTTATCTGCTTTTTTCTCAGGCGATGTGACCAGCAGACCATCTTCCGTGCGAGCACAGGAGAGCAAAAGCTTTTCGCCCTTTAATTGCTCGTAGCAACGCACCAGTGATTGCGTGTTCCCCGTGTACATCCAGTCTGCCCATGCCATCATAACCGAATGCTGCTTCCATTCCGTCGGCCACGTCGGATATTTCATCAGATACTCATGACTGTAGCGCGCAAGTGTAAATTCGCGATCCAGCCCGTAGTGACAAAGCTGGTTGATGTAGGCATCCGCCTCGTACGGAATCCGCTCACGGTCGCCATCAATGTAGAGACCCGCAAAAGTCGTCGCCTTGATACTGTATTTGCAGAAGGAATAGACGCGATCAAGGTTACGGGCGCTGCTCACAAAGGCCGAGGAACTATCGTCAAACGGATAGGTAATAGCAATTTGATGCAGCGACTCTTTCGTAATCGGAAAGGGGCTTTCTTCCACTTCCACATAACGGAATGGCATGATCACGCCAATATCCGGTGGTAACAGTACGGCGCCAGCAGATTTATTCGTGTTACGCTTGTCCTGCATCAGTGGCACGCGGTAAACCGCTGGTTGCGTGATCGCGCCTGTGACCTTTGCGTACCGAATCGTACCACCTGGCTCACGATCCACCATGTTTTCTTTGGCTTTTTCACCCAAATGAAGGGTAAATGGCCCTGCATACCGCTCCCTGCTTTGAGGAATCAACTCTAACCATCCAAAGGCCGCCTTGCCGAAATCAACAAAGACACGCCCTTCTTTGTTGGTCGTAATGGAGAGCGGTTTCACGGTCGTCTGCTTTAATGGATACCGTATCACGGTGTTTGTCCCCAGTTCAACCGCCGTCAGGAACGAAACGCTCTGTGACCACGCGCCCGCGCGGCCACCTCGATCCCACACTTTAACACGCCAGCAAACAGGCGCATTCGCAGGCAATGGCTTCCCTCCATACGTGACAAAGAGCGACTCTCCGGACATCACCTTACCCGAATCCCACAAATCAGGCGTCTCTGCCCGAAAACAGGACGTTGATGTGGCAACCTGTATCTGGTAGGCCGTTTGCAGATCGCCCTGCTCGCCGTCCTTAAAACACCACGAAAATTGCGGACGCGCATCTGGCACAGGGACCCATCCCGGTTTTGCAAGCAAATCGCACATCAGGTCGTGCGGGGTCAATGCCCATGAGGCATTCACACTTAAAATCGACACCCCCACCATCATCCATCTTGTAATGCTCATCCGTTGATCTCCTGTCAAAAAATGCCTCCATATTATGTAAGGCGCTCCGCGAGAGAATACTAAAACATCTTAGATCGTGC
>JBAXCC010000409.1:0-3144 GCA_037141675.1 bacterium | reverse complement strand
ACGGCTGACCGAGGGAAAACATGGCAGGAGGCCGGGCAGTTGAGCTTTCAAAATTTTGGTATCGCCTTGGACAAGCAGGGTGACAACGCGATTGATGGCTACGGGGAGCCCTGGCTGCTGAGAGCGGCCAACGGCGATCTGCTGGTCTTTCTGAGAGTCGTCAAATTTTTACGCACCGGCGAATCCGTCCACCGGCCGAAGTATCCGCCCGTCAAGGTGTCGCGCTCCACGGATGAGGGGAAGAGCTGGTCCCTGCCCGTCGAGGTGCACCCGACAGGCGTGATGCCGGTTGCGACGCTGCTGGACAACGGGATCATCGTGGCCTTCACGGGGCGTGGTGGCAATCGGGTGTCCGCCAGCCGGGACAACGGCCTTTCGTGGCATTGTCGTAGAAATATTATGTCCACCGGCCAATCCCCCAATTTCAGCGGCCACAACACCATCTTGCCCTTGCCCAACGGTCGAGCGCTCTTGATCTACACCCAAAACCACAGGCATCCCGACAACAAGGAAGGTTGTGTCGTCGGCAACCGATATGCCGCTGAACTGATCGGGACCTTTGTGACGTTTAAACCAGTTACAAAACAAGATTAAAGAGGAACACATGAAAATAAAAACAATACAAATAGTAGTCGCTTTTGCGGCGATCAACATGGGAACCAGCCTCTATGCGGCTGATCAAGCTGAAGGGATGCCGCTGTTCGTCAGCGGACAGGACGGCTACAACACCTATCGCATTCCCGCGCTGGCGGTCACTCCGAAGGGCACGGTGCTGGCGATTTGCGAGGGACGCAAAAAAGGCGGCGGAGATGCAGGTGACATTGATCTGGTCATGAAACGTTCCGTGGACAACGGCAAGACGTGGAGTGCGCAGCAGGTGATCTGGAATGACCAGGAAAATACATGCGGCAATCCTTGCGCCGTAGTGGACCGCGACACAGGAACCGTCTGGTTGCTCTCGACCTGGAACCGTGGCGATGATCATGAGGGCGCGATCATCAAGCAGACCAGCAAGGATACGCGGCGTGTCTTCGTGCTGAACTCTGTTGATGAGGGCATCACGTGGAGCAAGGCTGTCGAGATCACGGCTGATGTGAAGCTGACGAATTGGACCTGGTACGCTACTGGACCAGGAAGCGGCATTCAAATCGAGCAGGGGCCGAACAAGGGCCGCTTGGTGATTCCCTGCGACCATATTGAAGCAGCCTCGAAGCACTATTATTCGCATGTCATCTATTCTGACGACCACGGCAAGAGCTGGAAGCTGGGCGGAACGACACCCCAAGATAAAGTCAACGAGTGTGAGGTGGTGGAGTTGTCGGGCGGTAAGCTGATGCTGAACATGCGCAACTATGACCGCACGAAGAAGAGTCGCCAGACTGCCGTCAGCAGCGATGGCGGACTGACCTGGGCGGATCAGCGCCTTGATCCGACGCTGATCGAGCCAATCTGTCAAGCTGCCATTGAGCGCGTCCCTGCGAAATCTAAAAATAACAAGGACGCAATCCTCTTCGCCAATCCGGCCAGTGAGAAGGGGCGTGTCAACATGACCGTACGCGCCAGTACTGATGACGGCAAGACCTGGCCTGTCTCACGCGTACTGCATGCAGGTCCCTCCGCTTACTCTGATCTTGCGGTGCTGGCCAATGGCGAGGCGGCCTGCTTTTATGAAGGCGGCGTGAAGGGTGCTTATGAGTCGATTATCTTCGCCAGTTTTTCGCTCGATACGCTAAAGGCTGCCGAACGTGTTGTTGCTTCTCCATTGCCGCTCGTGGACATTTCCGGCCAGACCAACCGCCAGGTAGTCATCGCCGCAGGCACGCCATCGGTTTACCAAGGCCATCCCACAACATTGCTGATGCCGGATGGCAAGACGATGTTTTGCGTCTGGACGCTCGGGCATGGTGGCCCCTGCGGACCGATGGCGCGCAGCGATGATGCGGGCCTGACCTGGACGCGGCTTGATGAGAAGCTGCCAGCAGAATTTAAGACTCATCGGAACTGCCCCAGCATTTATCGCTTGCTGGATTCAACAGGCAAAGCGCGTATTTGGGTCTTTGCTGCTGGGAAGAAAGCGGAGAAGGTGATCCCCATGCCCTCGATCATGAGCGAGGATGACGGCGTGACCTGGAAAGAGATGCCGCCTCTCGGTGATGCCTTCCGCTGTGTCATGACCTTCAGCAGTATGATCCGGCTCAAAGACGGTTCGTATGTTGGGTTTTATCACCGCGGCGAACAGCAAGGTGAAAGCCATGCGTCTGAAATCGTGCAAACGCGGACCACGGATGGAGGCTTAACCTGGTCTGTTCCTGAAGTGATAGCACGCCCTAACAATAATAAACCCTGTGAACCGTTTGTTTTTCGTTCGCCTGACGGGAACGAGCTCTGCTGCCTGCTTCGCGAAAATATGCACAAGGGATGCAGCCTGATGATGTTTAGCAAGGACGAAGGAAAGACCTGGACCCAGCCCGTGGACACGCCCTGGGGGCTGACAGGGGATCGGCATATGGGCGTGTATACGCCGGACGGACGTCTGGTGATTGCCTTCCGCGATATGGCTCCGGGCTCGCCGACGCGCGGCCATTTCGTGGCGTGGGTCGGAACCTATGCGGACATCAAACAGGGCAAGCCTGGTCAATACCGCATCAAGCTACTGCATAATTATGCGGGTAGCGACTGCGGCTATCCGGGAATGGAATTGCTGCCGGACGGTACCATCGTTGCCACGACCTATATCAAGTATCGCGAAGGAGCCGAGAAGCACTCAGTGGTCAACACCCGCTTTACGATGAAAGAGATTGACCAGCTTCGTGAAGCGACCCAGCCAACAACGCTTCTTCCTGGCAGACCCAGCAAAAAATAGTGGAATGTTGGAATAATGGAATACTGGAAGAATGCTCTGCAGGCCATCGGGAGGGACGAGCGCCTTGCCGCTGAAGCAGAACGAAGGAGGAGTTGCTCGTCCAAGGCGTGTAGGCGCATGCCATCCAATGGTATTTCTCGTTCCCAATCCTATCATTCCACCCTTCCAATATTCAGTCATTCAGGTGAAGCCAAAGCACGGTTGACCGTTTTGTCGAACGGCAGATTACAACTCCTCCCTCCTGCCTCCTCTCTCCTCCCTCGGATGCTGATTCAACAAAG
>JBAXCC010000408.1:0-3162 GCA_037141675.1 bacterium | reverse complement strand
TGCTCTACGGCATCATCCTCTGCAATGCGCGGGCCATGGGCGAATTCGGCGCGGTCTCCGTGGTCTCGGGTCATATCCGTGGCGAGACCAACACCTTGCCGCTGCATGTCGAGGTTCTGTACAACGAGTATAATTTTACGGCGGCCTTCGCCTGCGCCTCGCTGCTGGCAGGATTGGCTTTGGTGACACTGGTGATCAAGGCGATTGTCGAGCTGAAGAGCGCACAAGAACGGGAATAATGGAATCATGAAACTTGAAACTCGAAACTTGAAACTTGAAGTTTTTAGAAGGCCGTCGTCTGCTCCTGCAAACTTTAGCACTTTAGAACTCTCGAACTTTAGAACTACCCCTCCACCATCATTCCGATTTTCCAACATTCCAGTGAGGTTCAACCCATGAGCATTACCATTCAAAACGTGAACAAGACATTCGGGACATTTCAGGCCCTTCGTGATGTGAATCTGGAGGTGACCTCGGGTAGTCTCACCGCCCTGCTCGGGCCCTCAGGCTCAGGCAAGACCACGCTGTTGCGCATTGTTGCTGGACTCGAGAGTCTTGACGAGGGAAACGGCGGTGAAATCCTCTTTGACGGAACACCTGTCACAGCCAATCCTGTCAACCGCCGGCAAGTCGGCTTCGTCTTCCAGCATTATGCGCTCTTCCGCCACATGACCGTCTTTGAGAACATCGCCTTTGGTCTGCGGGTCAAGCCGCGCAAGGAGCGGTTGCCAGCGGCGGAGATCAAAGCGCGCGTTTTCGAGTTGCTCAAGCTGGTTCAGCTCGAACAGCTCGCGGATCGTTTTCCCTCGCAACTTTCCGGCGGACAACGTCAGCGCATCGCACTGGCGCGGGCCTTGGCGATCCAGCCCAAGGTCCTCTTGCTTGATGAACCGTTCGGCGCACTCGATGCACAGGTGCGTACGGAACTGAGGCGCTGGTTGCGTCATCTGCATGATACGATTCACGTGACCAGCATCTTTGTGACGCACGATCAGGAGGAGGCACTCGAAGTGGCGGACAGCATTGTGGTGATGAACAAGGGACGGATCGAACAGGTCGGCGCACCGAACGAGGTCTTCCAGAATCCAGCATCGGAATTCGTGATGAAGTTTCTCGGCGACGTGAATGTCTTCCACGGCCGCATCCACGATGATCGCGGTGTCTTCACGGATGAGCAGAAGAGCGGGGATGAGAGCGTCCGCCTCCTGGTCCGTCCGCATGACCTAGATATCCAGTTGACGCCAGGCAACGGCATCAGCCTGCCAGCGAAAGTTTACCGCGTCCTGACCGCCGGACCGCTGGTGAAGGTCGAGTTACTCAACAGCCAGAACCAGTTGATACAGGTTTACGTCCCACACGAAATTTATCGGGTGACACCCGTCAAATCCGGGAATCAGGTCTACTTGGTGCCGAAAGCGTCGCGTCTCTATGGCGAAGGCGTGGCACCTGTGGATTACGCAATTTAAATGCTTAAGCATTTCTGAGTGTCAGTAAGTCCAAATAATCAGGCAATAACGCAATATGGCAATAAGGCAATTCTAAAATGAACACAGAAACTTGGAGAGATGAGCTGGAAGGCAAGGACCCCGAAACAATACTCCGCTTAATGTGGGAGCGCTTTGGCGAGTCGCTGGTCTTTGCGACATCCTTGTCTGCGGAAGATCAGATTGTGACCGAGATGATTGCACGGAACAAATGGCCGATTCCCTTTGTGACCTTAGATACGGGACGTCTCTTTCCGGAGACATACGATCTGTTGGCGGAGACGGAAAAGCGGTACAACATCAAGATCCAGATTCTCTTTCCTAAGGGCGAAGCCGTAGAACAGATGGTTTCGGAGCAGGGCGTGAACCTCTTCTATAACAGCATCGCTAACCGCAAGCGTTGCTGCCAGGTGCGCAAACTGGAGCCGCTGAAACGTGCGTTGTCCCCCTATCGTGCCTGGATATGCGGCTTGCGGCGCGAGCAGTCCGTCACGCGCGCCTTAGCCCGCGTAATCGAGGATGATGCGCTCAACGGAAAGGTGAAGATCAATCCTCTAATCGATTGGACTGAAGCGCAGGTATGGGGATACATTGCGGCGCGTAACGTGCCCTACAATCCGCTTCACGACAAGGGATTTCCAAGCATCGGATGCGCCTGCTGCACACGGGCTATCAAACAGACCGAGTCGGTCCGCGCGGGCCGCTGGTGGTGGGAAGAGCCGGAGCATAAGGAGTGCGGTTTGCACCGCTGACCCCAGGCGTAAGCAAAATTGAAAGGATGATTTATCATGAGTGAAAAAACATTAAGTCAGTTAAGACAACTTGAAGCCGAGAGCATTCATATTTTCCGCGATGCCGTGAGTCAGGCGCAGAACCCCATCCTGCTCTACTCCATCGGGAAAGATTCCTCGGTGCTGGTACGGTTGGCCCAGAAGGCCTTCTACCCAGGACGCCTCCCCTTTAAACTGCTGCACATCGACTCCACCTGGAAGTTCCGGGAGATGATCGCCTTCCGTGACCAGTTCTGCAAAGAACAGGGACTGGATCTGCTCGTGCATTCAAACGAGCAGGGACGCGCTGACGGGGTGAATCCCTTTGACTACGGAAGCCGGAAATACACCGACCTCATGAAGACGCAGGCCTTGCTGCAGGCGCTCAAGACGGGCAAGTATGACCTGGCCTTCGGCGGTGCGCGCCGCGATGAAGAGAAATCCCGCGCCAAAGAGCGCGTCTTCTCCTTCCGCGACAAGCATCAGCAGTGGGATCCCAAGAACCAGCGTCCGGAACTCTGGAACATCTACAACGCGCGCGTCAATCCTGACGAGAGTGTGCGCGTCTTCCCGCTTTCGAATTGGACGGAGACAGATATCTGGCAGTATATCCGGATCGAGCAGATTCCGATTGTGCCACTCTATTTCGCTGCGCAGCGTCCGGTCGTGGAACGGGATGGCCAGTGGATCATGGTGGATGACGAGCGCATGAGGCTCCATCCCAGCGAGCAGCCCCAGAGCCGCTGGGTGCGCTTCCGCACACTGGGCTGCTATCCGCTCACCGGCGCGATCGAGTCGCGCGCCACCACTGTAGAAGAGATCGTTGCCGAGACGCTGCAGGTCCGGGTCAGCGAACGCTCGACACGCGTCATCGACCACGACGGCGATTCCTCGATGGAGCAAAAGAA
>JBAXCC010000407.1:0-3165 GCA_037141675.1 bacterium | reverse complement strand
GCATCACGCAGCTTGACTTTCCCAACAACCGAGTTGAGATTGAACTCTCGCCCGGACTGACCGTACCCACCACCTTCAGCGGTAAGACCGAACAGCGGGTGCTCCCCTTTAAGGCAGACGGCCGCTTCTGTGCGCCGCTCTATGCGCTTCAAAGCGGCGGCGTCCATTTGAAATACAAGGACATCACACCGTCCTCTATAGTCGGACGTTACTTCGTGACCATGGGCGACACCAAGCTGCTCGATACCATTCGCGATCCGAAGTGGCAACAGACGTATGGAGATCTCGGCACGCTGGCTATCGGCGATGGGCTCTCGTGCATCTACACGGTTTCATGCTCTATCGAGCTCATCCGTTGCGAACAGATGACTATGGAGGGACTCAAGGTCTACATCCCCAAAGGCTGGGGTGCGGAATGGGGCGGCGAGGGCGGACATCTCTGGAAGAACTGCTTTTTCGGTCCACGCCCCGGCACCAGCCAGTGGCAGGGTGGCGAAGGCTTCATGTTCTGCGCGACACGACGCGGCACCACACTCGATGGAATCGTGATGCGCCACACTGGAGACGATCTCGCCAACTTTCATGGTTACTGGGGACACATTGAAGGTCTTGCCAGCAACTGTGTGACCTTCACACGCAGCGGCGAATTTGACCGTACCCTCAGGTATGATATTGCCCCTGGTGACCAGCTCCTGTTCCGCGACAAAAACAGCGGACATCCAATCGGCGAGGCCCGCGTCACGAGCGCAACGGGGCATATCGTCGCCACGGACCGAAGCGTCATCGCGTTCACCAATGCGCTGGTCGAACTGCCTGACCACGCGTGCGCAGGATGGAAGGTATTGCGTTGCGACTTTCAGGACAATTATCAGCGGTTGCTGATCCAGTCCGGTCCTGGAACGATCAGCGACTGTGTCTTTGCGCGGCAGGGCAGCAGCATCGAGATCAACAGCGACTTCCCCTACGTCGAAGGCGGTGTAGCGCATGATATCACGATCACAGGCAATACGTTTGTTGATGTGAATCCTCAGCCGCGCGGCGCTGCAATCTCCATGCATGCGAACACGTACAACAGAGGTGCGCCGCCCTTCAGTAACATTATCATCACCGGCAACACCTTCCTCAGATCCGGCACGCCAGCTATCAAACTCATCGGCTTCAACAACGGCCTCATCGCCAGCAATCGCTTTGAAAAAACATCCGTCCCCCCTGTCGAATTGAACCGTTGCTCCAACATCCGCACAGAGTTCCAATAATTAACATCTAAAGGTTCGTGCTAGCACCTCATAGCGTACTTAGCGAGAATATTCTCTATAACGATGGTTCATTAAATAGTTGACCAAAATGAATGGTTATGAGAAGGTTTACGCAAGGATTTCGTCAGTGGGAATACGAATAGACAACTTTAAAGTTAAGAGTTGAGCGTTGAGCGTTGAGAATTTAAACGTTTAACGCTGAACGCTTAACTCTTAACGCTGAAGTTCTAGACAAGGATAGCAATGAATTTTCTCTTAGGTACAATGCTGCTCGGCGTCACAGCACAGGCCGTGACGAACACGCCCGCATCCTTGCTCCCGCACGGCAAGCGCACCTATACGCAAAACCAGAACCTCAATCAGCAGGAGTGGGACGCATCGTTCTTGTCTGTCGGCGGTCCACCGATCAACACGTCACAAAGCTATCTTGCAAAGACAGACGAGAAGATGGCGAATCCTCCGCTCACCATCAAGGCACGCGTCAAGACAGCAAACCGTTCAGCCTTTAACATCTTCGTAGCGTATGAACCCAAGAGCGGCGCGCACTGGGAACTCTATAGCTATACCAAGTCCGGCACCTTGTCGTTCTTCATTCCAGGCAACCGCCCAGCGGAGATCAGATCAACAGCCCTTGTCGTGGACAACCAGTGGCATGATATTCAGGTCAACTGGACGCCCGACAAGATCGTCCTTCTCATGGACGGCAAGCCCGTCGCTGAAGCACCCTACAACCGCCCAGCTGCAACAGTCAGTAATCCCAAGATCGGTGTCGGCAGGCTGGTGGAAGGCACACTTCGCTTAGATGGACAAGTGATCAATGTTGAGGTCAATGGCTGCCTGCTTGAAAAAGTAAAGATGTCCGAGACCGAGTCACCGTCTGCCTTGTTTCCCTCCGAAGGACAGAACCTCTATACGCCTGGAGTCAAGCCACCCAAAAATATTCCTGTTGCGAGCTATACGCTTATTTCGCTTCCCTCCTTTCAACTGGAGTCTGTCAAGCCGGAGATGTTCCGTCCAGGAGTCATTGCCTTCTGGTCCGAATATGTGAAGGAGCTTGAAAATCAAATCAGCGGCGCGATGCCATTACCCCGCGGCGCAGCGGATCAGGTCTATGACAAACAGTCCCTCATCCAGTCTGGCGAGAAGACCGCCTTTGATGTGATGCTGCGCAGAACGCAACTCGTGATTGATCTTTCCAAAGCGCATCCCGATGCAGAAAAATGGCAGCGCGATCTGAACCGCATCAAGGCCGTTGGAAAGCCGGAAGATGTCTTTGCACTCTGCGCCTTACGACGCGTTGTGATGTTGGCGGACCCTGCGCTCAGCGCCTATAACTCCATGGTCTTCGTCGGCCGCGCCACGTATGCCGGCTCGCGGCTGACCAGCAAGTCGAACACAGACCGGACAGGCGGTCATTTCGCAACGCAATGTTTTGGCTTCAACACGATTGCCGGCGGCGGACTTTTTGTGCTGGACTGCTTCACGGCGGCACAACCCCGTGTGCGTAACCTGCTCGACGGCGCGATCGTTCAAAACGGAACGTATCAAGGCAAGCCCATCACAGAAGGCTCCTTCTGGTCGCCTGAGGTGAGTTACGACGGCAAGACCGTCTACTTTGCACATTGCGCCTCCAAGCAGCACGTCTGGCAATGGACCGAGGATACCACCTGGAAAATCTTCAAGATCGACATCGCCACCAAGAAAATCTGGCAACTGACGGAAGGTCCGTGGAACGACTTCGATCCGACGGAGCTCCCCTCGGGCCGTGTCGTCTTTGTTTCCGAGCGGCGCGGTGCATTCATCCGTTGCTTCACCGAGCCGTCCCGTCACCGCGTCCCCACGTTTGTGCTGCATAGCATGAAGAATGACGGACGCGACATCTATCCGCTCTCCTATTACGAAACCAGCG
>JBAXCC010000406.1:0-3180 GCA_037141675.1 bacterium | reverse complement strand
TCAAATGGTATCGACGAACGTTTCATCACAGGGGATGCCCCGGACCGCGAGAAGTTTCAGAAGTTTGCGGAGACGATGCCGTATCTGATGCGCAATCCCATGTTTGATTGGTCGCATCTTGAACTGGCGCGCTACTTTGACTGCTTCGCGCTGCTGTCGCCTAACACAGCTGACCTTATTTGGGAAATAACGGAAGAGAAGTTGGCGCTGCCGGAGTTCTCCGCGCGGGGATTTATGACGCGTAGCCATGTGAAGCTGGTCTGCACGACAGATGATCCCTGCGATACGCTCGAACATCATGCAGCTGTAAAGGCTTCCGGCTTTAAAACGCAGATGTTGCCGACCTGGCGTCCGGACAAGGCGCTCGCCCTTGACCGGCCTACTTTTTGGAATGAGTGGATGGATCGTCTCTCCGCAGCCGCAAAGTGTCCAGTCAAGACGTATGACGACTTTGTGGAAGCCTTGCAGAAACGCCATGCATTCTTTACGAAAAACGGATGTAAATTGTCCGACTATGGCATTGAGGCTGTTTATGCTGAAACGTATACGGAAGCAGAAATTCGCATAATCTTCAAAAAGGTTCGTGACGGCGGGACAGCCTCTGTAGAGGAGGTGCTCAAGTTCCGTTCGGCCGTGCTGTTTACCTGCATGAAGATGGATGCTGAAGCAAACTGGAGCGTGCAGATCCACTACGGCCCGATGCGCAACAACAACACCAAGATGTTCAAGAAACTCGGCGCTGACACAGGCTTTGACAGTATTGGTGACTATCAGACAGCGCAACCGATGTCCCGCTTGTTTGACAGGTTGGAGCAGGCGGATGCATTGCCGAGGACGGTCATCTATACGATCAATCCGCGTGACAATGAGATGGTGGCGACCATGCTGGGGAACTTCCAGCGCGGACCTGAAGCCGGACGGATGCAGTTCGGCAGCGGCTGGTGGTTCAATGACCAGCGCGACGGCATGCTGCGTCAGATCGAATCCTTGTCGCAATTGGGGTTGCTGAGCCGCTTTGTCGGCATGTTGACCGATAGCCGTTCCTTCCTCAGCTATACGCGGCATGAATACTTCCGCCGGATACTCTGCAACAGGCTAGGCACGGACATCACAGAAGGACGTATTCCGAACGATATTGCATGGACTGGTGAGATCGTCAAGGATATCTGTTCGCGCAATGCAGTGCGCTATTTCGGATTTGACGTGAAGTAGGCGGACACGTTCAGGGGGCAGAGGCGAACGGCGGGATCTATGAGACTGCCGACAAGTACGGGCGCTCGATAGGGTCGCCCGTACTTTAACGTTAAAGTATAGGTAAATATGACAGCAACAATGCAATATGCGAGGGTTGCGATCACAGCATGCGTATTTTGTCTCTTATATATCCTGATTGCCCTACTTCCCTCCTCATTGTTTGATCTGGTTTTTTGCCGAATACCGGCGTGGCTGGCTTCGCTCTACTTAGGTGCAACGTGTGAAGGTACGACGCTGGCTCTGCGTTCCGGACGCCTCTTGGCGGTTACGCCTGCGTGTGGAGGGTCGGATTTCTTCATCCTCGTCTGCTCCATGATCGTCTGGTATGCAACAGCTCCGTCTCTTCAATCCCAAGTTTCAAGTTTCAAGTTTCAAATACGCCGTTCTTTCGTCCTTCTCTGTGTTGCCTTAGTATTCGTGAACGGTGTAAACAGCATGCGCGTTGTTCTCTCGGTTTGGACGCGTTTGGCGAGCGAAGCGTTGTTGCCGGAACGGTTCGATGCCGCAGTTCACATGGTCTGCGGCGTGATGATTTTCTTCCCGGCGTTATTGTGTGTCTGGTGGTTATGCAAAACGAAAGCCAACGAGGTATTTAATGAGCGAAAAAGTTGAGAATTATTTATTTCCGGAGATGCTGAAGAGCCGCTGGAGTGTTTTGTTTACCGCTGTCATCCCTTCAGTCGTGGCCTTCCTCGTGAATGCGTTGGTATTTTGGATCATGTGGGGCGAAATGAAGGAGCCCTCGCGGCATTGGTATTCATGTGTATTGCTGATGACAAGTGTACTGCCTGCGGTTGTCGGACTGCTGACGTTTGGCCTACGTAGAACAATACATGGGCTTGTCCAGTTTGCAATTGGCGTATGTTGCTTGGCGCATGTCTTTGCCTTTTGCTATCTGATCAGCAAGGCGCTGCCCAGTGATACGCCTCAATGGATGGTGGGGGATTCCTTTGGCATGATTCAGTTTTCGACCATGGTTCCGGGTATGTTTATCACATTGTGGCGTATTGCAAGTTTGCGTACATCGCTGTCCCCATTGAAAGATTTTGCGCTTTCGGTTTTGGTGACGACGATAGGCCCTGGACTCTTATATGCTTTTTCTGTCTGTTGTGCACTTGCCTTCAGGGTTTCGCGGGATTCATCGACGACATGGATGAATATGATCTGGAAGATTGTCTTTCCGGTGATCATGGTGGTCGCCCCCGTCTTCTTCTTCATCGGCCTGTTGCGCTGTCTGATGTGGGTACGAACCTATCTGGTGCGTAAAAGCCAGTCGTATAAATCACTTCAAATCGCCTATATCGGCGCGGTCGCGCTGGTGTTTCCGATTGCAGGGTTGCTGCTGAATACGCTGATTCCCTTCCCCGCTGATTTTCAAAATCCATGGCCTTACGTATTGACGGTCCTCAATGCAGCTTTTTTGATGCTTCCTGTGACTGGGCAGGTGTGGCTTGATCGTGTGGCCCGGTTTATGCGCTGGGCGATGATGCCCTTTACCTTTTACTTCTTTATCGTTTTCCTGCCCTTTATGCCCTTTGCGCTCTTTGCGATTTTAGCCATGGGCACGGGCTTTCTTATCTTGGCACCGACGTTGCTTCTGGTCGTGCATGGCCAGCAGTTGAAGCGGGATATTGAGGAGGCACAAAATGCTGGAGCTTCGATGCGTGTTTTTTATCTGCGCGCGGTTTGCGCGCTGCTGATCTTGCCTGCCTGCATTGTGCTGAAAGCTGAGTATGATCGCTCGGTGCTGCATCGGACGTTGAATTTCTATTACTCGCGGGATGATGCCACGGATTCGAGGAGTCCTGTCTCGCCGGGCGATGTGAAACGAATTCTGAAGAATGTCCGCGCTTTCAAAGATGGCGCGGAGATACCTTATCTAACGAACTGGTACAACTGGCGCGTGTTTGACAATCTGCTCCTTCA
>JBAXCC010000405.1:0-3201 GCA_037141675.1 bacterium | reverse complement strand
GTGCGGTCTGCGCCAAAGAAGGAGACGCCTTCATGGGCAAAGCGATGCACTTCTTCCATCCGGAATGTTTTGTCAGAGAAAAAGCCTACAAAGCACTTGCCGCCCGATGCGCCAAGATCAACCGCGAACAGTTTTTTTTCATTCATGAGGACACCTCGTTAGTTTTATTGCTTGGTAAAATAAGAAGAGGGCTGTTACTCGCCGCCGAATTCCGTGGGCAATGGCGCAGGTGACTGCTCCGCAGGCTTTCTTGCGTGCGGACGCCGATGATCATTTGAGGGACGGTTTGTGTTTCTCTGCCGATTGCGATGGGACGGGGGCTTTGCGGGAGGCGCATCTTCTGCAACAACAGTGAAGGTGGCTTCTGGTGATTCAGGATTGACCTTTTCCTCATCGATGTGATGATGGGCGGCTTCCCATTCCTCATTGTAAAAGGCTTCCCAGGCATGCGCTGTTGCCAGATCGTTACCTTCGGCAGTCTGGACGATGCGGTAAAGCGCGAGTGCGTCTAAAAAGTCGGGATGGCGAACAAAGTGGGCATAACGTCTTCCACCTTTGACAGGCATCTCTGCAAAACGGCGGTGGAAATCAAGCATTGCAACCGCCGTAAAGAAGGTCATTTTCGGAATGTGCAGCCGCTCGGATATCGTCCCAATGACGGAACGCGAGATATGCTGATAGTTGACCTTGCTAGCCGGCATGCGAGCCAATTCAGCCTTGAGCTGGTCATTGAAAAATGAATAATAGAGGCAGGCTGTCCGAAGGCCATTGGATGCGTTTTCAGCGGCTGGATCGGTATCGAGCGCATGCAGGTATTTCCAGATAGGCGCATGTTTACCTCCTGAGGCACGAATATGTTCGTCCAGTTCGGGGAGCAAATCTTTGAGCATTTCGAAATCCCATAAAAGGCGGAAGGCCTCGCTAGATTTGCTGTACGTGAAGAGTCGGTAAATTTCTTCGCAGACACGCGGGACAGACGCGTTTAAAATGTCGGCATGGTGCTTTAAAATCGCTTTGCGGCTGGCCCGGTCGATTGTGAAGTCGAGGCGTGCGGCGAATTTGACGGCGCGCATCATGCGAACAGGGTCTTCCCTGAAACGGATGTTTGGGTCTCCGATGCACCGGAGGTCGCGCTTCTCCAGATCTTTAAGTCCGCCCACGTAATCAATCACGGAAAAGGTCTTGATATCATAGAAGAGACCATTGACGGTGAAGTCACGGCGTTTGGCATCCTCTTCCGGTGTTCCAAAGGTGTTGTCCTCGGCCTGGTAAAGACCATTGGTGGCTTCGGTTTCTTCCGGCTGACGACGGAACGTACTGGTCTCGATCACTTTCTTGCCGAAGATGATATGGGCGAGGCGGAAACGTCGGCCAATGAGGAAGCAGTTTCTGAATATTTTGCGAATTTCGTTTGGACGTGCATTGGTTCCCACGTCGAAATCTTTGGGATGCCTGCCCAGAAGTAAATCCCGGACACTTCCGCCGACAAGATAAGAGGTATAGCCTGCGGTTGAAAGACGGTAAAGGACTTTCAATGCATCCTCGTCGATATTTGAGCGGGAAATACAGTGTTCGCTTCGTTCTCGGATCGTTGGACCTGTCTTGCGTTTGAAAAACATAAGTGAGTCAAAAAACTGGATTAGATTATGTTCAATATCTCAAAAAAGCGTCCCGAAAACAAGAAAACAAAGTGGATATTTTAGAGGTTATCGGCAAGTTCGCCCCATAACGTGTTAAGTCGTTTACTTGAAACAGGATAGGGTGTTCGTAATTCTTGTGCAAAGAGGGAAACCCGATACTCCTCGACCATCCAGCGATATTGGCTGAGAAGAGCCTTGTCTACTCGTGTTATCTTGTCACTTCCGATGAAATCGGTGTAACGTTGCCAGACAGGCTGGAGTTCAGCCTCTTTCCGGCTGTCGCCAGGCGGATTGATCTTGCAACGCTGGATGCGCATGAGGCAGGCTTCCAGATATCGCGGAACTTCTTTCAAATGAGCAAGTTGCGTGGACTCCGCAAAGCCAGGGAAGACAAGCCATGCGAGCTGGTCAAGGATGCTCTCGCTGGTTGACTGTTGGATGTCCTTGGCCTTTGTGAGTGTGGAGGTCAGTGCTGAGGCAGTTTGGAGGATAGCTAGGACGAGGCGCGTCCGCTCCAGATGAAGGGCGTGCAATCGAGATTGCTCGCTTTTGAAGCGCGCCCTAAAGGTGGCTTCGTCGCGGATGGCCGGCTTCTCTGCCGTGAACGTTTCGCGCAGGGCTGCAGCACCAATTTCAAGACCGAGCGCAGCGGCTGTTGTCTCCAGCTGGGCCAAATACAGGGAGACCTCGCGGGGCAGGGAAGGTGCTGACTGATAACGCTTCCACTCTTTGCCCAGCGCAAGGGCGAAGAGTCGGCAAACTCCTTTTTCATGGACAGCAGCAGCCTCGCTGGCTTCGCTGAAGAGGCGCAGAGATACGGAGTCGCCCTTGTCTTCAAGTGCAGGATAATGGATGATGGGCCAGCCGGCCTTGCCGACATCGACTTGCGAGGGCAATTCGTCAAGATCCCAGGTTGTGATAGCATCGCGATGCCATTGGGATGCGGGGCGCTTTGCTTGAGTGGCTGCGGCGGACTCTTTCGCAAACAAGCTTGCGAGTGTTGTGCAGTCGCGCCCGCTTCCAAGTTCCTTTCCCTCTTCATTGATGGCGACAAAACGCATGCGCAAATGTGTCGGGCAGGCATCTTCATTCCACCCGTCAATGGGTACGCGAATGGCGCGTACAGCATAGATGGCATCTGCCAGCGCTTGTGCAAGTGTGCCGCGCCCGGGTGTCATCCGCGACCGGCAAAGACCAATCGTCTCATCGTAGGGTTGCAACAGACGACGGATTTTGGAGGGAAGGACATTCACCATCCAGCGCACTTTTTCGTCCAACAGACCTGGCACAAGCCAGTCGCTTTGCCACGAGGAGACCATGGGCAGAAAGGACGCTGGAACAATGCACGATACCCCGTCGTCCGATTCGCCAGGCGCATTGAGGTAGGTGAGCGCCAGCCGTGTGCCGTTAAGCGTAATTGAATCTGGAAAATCGTGGGAAAGGTCTTGTGCGGTTGGCAGATCGGAGTCCTGCATGACAAGAGAGCCTGCGTTCTGTTTGAGCCATTCCCGTAAATCATGCGCATTGCAGACAGACGCGGGAAGGCGGGCATCGTAGAAGG
>JBAXCC010000404.1:0-3204 GCA_037141675.1 bacterium | reverse complement strand
AGGCCCGCGCCTTGGGCTGTCGGCAGGATCGGCAAGGTGAGCTGGATGAGCGCCCGCGGCACAACCCCGGCACGTTGCTCTATTACCTGCGCAGCCTGCAACGCAGCTCGGCAATTCTCGCGGGCGATAATATAGTCATGTGAAGTCTGAGGCCGGAGATGCAGGGCGCAGACAGGGAAAGCAACTTCCCCTTCAGCATGGTACCGGATGCAATCCTCCGTCACGGCCTCCGCTTGAGCCTTGAGTTCGTCTTCGTCGAAATTCAGATCATCCCGAGTACTCCCTGTGTCCCTGATTTCCATCAGGCGGCAACTCATTTTTTTGACGGCCGTCTTACGCTTGATATTAAAGGTCTCAGACGGCACCCCTAACCCAGCGGCAATCCGCCTGAATGTAGACTCACGGGCCCCTACCTTATTGGATTCTATACGCGAAAGCTGTCCGACATCCAGACCGGTCCGCTTGGCTAACTCCTTGAGCGTCAGATTGTTCTGCTCACGGATCGCCCTGATCCGCGTCCCAACTTCGATTGTATCAACAAAATTCATGCATGTATTGTTGCAAAAACCTTCTTCATCTTCAATATAATATTTGTACTTTTGATTTATTTTCTCGACTTCCAGCCTCCACACGTGTCGTCCGCGGTGAGGGTGTAACCACAACCCAAAAATCTCTGTTTAAAAATTGCTCAGAGTTCCGCGTTGAGCGTTTACCGCTTTATTTCGTAAGACACGGAAACCCGCATTATAATTCCGCTGGAAGGGTTTGCTGATCACACGCGAAGTTGAGAGGCAATGCCAAGCCACATTATCCCACCCGCCACCGCGTAACACACTATACTGCTCCACCACGGAACCCTTCCATTTGGGCTCAGCGACATTGTAGAGGCGACGCCAATCGAGACACCACTCCGAAACGTTCCCATGCATATCATAGAGCCCCCATGCATTGGGCTTGTATGATCCGACTGGAGCAGTCATGATCAGCGTTGTGCCGTCTCGCTTATAACCTCTTCCTCCGTTGGAATAATAGCGGCCGACCTCAGCCACGTTCGGGTCGATATACATGTTAGTAATATTTTTGCCGCTATTCAGCGCCGTTGTGGTCCCTGCCCGGCAGGCGTATTCCCACTGTATCTCGGTCGGCAAATCAAAAGTCCTGATGCCTGTTTTAATGCGAAGCCGGCCCATAAACGACTTTTCATTCACATATTGATTGGCAGGCCAATTCGAATCCGGATCATGCTTATTGGTTACGGCATTCTCGCGAATCTCATAGCAGCTCACCTGTTCCACTGGACGGCTAGCAGAGGCTGAGGCGTCCTCGAAGTAACTGGGATTGGCGCCCATGACCATCTCCCACTGTTTCTGAGTCACCTCAAAAACTCCAATAAAAAATCCATTGGTGACGGGCATCTCAGTCGGTGGCTGTGTCTCATCATACCCCAGTTGATCCTTCGGGCTTCCCATCATAAATGTCCCGGGGACGATATAGCGCAATAGAAGTTTTGTTGTCTTATAGGCTTCATCCTGAACACCGCCGGGCACATCCGATTCCGTCTTGTGATAAGCGATCGGATATTGCGTTGCTGATGCACCACCCGACAGATCAACCACCATATAAAGTTGGGCATCAAGCCCACTGTTTTGAATAATATCTTCCTCCGCCGCACGCTTACGCTGGGCAACCACCTCTTCGGCCTTTTTGCGATCCATCTCTTCCTGCCGTTTACGCTCAGCCACGGTAGCTTGCACTTTCTTAAGCTCTGCTTCTGCCAACCGTTTGCGTTCAGCTGCTGCGGCTTCCAGCTTCTTGCGCTCACGTTCCGCCTCAGCCTCTGCCATTTTTTTTAGGACCTCTTCCTCCTTGCGCTTAAGCTCAGCAGCTTCTTGCTCCGCTTTTTTTAGTTTTTCTGTTTCGATGCGTATCCGTGCAGCTTCAGCTTCCTCAGCTTTCTTGCGTTCAAGAGCGGCCTCCTCCGCCTGTTTACGTGCAAATGCTACTGCTGCGGCCTTTCTGCTTTCGGCAACCATTTCAGCTTTTTTACGCTTCACCATTTCTTTGAACGGCACATACACCTTTTTATAATGGCCCTTTTGCAACTGGCTTTGAATCCCTGTATATTCCGATCCCCCACGCTCGTCAAGCATCTGTTTGTTTTGTGAGACGATCTCGTCACAGGCTTTGCGATAATGCTCGCTCTGATACCATAACAGCCCCGCAAGCACCATCAGAAGCACTCCCCTAATATCAAACACGCGATCAACAAGCCCTTGGAACTGGGGGTCCACCCTGCCACCCTGTGATCATCATCGATCTTCGTGGTCGTTAACGTCAGTAGCGGGGCAGGCGCCTCAGTTATCACTTCCTCATCAGGGATGGTTTGGAACAGATCGTTGTCGGATGATTCCTGACCCTCGCGCGTAAGGGGTTTAGTCTTCTCCTCCTTTCGCATATCAACAATGCCTGCCAATAATAAAGGATCAACCGGGGCAATCCAATTTGTTGATTCGATTTCCTCTGCAATTCGATGCATCGTTGCCGTATTTTTCAAGGCAACTGCAGGAAAAAATTGATCCTTAAGTTCACTTAAGTAGCGTCCTTCAAATGACTCAAGAGTCGTAGGCCACTTTGTATTTTCTGTATCGAGTTTAACAAGACGTCGCAAGAACCGAACAGCCATGCGCAGATCATTCTCCCGCATCGCCTTGCGATTGAGCTCCATGAGCGGCTCTAATGCAGCAGGCGCTGAAAAAACATCCTTTAGCGCGTTGACCAGATCGCTTCTAATCGTTTCCGCCTGAGGCCAGCCCTTTTTCTGGCACAAGTCTTGCCACATCGGCAATAGATCAAAGGAGAACATCTTGCAGAATTCAAAAAGAGGTGGCCTCTCTTCCGCAATTCGGAGGGCTTCAACAAGATGTCCTTGGTCAAGAAACATCTTGCAGGTATCCAGCCGACAATTCAAAATATTGATGGCCGATGCATAACTGTCTGCAATCTCGGTGCCATTATCACATCGACCATTTGCCGCGAGAATATCTTGAATCTTTCGAACGACTAAAGCTCGGTTCATAACGGTTCACCTCAATTTAAGCGTAAACCACCACAACTTCCCCAAAACATCTCATTCAAGGAAGTTATTATACGTCTTTTAACAGGATTTAATATAGCATCATTTTTGTATTTTGAACAGTATTGTTT
>JBAXCC010000403.1:0-3207 GCA_037141675.1 bacterium | reverse complement strand
GCTGATTTGATTGACAAGTTGAGGACGTGGTTGACTCCACGTCCTTTCTTGTTTTTTTAGTCAATCCCACTGCTCACAGATCCGCCCCACGCGAACCGTTTACTTAAATATATTTCATTACAACTTGACTCACCCCACATATTTTTGTTACATATATCTCATCAGATGAGTTATGGGTAAAAGGGAACAACAAAAGGACAAAATGATGAACATGAATCGTAAGGGTTTCACACTCGTTGAAATTATGATTGTGGTTGCGATTATCGGCATTCTGGCCGCTATTGCTATCCCGAACTTCCTGAGGTCTCGTAAGATGTCTCAGATGAATTCATGCATTGCTAACATGAAGCAGCTCGAAGGCGCTCGTGAACAGTCTCTGTTGGCAGGCAATACTAATCCAGACATGGCGGCTTTATGCGGGGCATCTGCGTATGTCAAAGTTACGCCATCATGCCCAGCCACAAAGGTTGCGTATTCTGTTCCGGCCCTTGCCGCCACCTTCGCATGTCCGAACCCGGGTGTCGCGGGGGATACGGAATTTACACATTCACTGTATAAATAAGCTTCTGAGCTGATTTGATTGACAAGTTGAGGACGTGGTTGACTCCACGTCCTTTCTTGTTTTAGTATGTAGGGCGACTGTACGACTGACAAATTCCAAGTTTTGAGATTCAAACTCCATCATTCCTGAGAGATTAGCGAAAAGTAGACGAATGTGAACATTTGGCTCGGTATAAGCTATAATATTACAAAACGACAGAGTTGCCGTTAAAAGAAAATCGTAGAAAGGGCTATACTATGAACATGAATCGTAAGGGTTTCACACTCGTTGAAATTATGATCGTGGTTGCGATTATCGGCATTCTGGCCGCTATTGCTATCCCGAACTTCCTGAGGTCTCGTAAGATGTCTCAGATGAATTCATGCATTGCTAACATGAAGCAGCTCGAAGGCGCTCGTGAACAGTCTCTGTTGGCAGGCAATACTAATCCAGACATGGCGGCTTTATGCGGGGCATCTGCGTATGTCAAAGTTACGCCATCATGCCCAGCCACAAAGGTTGCGTATTCTGTTCCGGCCCTTGCCGCCACCTTCGCATGTCCGAACCCGGGTGTCGCGGGGGATACGGAATTTACACATTCACTGTATAAATAAGCTTCTGAGCTGATTTGATTGACAAGTTGAGGACGTGGTTGACTCCACGTCCTTTCTTGTTTTTATCAACCGTTAAGTATAGGTTTCTTTAATAATGTTCATATCCGGGGTATATGATTCAGGCTCACCGGAAAGCGTATGCATATATTTTATAAGCTGGTTGACGCGGTCAACACTTTCAAGGGCTAAGTCGAGAAAATTCGTTTGCGCGTCATTTAATGCGCCAACCTGTCCATGCCGGAGCAATTCAATCACGCCATTCGTGACAGTGAGCGGCTGAGCAATCTCTTGCGTCAACTCCGCATAACGGCTCATGAATTCTTTATAGGTCAGCTTAAACGTAGTCACCTTTTTCGCAGGCTTCCCGGTGATTGATCCAGGAGCCAGATTGTCGGGTTGACCCATCAAGGTTGCGATACGCTCTTTAGAGGGTTCCGTTGAATTACGTAATGCGTCGCGAATGGTCCGGAGCGTGTCGACCACTTGTCCGTTTTTAGGGGCCCCCCCGCTTGAAACAAGCTGAGTGACTTCTGTGAGAAGAGAATTTAATTCTGAACGGACTCGTTTCCGACGTATGCGTGCTTGTGTCGGAGCCTGTTGTTCGCGTTTGATCAGCTCATAGCCTTCTTGCAGCACGGCTTCAGTCTGGCCATCGGATGCTGGCTTCACGGAGCGCTTACGAGGTTTCGCGGGTGCTTGAGAGGCTGTTGCAGACTGAGGGGCTGTTTCCCGGTTTGCATTTTTTGCGTTGACACGCTGGTAGATGAAATGAGAAAGGCTAATACCTTTAATATCCGCCTTATGAAGGAGTTCTTCGACCCCACCCTGTCCTTGAATCGTAACGGGCGGTGTCCCTAAATACGAGAGAAACGTGAAGAATTCCTGCTGTGTCAGCAGTGGATTGAAAGAGATGCTAGGTAATTTATGAAGCATCATTTTCTCTTTTATATTTCGCGCGGACATCATGTCGATGCCATCTGAGGAATCATTAACTGCTGCTTTGTCTCCCAGGAGAGAAAATTCGATGTGGCCATAGTCTGTCAGCATCTGTTTTAGAGTGGCAAAAAAAGTAAGGGCCTGTTGCTGGATAACTTTATGTGAAATGCCATAAAACGTGACTTGATTGACCAGCAGGCCGAAGTCTCGGATAATGGCCAGCGCTTCATATAAAGGAATTTTTGTCATGTGTAAATTACCTTTGTGCCGTAGGGGTAAAAATCATACATTGTTGTTCCGTATATTCAGCCGAATAGTACAAAGGGTCTTTTCGGCATGGTCTTGAAATTGGGTGGAGACATAGACGGTGTCATGCGTTCGAGGTCGCTGGAAAACCGTCCCCGTTGATGAAGGCTGCTTGCTCATCGGATTGATCCCTGCGAGAATCTTTAATCGGTTGACGACGGCGCACGCATCAGGTATGCAAGGAGGACCATCAAGTTGGTCGGCTGAAATACTTCCAGGCACAACTCGGCGTGTGTCAATAACCAGTTCGGTACGTGACGTGCGCACCATGTATTTCAGCATCCATTCGACATACTCAACGGCTGTAGGCTGTTTTTCAGCCGGATTCTTTTTGTTAAAAAAGTCCATTAATCCCATATTAATTCCTTAGTTAATTCGGACATCTTCACGTTTTGAAAGCTCAATAATCTCCTTCTCTGTCAAGGCAAAGGGGTCGCCCGGGGCTGCTTTGGCTGAGTATTCTCTCAAGCTCTTGATCAGTTTTTCATGCTCATCCATCCGGTCGATCCATCTGTCGCTGGTGATGATACTTGGCGTAGTAGCCGGTCTATTTGGGATCATATCGGGCTGAGCCTCAGAGCAGGGCGGCAGTTCAGGCGACGGAGGAGGTGGTGACTCATTGAGAGCCGGATAGTAAATACGCCGATCAGGCTGGCGAGGAGCCTCTGCGCCACACCCTAAAAGCAACAACAAGACCCAGTAACGATAAAGAGTTTTCATCCGTCCCACTCCGTCCATTCAAGTTCGTCGGTCAGGACGGGGTAATTGGGTGGCGGCGTTTTTGCAAACCGAACGTCAAAGATATAGTTT
>JBAXCC010000402.1:0-3220 GCA_037141675.1 bacterium | reverse complement strand
TCTGGAAAATGGCATGATTTTCCAAAAGCGTGCATTTCATTATGCACATCGCAAATACAAATTGAATTGCTGATTTGACATGACCCAGTCTCTTAATTTATGATATGCACATTCAAAACTAATGAGGATTAACATGTTTGACGCATCTGACTTACGCAAGGGACTTAAGATTCAGCTCGATGACGGGCAACCGTATCTGATTACCGACTTTGATTTTAGCAAGCCAGGGAAGGGTCAGGCTATCTACAACTGTAAAATGAAAAACATGCTGACAGGCTTTACGCAGAGTCGTAGCTTTCGTTCAAATGACCGTTTTGAGAAGCCAGAATTAAGTCAGAAAAAACTACACTTTTCGTATGAAAATGGCGGGCAGTATATTTTTCAGGATGAAAACTTCGAAGAGATCGTCATCAAAGAAGGCGTTTTGGGACGCAATAAATTTTTTCTGCTGGACAATATGGAGGTCGACGCGCTTTTCTTTAATAATGAAGTGATCGAAGTTGAGCTGCCGAATCTGGTGGAGCGCAAGGTCGTCAAGTGTGAAGCTGGAGCAAAAGGAAACACGGCGGCCGGCAAAGTCATGAAGCCCTGCACAGTTGAGGGAGGCTATGAAGTGGCTGTACCGTTGTTCGTGAATGATGGCGACACCATCCGCATTGATACGCGCACAGGTGAATATGCAGACCGTATCCGCGCGTAACGGGTAGGGGTGATAGCAAAAGCAGGACGGCTCAAAAGGCCGTTCTCTTTGTTTTTATTGAGGGTCTGTATCGAAGCGAGAGGATGTGGTCGGAGAATAATTGACCGTCAGACGTCTGATCTGCTTGAACAAGATCGTTAATTTGTCGGACTGAAAGTCAACGACATGACCGCCCATTGTTTTGTCCTCTGAGACAAACTGCAGATGGAATCCGGCGGACATGACCGCATCAGGTACTGTCGGAGGCGTCCAAAACCCCACAAGTGTGCCCCGAGTATTTTTCCACGTGTACTCTTTTGCGTTCCGTGAAGCTTCGTTTAAAGGCTTGTAGGGGGGAGTCTGTTTTTCGTTGCAGCTGACACGGATTGAGCTGAAGGTGCCTTCGACCTGGATGGCTCGAATATGGAGATTCGTTGAAAAGTAGTTCTGAAGCGATTGCTGGAAGTCGGTGTATGAGGGCACGTTGCGCATGGTAAATCGCTTTTCTACATCGAATAGCAGGCATGAGCCGAAGAGCATCTTTGTTTGGTCTGGGGGAATCACAACTTTCCCTGTGCCATTGATCTTGTAGACGATGCCATTGAGCAACACAGCTTCACCGTCGAATCCATCAAAGATTCCGATCCCGAAGTTTCCGATGCTCTTAAACTGCTCGACCGTGATGGAAGTGTTGTAATTGCCGGCTTGTAGATAGGCCAGCGGTGTCGACTGATAAAGCGCGTGGCGGTCCAGCACGTGTACAACGGTAGTCGTGTTGCAACCTGTAAATGCCAGGGCTAAACTCATAAGCAGAACACGGTATTTTACCTTTTTCGTTATAGTCATGGTGAATTACCTATTAACTTCACTGGAATGTTGGAATAAGGGAATATTAAAAGGATGAAGGAAGGAAGAGTTGTGTCCAAGTTTCAATACTCCAATATTTCAATGTTCCCCTATTCCTCAAGATTCACATCCGAGTAAGCCACGCAACTCTTCCGTGTGCCGAACGGGACGCATGGTCTTAATGTCAACAATCGCGTGGACTGTATGACCGCTGGCCAGTAATTTGTCTCCCAGCTTCACTTCGCAACGGATCGTCAGCCTGACACCCTTGAGCCCTTCGACCCATGACGTGAGATTCAGCAAGTCATCATACGTGGCTGGCGCGTGGTAATTCACATGCGCTTCAGCGACGGGCAATGCATAGCCCCTGTTCTCCAGTTCTTTATAGGTCATGCCGGTCGCCCGTATCAGCTCATTCCGGCTTCGCTCAAAATAGGCCAAATAGTTTGCATAATAGACAACATGCATCTGATCCGTGTCAGCATAAGGCACGCGATACTGTATGGTCACTTTTCTCGGCTCGCTCATGTAAATATCCTCATTACGGGTGATTACTATGACATATCTGATTTACCTTCGTCAAGCCATCGTAAACAGCAACGCTAATTATGCCGTGAAATCTTAGTAAGATTCCTCCTAAGGGCGGTACTTGGAACGGTTTTTCCCGTATTTTGGGTTTGGAGTTCCGCCTTTAGGCGGTCTTACCCATAACTGGATGTGCAGCATCGGTAATTGTTTTTGTTTCGTGCCTGCTTTGCCCGGCCTTTACTTTTTTAAGGGGACATAGTAAAATTTTGTTTTATAAAAATTAGGAGTCATCATCTTATGCGAATTCTGGCTAATGTTTTAATCGCGGTCGTTACTTTTTTGAATTTTCAGGCTTGGGCTGTTTCTGGACGTTATGTGCGAGTGGACATTCAGGCTGAACAGGCAACGCTGTCGCTGGCAGAGGTTCAGGTCTTTAGCGGAACAGAAAATGTGGCGCGCAATGGAAAGGCGTCTCAGGTCAGCACGGCGTGGGGTGGAGATGCCGCGCGGGCGATTGATGGCAATACGGAGTCGGATTGGGGCAAAAACTCGATTACACACACAGAGGAAAATGTTGAAAATCCGTGGTGGGAGGTCGACCTTGGCACTTCGAAAGCCATTGATAAGATCGTTCTATGGAATCGGAGTGGCTTTGAAGGCCGCTTGAACAATGCGCGCGTGATGATTTTGGATGACAAGAAAATTGTTCAATGGGTTGGACAGATCGGCCCGGCCAAAATGGAGAATAGTGTTGATGTCAAAGCGGGGGTGAGTCATCCGCTGATCGGCAAGACGCTTGCTGCGTTCAAGCCGGCGGAAGTGCTGAATCGCCGGCAGCTGGCGGCCTTGACGCTCTTCAATCCCGTTGCCATGGAGCGTGCCATCTCGAATTTTGCCAATAAATATCCCGATGCCTATCGCAATAAGGTCACACTCTTGTCTGAGCTGTCGGCCTTGTCCGCAGAGGCTAAGCAGGTGAGCACAACAACTCGCGATTCAGTCGCGCAGAAAGTCTTTGATTTTTCGATAAAGGTCTATGGACAGCATCCGGCTATGAAGACCTTTTCAGATGTCCTCTATATCCGCCGCCACAGCAGCAAGCAGATGGGCATGCCAGCAAACTGGCAGGGCAATTCGTCGACGGCCGTCTCTGGATATGACAACGAA
>JBAXCC010000401.1:0-3298 GCA_037141675.1 bacterium | reverse complement strand
TGAGCTTGATGCTGTAGACCGTGCGCTTCTGTCCGATACGATGGGCGCGGTCTGTTGCTTGATCTTCCACAGCCGGATTCCACCACGGATCAAAATGCACAACCATGTCCGCACCCGTCAGATTCAATCCCGTGCCGCCGGCCTTGAGGCTGATCAGAAAGACCGGAATGGAGGGCGTCTGGTTAAAGCGCTGGCATTGCGCCAAGCGGTCTTGCGTGCTGCCATCGAGGTAGCAGTACTGGATACCGCGTTTTTCAAATTCATCCCGCAACACCTTGAGCATGGTCACGAACTGACTGAAGACCAGAATGCGATGTCCGCCATCGACCGCCTCATCCAGCAGTTCAAAGAAGGCATCCATCTTGGCTGACGGTGCCTCATACGTTCCGGGTTTATGATGATCCTTGAGTAGGTCAAGATGACAGCAAATCTGACGCAGCCGCATCAGGATCGCCAAAATTTCAAAACGTGAACGGTCAAAGCCCTTGGTCTTGACCAACCCGTCAATCGTGCGCCGGCAATCATTGAGCATCTGGTTGTAAACGCGCTGCTGGTCAGGCGTCAAAGTGCAGAACGAGACTTTGATAATCTTCTCCGGCAAATCCTTGGCCACGTCCTTCTTCAAGCGCCGCAACAGGAAGGGATTCAACTTGCGCCGTAGCTTCTTCTGCGCCAATTCGCCTTCGCGGTCGCCCTCTGAAATCGGCTGTTCATAATCGTACCGGAAATTTTCGTACTCACCCAGATACTGCGGCATGAGATAGTCCATGATAGACCAGAGGTCCGCCACGCTATTCTCCACCGGCGTACCTGTCAACACAAGCCTGTTGATGGCGTTGATCTGCTTGGCTGCAACAGCATTTTGCGTGGAACGGTTCTTGATATGTTGAGCTTCATCGAGCACTGCCACACTGAATTGAAACGCCTCATACTGATCCATGTCACGGCGCAAGAGCGCATACGAGGTGATCACCATGTCATGCTCCGAAATCTTCACAAACAATTCCGCACGATCTGAGCCAGAGATCACAAGACACTTCAGGTGCGGGACAAACTGTTCAGCTTCGCGTTTCCAGTTCTCGACCAAGCTGGTCGGGCAGACAATCAATGCGGGCTTCTTTTGCGCCTTAACATCAATGCGCGGCAAACTCAGCCAGGTCAATGTCTGAATCGTCTTGCCCAGTCCCATCTCATCCGCAAGAATACCATTTAAACCGGATTCTTCAATAAACCTCAGCCAATACACGCCCTCTTTCTGATAGGGCCTCAAAATATTTTCCAGCACGCCCAACGGCACGGGCCTGAGGCGTGTACTGCCAGAACGGTTGCGTTCAGCAGCCTGGTCACGCCAGTCAGGCGGATCTTCGACATCCACGCCGTCAATCGCCTGAAGCGAGGACTGCACAAAAGGCGCATAAATCGGGGACATCTCAAAGTGTCCGGCTGTTTCACCAGGCCGACTACGGCAGTCCGTAAAGATCCCGCGCATGGACTCAACCGCATCACGGTCAATCAGGATGGTTTCGCCATTGCTCTCCAGCCAGGAATCTCCACGATTGATGGCGCGTTGAATATCCGCGGGAGGAAACACACCGCGTCCGGGAAGTTCGAATGCGAATCCGACATCAAACCATCCGTTACGCTTCTCCGAAATCTGAACCACTGGCGTAATGGCGGGCAGAGACTCAACAATCTCCAGCAGGCGGGGTGAAAACTCGATCTTCCATCCGAAGCGTCCCAAAGTCTGATAGCCCGTGCCCAGGAAGTTCAGCACCTCGCGAATACCCGCAATCGAATAAGATACGTCAGCAGCGGAATCAGGGTCTGTTTCAAACCCTTGCGCCAACAACATTGCCACAGCATTTTTTTCCGCAACCAAATTGCGTGTGCGATAGGTCAGAATGTCGTCCGGATCAGGCATTGCAAATTCTGTCTGGGCATACGGCACGCCTGCAACAAAGGATTGATCCCCATAGACCGCCTTCAGCTGTGCGCTGAGCGATGCACGTGAGCCCTTCAGTTCCAGCCTGAAGTGGGGGTTCCCAGGGATCTCGACAAACAAATCAGGCGTCAATGCCATCTCGATCGGAATGACTGTCCTCAGACTGGGGAGGGAACGCTTAAGGAAGTTCATCACGTCTTTGCGCGAAACAATCTCTTTTGAGGCATAGATGCCATGATAGGGAATCGGTAGCACATTTTTGATGGGATAGAGTTCATCTTCGATCAGCATCCAGCCTGTGTGATTACACACTAGCCATGTGGGTTCCGTATCAAGGGTGAAGGGGAGCGTCGCCTCGGGAAAGACTGTAAGCTCTCCGGTCATTTCATCCACGTTTACACGAAGATGCGTCTCGACAGATACCGGCTGAACCGAGAGTTCACGCTTCCCTGCAACGGCAATGCGCGTATGCGAGGCGACAGCCAGCACATTTAAGAAGTCAATGGCCGCCATGTCATTTGTGTTTCTTGGCGGCCCTTCGCAAATATCCTCAAGCACCCCCAGCAAATTATCATCTGCGTCTGAAAATGCAAATGCCCTGTCGCGAGGAAGCTGTTCCGGCACCAGCACATCCCGATCCGTCAGCAACATGAGATTCAAAGGGACACGCCCAGCGCGAAAGAGTTCTAGCCAGGTTGCAGGCAGTGTCAAAGCAAGACGGGCGGGCGTCCCACGCGGATCGCGGACAATGGTCACATCATCCAATTGTTCCATGCGCTTGGCACGTCGCTGATCCTCGACATATTTTTGTTGGCGTAAGGGATCTGTGTAGCGCATCATCAGATTAATGCCCAAGGCCACCACGTGCATACAGACCTGGCCACTGTGACGATTGGTAAAGCAAGGGCAGTGGCTGTCAATTCGTTCCGGGGTGATCACCCGCAACTTGGTATGGACTTTACCGGTTTCGCGCGCGATGATGCCTGTGATCCAGCCATCATCCTTCATCTCGGCCTTCAGCACGCCGCCGCGCTTGACCAGAGCCTCCGCCTGGTGATAGACACCCTCGCCACCCCACTTCATCAATCCAGCTTTTGTCAGTTCAGATGGTTTCATGGAACTTCCCGCAACAGGCACAGGCTGGATTTTGTGGGACCTTAATGGTTCGGATGGCGGGGCTCCAGACATTAAAACGGATGAGCTCTCCCGTATGAACGGTCTTATTCAGGATGCGGAGCAGTTGCGTTACCTGAAGGGAGACCGCCATCGCCACGGTCGTTGAAAGGACGCCGCCCTTGTTAGGATGCGCAATATCTTCCGGCGCTGGGGGCTCAGGGTAGAGACAACGCAGGCAGG
>JBAXCC010000400.1:0-3299 GCA_037141675.1 bacterium | reverse complement strand
ACCGCATTACCTCGCCCGTCGGAGAATCGAGATTAGAAAGCAGAATGTGCCCAACCAGCAAATCCATCCTATCGCCGGAAAGCCCGGCTCAGTATGATTTGCGACGTTGGATGTAAGATGAAGAAACGAAACATAGCCCTGTTGACGACCCTTGCGTGCATCGCAGGTTGCAGCGGTTGTATGTACAGCCAATACCAAGCCGCATTCGGCCCTGGCAAAACCATGGACGAGACTGCACGCATCCTTGTCCACGATTTCAAGTTTGGCATGCGTGCCACACAGAAGGCCATCCAGCACGGCGACGACATCCTCCCCTCGATTCAAAAGGAATTGGAGGATTACACGATCCTCAATGGTCGGAACTCGTTCTGGATTGCGGATGTGCTTGGAGCAATCCAGACGGATCGCTCCCGCGCCATGTTGACTGATCTCTATTCCCGAACGAATGCAATCGCCCGATTGACCGGAGCAATCGGTCTGGCAAGGCACAAGGCCCTGCCAGACCCAATAGATGAAAACTCGTTTCTCGTCCACAACGTGCGCACCGATCCCAACCAGACAGAAACCCAACTCTCGATCATTGCACTCGGGTGGACGAAGGACGAAAAGGCCCTGCCGTGCCTTCTTTCCCTTCTGAAGCAACGCCCCATTGATTACTGGCATCACGCATACGCCTGCGAGGCCCTCGCTCGAATTGGTTCAAAGCAGGCTATTCCCATTTTGCGTGACTGCTTGAAATCGGAGCAGTTCTACGCCCTGCCATCAGCCTTCAGAACGTTGATATCTCTCGGCGACAGGGACGCTGTCCCTCTGGCTATTGCCAGAGTGACACCGGAAATCAAAGATAAGAACACAGGGTTCATTGTTCGTGAGCTGAAGAAGGTCACCGGCAAATCCTATGGTTACGACCATGACAAATGGCAGAAGTGGTGGGATTCCGTTCGAGACAAATGGCAAATCCCAGAGGAGTTCACAAAGCCGTGGGACGAACAGGAAGAAATGTATTGAGACATCCAACAAGACAAATCCAGCGTACGCGGTAAACCGCGCCGCTGATTTGCAACGTTCGCCAGACAGAAAACGAACCTGCAACTCGCTCGTCGTGCGTCTCGTGCCCGGTTCAGCCCGAGATGCATTTGGAAAGTGCGTTATGTAACGTGAACGCGAAGACAGCTGAAAAGAGCGCGTGATAGCCCAGCAGGGCGGTGAACAGGAGTAACACACCAAGGAGCACCCACTCTTTTTTCGAGAGGGTGTAGGATACATTGAGGGCGACGCGGACACGATCCCCACGGCTCGGGCTAAATGTAAGAAGTGAGCATTCTCGTGTCGCAAGCGGCAGGGGCAAAGGATGGTCGGCAATCCAGACATAAGGCTGCTCAATAATCTCTTTTTCATTGCAGCCAATAATTTCTATCTCCCCTTCGCGATTGAGTTGCAGCTGCGGACGGAAACGCAGATGTTGCGTCAGAGGCGCAAGCCGTAATTGAATCGGCCGCTGGATGCGACGAACCTCATCAAGGATATGATTCAATGCTTCCCGCAACGGTTCGGCATTCAACGTATCTGGATCGAGCATCAGGAATCGCTTGACCGCTGCAGGATTTCCGGATCGAATGACCCAGTCTGCAAGGCATAGCCCCAGTGCTGCTGCAAAGAAGGAAAATCCCTGACCGTCGGAAACGAACCCGGCGAAGAGCAAGATGCAGATACTCAAGAGAAACTGTCTGGCGTGCCTCATTTTGTTCAGGTGAAAAAGGTGCCGAGATCCATGACCGGCACAATCTGTGCGCCTTGCCGTGCAGCCTCTTTGCAGAGGTCGCTGTCATTACTGACCAGCAATACAGCCATTGTGGGGTCGGCTGTCCGGAAGAATTTGATATTGTCGAGCAAGACCGCATCTGCACGATGCTCGCCCTCGCCTCCTGAGTAGGTGACACGGACATTCGGCGATGCTTGCGTATCGGTCCGCTGCGGACCGTCAAAGACAATCCATACGCGGACCGCTGGATTGGGCGCGGTGACGCGAATAATGTCCGCCGTAAGCTTGTTGCGCTTATCCCCTTCGCTGGCGGCTGAGCCGCGTTGTGGATTGTAGCGCGTCGGGAGTCCGAAGAGCGCATTGTGTCCGTCAACGAGGAGCATCAGGGGCTGCTGTCCTGCCAATGCGCGCCCTAACAGGCTCACGGATGGCTTACGTGAATCCGTCTCCGGATCAGGCGCAACCCCAAGAGACTGAATGGCTCCAAAACGCTTACGGAAGGCGGCCAGCACGCGTCCATTGGCTCCTAGGGGCAGAAGCCCTGCCACTGTCATCAGGTCTGGCAAAGGACGCAACGTGGGCAATGCGTTATCAGGCGCCGCATGTATCCGTTCAATCAGCAGGTGCTCAATGGGCGACAGGTGCTCGGTCGGATACAGGAGTGCGCGCAACTTTTCGATTTCAGAAGAAAGCGCAACCTCGATGCGTTTAAGTTCAGGTGATTGACGGATCGCATGTTCAAGGGTATGGATAATGCGCGAGTGCATCTGCTCCAGCTCGGTCAGCCTGGACTCTAGCGTCATACGGTTACCCGTGTGACGGTCAAGCTCAGTTTGGTGAGCCAATGCAGTCTCAGCCTGTTTCAACACATCGGCATACGGATCGATGGTTTGGGCTTGCGCTTCCAGTGCGCGTGCATTTCCGAGCCAGCCGAAAAATTCTTTTGCTAAGGCAAGATCGAGTGCGGCGGACAGACGTTCGTCGCGATTGGCTGTCTCTTTGTTGATTGCCGCAACAAGCTTTTCGGTTTCCGCATTTTTCTGACGGAGGGTCTTCTCTGCTTCGTCTAGCTTTTCTTTCGTCGAGGCGAGTTGTGTTTCCGAGGTCTTGAGCTGACGTGACAGGCCGGCGAGTTTATCATCAACGCCCCGCAACCGGCGGTTCTGTTCATTGAGGTCACGGATACGCAGGTCGAGCTGTTCCTTTTGTGTGCGCCAGGCCTCTTGTGTGACAGGGATCCCATCGGAGGCCGAGGCCCCCAGTAATTCGGTTAAAGGTTCGAAGATATCGCGCAGTTGCTTGAGCGCATCTTCAGGCGCGAGGGCGAGAAAGGGCGTCGCGTCTTTCAGCCATGCTTCAGCCTTCTCCCGGATTTCGGCGCGCGCATCCAGGAGCAATGCAACGAGGAAGGTGTGTGCACTGGATAAGGCGACAAAGGCGTGACGATTATCGCAGATAACAGTAGTCGGTAGCAGGTCGGCTAGTGAAGCCATGCGCGAGCGTTTGGCAAGGGCTTTGCGAAGGGACTCGGAGATAG
>JBAXCC010000399.1:0-3327 GCA_037141675.1 bacterium | reverse complement strand
CTGGCAATTACTCCATGCTCCTAACGTTGAGGAAGGGGTTGTGGACACAATCATGCACGGAGGCGACACCGATACTAATGCGGCAATCTGCGGAGCATTGTTAGGCGCAGTCTACGGATTGGATGCTATTCCTGTTCAGTGGGTCACGAGTATTCTTCGGTGTCGTCCCAAGATCGGAACTGCTGGCGTGTATCGTCCACGCCCCGAATGCTTCTGGCCCGTGGATGCTCTGGAGCTGGCGGAACGGCTGGTGTAATTACCGCTTCGCTTTCGGCATTCGCCGAATGGTTTCCGCTTTGCTCCAACGAGCCTTATTGCCTCATTGCCTTATTGCCTTATTTCAACTTAAGCGTTAATAGTTGGGCGTTAAGCGTTAAAAGTTAAAAAATATAACGCTCAACGCTTAACGTTTAACTTTTAACTCATAATTTTTTTAGCCCCCATCCAACGATGCGGGTGTAACCGCACCCTCCATAGTTTAGAGCAGAGCTGATAAATTTTGTCTCAATGACTTACTAATGAGTAATTATTGCTCACAACTATTTTTTTCATATAGGACTCACACTACTTATCATAACTTCTTTTTTATCAACATATTACATATTCAAATCCATCCATTCACTATTTACTTGGCACAAGCCATGCTCCATAATAGGCAGCTCAAAGAGAGTGATATCACAAACATCAAGAAAGGAGAGATCACCATGAGAGCCTATATGAATAGCAATACTAATCCTTGGCGTATGTTTGACGAGTTGACAGGAACATTCCCTTATGACTGGTTGAACCTTGCACTTCGTGAACGAACTGATACTTATCCGCGTGTAACAGCGCGTGAGAATGAACTGGGACTCATTCTTGAAGCGGAAGTGCCGGGCATCGGCCCAGAGGCACTGGATGTTTCCGTGGATGGCAACATCCTGACCATCAAGGGGGAGAGGTCGCAAGCAGACGGCACGAAACAACCATTCGAACGCACCTTCACCATCCCTAGCCGGTTACAGGCGGAGAAAATGACTGCCACAATCAAACATGGGCTGTTGACCGTGAACATCCCGAAACGCGAAGAGGCCAAGCCCCGCCGCATCGAGATCACGGCAGCGTAAGAGGGAGTGGAAGACTGGAATATTGGAATGTTGGAATCATGGATTGGGGAGGGACGGCGGACCGCCCACCCCAATCCAATTGGGAGCAGCGCAGGCCTATGTTCCACAGTCACACGGTGTGTGACCCTCGCGGAGCAATGGAGGGCCACGCGCGACTTGGCCGCTGTAGCCTCGGCGTAGGAGGCTCGTGGCCGATTTGAAATTCCATTATTCCAACATTCCCATATTCCATTATTCCAGTGAAGTTATCCCCAAGCCATTTATCTTGATGACGCATGCAAACCAATATGATATTCTTTTGAGCAATTTTTATGGGTGCGTGAACGTTTATGTTCACATACCAAAATTCATAGGGGGACTGACGAAATGGAATCATCGCGTTCGAGTGTCATGGCTATTATCGCTGTCGGCGTATTCTTCGGGCATGCAGCTTTTGCGCAACCGGAAAAGGTTACAACAGAGGCGAACTCTGAGCTAAAAGCCGACTGGCGCTTCCAATGCGATAACAAACCCACCGCTGAAGCGATAAAGCTGGAAATCGGATATGCACGCGACATGGCCAAGCGGATATCACCCGCAGATTGCGCTGCTGAACTGGCCGAACTGAACACCCTGGAAAAATCCACTTCAACGGATGCGCAAGCAACCTATCTGGCCGTCCGAAAAATCAAGCGTACTATCGCTTTCAAGAATCCACTCATTGATTTCAAGCAGATCCTCCTCATTGACAACCCCTATCCTAAAGGCGTGCCAGGGGATGCCACAGATGAATGGAGCCACGAAGCCCGCCACCGCAATGGATTCATGCGTCAGATGGGCGGACGCATGTTGCTTGTCGGGCTCACACCCGGCGACGATGTCGTGGACCTGATGAAGGGACGCACCGGCAGCTTCTGGCGTCCAGACCTCTCATATGATGCCAAGAAAATCGTCTTCAGCTTCTGCCCTGAAACATCCCGCTCATTCCATCTCTATGAAATCAACTCAGATGGAACCGGTTTCCAACAGCTCACGATCGGCGACTATGATGATCTTGATCCGGTCTATAATCCCGATGGCAAGTTGACCTTCTGTACCAGCCGTCAGCACAGTTATGTACGCTGCATGCCTATGACCCATTCCTTCGCTATGGCACGTTGTGACGGCGACGGAAAGAACATCTACATCCTCTCTGCCAATGGTGAACCGGAATACCTGCCTTCCGTTTTAAACGATGGCAAGATCATGTTTACACGGTGGGAGTATACGGACAAGGCCCTGTGGCGCATTCAAAGTCTGTGGACCATGGATCCGGACGGATGCAGCGTCCAGACTCTCTGGGGCAGCCAGAGCGTATGGCCTGATGTCTTGACTGAAGCACGCGCCATCCCGAACAGTTCAAAAATATTTTTTACAGGCTTAGGGCATCACCATTGGTGGGATGGCTCCATCGGCATCGTTGATCCGACAAAAGGGCTCAATTACCCTGATGGCCTTCTGCGAATCACACGCGATGTCGCCTGGGCAGAGGTGGGCAATGGCCCGGCTGATCCCGCGCCGCATGTCGAATATCATAACGCCGGCAAGTTCTATGCGTACAAGACCCCCTATCCGCTCTCTGAAGACTATTTCCTCGTTTCCGCCCGCGAGGGAAGCGCTCTCGGCAGCGGCGAGAAGGGCCGCACAGACACCTTCCGCCTTTACCTCATGGATGTCTGGGGCAATCGCGAATTGATCTATAGAGGCACGTACAATGCCTTCCATGCGATGCCATTCAAACCACGCGCCAGACCACCTATCATTGCTGACAAGGTCAAATGGCCCAAGATTGGCGCGGGCGAACAAGCCAAGAACGCTATCTTCTATAGTAATGACGTCTTTGCAAACGCACCGGACATCCTCCGGGAAAAGGGCAAGTTCCTCCGCGTCCTTCAAATGGACCCCAAGACCTATACGACCTGGTACAAGACTGTTCAGCATGACGGTCCGGCTGTGAGCGTATTCCAGGCGGATGGCGTCAAGCGTATACTCGGAACAATTCCGATTGAAGCCGACGGCAGCGTCAACTTTGAAGTTCCCCCTGGCGAATCACTCTTCTTCCAGATGCTGGATGCTGAAGGACGCTGCATCTATGTGATGCGTAGTTTTGCAAATGGCATGCCAGGCGAAGTACGAGGGTGCTTTGGTTGCCACGAGACCAGCATGAAGAATCGCGGTATACAGTCCACAGCCTCCTATCGCA
>JBAXCC010000398.1:0-3339 GCA_037141675.1 bacterium | reverse complement strand
ACGTCGGAAGACATTGATTTATCCTGAAGTACTCGCCTGGCGTGGCACATTGATCGTCGCCAGCAAAGCCGGCGATCAAAAACTGCTCGAGCGCGCCACACACAAATTTGATTACTTCCTCACGGAGAAAGGCTCTGCCTGCCTCAGCACAAATGCGCATGTGGACTACCGCGTGACAGGCGTTGTTCCGCTGGAGATATTTAAGACAACCCAAGACCCCAAATACAAAACACTCGGATTATCATTTGCTGACAGGCAATGGCAGAATCCCTCTACAAACGGCTTCACGCGAGAGGCGCGTTACTGGGTGGATGACATGTATATGATCAATGCGCTTCAGGTTTCTGCTTACAAAGTCAGCGGCAAGAAGGTTTACCTCGACCAAGCAGCGGCCTTAACCGCAGATTACCTTGCCAAGCTTCAACAGGAGAACGGGCTCTTTATCCATGCGCCTTTTGCGCCCTATTATTGGTCACGTGGCAATGGCTGGTTTGCAGCAGGCATGGCAGAGATGCTCTGCGTCCTTCCTAAAGATCATCCCCAATACGCCTTCGTCAAAACACGCTTCACACAGATGATGGATGCGCTTGTCAAATGCCAAGCCCCAAACGGACTCTGGCGGCAACTGCTGGATAAGCCGGAGTATTGGGAAGAGACCTCCGGCAGTGCCATGTTTGTCTATGCGATGACCCTTGGACTTAAGAATGGCTTCCTGACTGGCGACCCCTATGCAAACGCAGTCCGGAAAGCTTGGCTGGCGTTGGCTGCAAAGGTTGATGCCGAGGGCAATGTCAGTGATGTGTGTGTCGGCACGAATGCAAATGAAGTGCTGAGCACCTATTTTGATCGTCCCCGCAAAACAGGCGACCTGCATGGCCAACTGGCTGTGCTCTGGTGCGCCGGCGCCTTAATGGACTAACCGTCCGTCCGTAATTCCACTGTAACAGGACCATCATTGAGAAGCCGCACCATCATCTCTGCGCCAAACTGGCCGGTGTGGACGCGGGCTTCACCCATGATCGCGCGCATGTTTTTAACCAGCTTCTCATAGAGCGGCTCTGCCTGTTCAGGCCGTGCCGCTTCAATGAAGCTTGGGCGGTTCCCTTTTCGCGTATCCGCATACAGCGTGAATTGAGAGACAACAATAAGGCTCCCGCCAATATCCATCACGGACTTGTTCATCAAGCCTTTTTCATCTTCAAAGATGCGCAAAGCGGGAATCTTTGCCGCCAGCTTCTCAACATCAGCAGCGGTGTCTGTATGCGTAATGCCGAGCAAGACAAGAAGCCCCTGCCCGATCTCAGCGACTCGCTCGCCCTGAATATCGACTGACGCTTCCGAAACCCGCTGTATAAGTGCTTTCATAACTGTAGATTGGAATGCTGGAATAGTGGAATGATGGAATAATAAGTGGTCGCGTTACTCTTACCAATGTAAGCCCGCATCGTTAAAATATGCCTTTTCGGAACCATCGGGAAAACGAACACGAACCCCTCCAACCCTCGGTCGCTTCCGATCTCCGGCAAGCACAAGAATCACATACCCCTTTTCATACTCCTTAACCTGTTCACGCGACAGATAGCCGGATGCGACCAACTCGCCTAGGGAGACCTGTAGAGGGAAACGTCCATGTGTCTCCTGGTCCCTCACAAAGGATTCGATGGCTTTTTTGCACAGGTCGTCCCTCTGTAAATCAACCAATATACCACAGACTTCTAACGAACGCATATTGTCGATACAGGCCTCCATGCAAGATACTCTCCTGGAGCGTATGAATCCAGGAACGTAGACAATCGCCGAGATCGTAAAAATGAAAGAGATGATGAACCAAATGATCCAACGAGCATAACTTGCTGGCTCTGGCGTGAGACGTTTCTGATAGTATAAAGCAATCAAGGATGCGGGCAAACTACACTCGAACACCATGACGATCAGCAGTACCCAAGCGATGGGTGGGCCACATTTTTGCCCGGCACCCAACCAGATATGCGGCAGCAGGCACGTCAAAATAAGCGCCATCACGAAAGGTGCGCAGCAGGACGCGAGGAGTATTGTCCCAAAAGAAATATACGTGTTACGCTTAAGCCTGCGTATACATAAAAATGCTGTGATTGGTAGCGTAACCACCATGGCAATGCATGTAATAGGGTCCATATTGATGGTCCTAAAGGGGCGAACCGTTCATGATTGAGTGGCAACCACGCCACAGTTATCTTCATTTCGGTTGGGGTGTCTATTCCTGCTGACAACTCAACGGCCGGAATGGAACTGCTCGACGAGCTTTTCGATCTCGCGTGCATTGCTCGCGGTGGCCTTGGCCGCCTTGAACTGAGACTCGCGAGCCACCATGTTCTCCTTGCAGAGTGCGCGAATGCGGTCCAGCAGTTTACGTTGCGCGTCAGTGCCTTCATCGCTGGTCGCCTGGGTTTCCAGTTCAGCGAGCATAACAGCTGTATCGTGCCGGGGAGCGATCACGATATCCCACTCCATGTCCCTGTCGGCCATCTGCGCTAAAATCTCCCGCACTTTGGGCAGGGCAGCACTATCCTTTGCAGCCAGTATATCGGCAATCGCCTTGAGTTGAGTTTCCAGGTGCTGCTTGCGCGCCTCGCGCTGGGCTTTGGCAGCCGGGCACGTCGTCTCTTCAGCGTTAGCGATTTCATTCACCTCGCCGGCCATTTCATCCCTGCGATCACGGGCTTCATTCTGCAGGTCCGAGAGGACTTCCTGTTGTTCCGCCTGCCGCTGGAGTGCATCCTTCTGTTGCTGCAGTTCCTCGATCTTGCGATCGATCTCTTGCATAGCAGATTGAGGATCCTGGGCCGGAGGCACCGTCGCCTGTCCCCAAACCGGAACTCCGTTACACAACAAAAATACCGCTATTCCCGACGCCGTCGCTGTTCTGACAATCCTGTTCGTTCTCATACCTTCTGCTTCCTTTCGTTTTATGACTTCTTTGACCCACACGCTTAATATTGCAAATGTCTATTGCTGGTAATCGCACCAACAACGTTTTAATTTTTGCGCTTATTGACGCACAAAGCAAGATGAAATTATGACTCATGTGCGATTTGTGATTTTGTGTTTCCAACACTTAACCCTGACACCTAGAATTGTGGGAACAACCAGAGAAACGTCTGCGGCAATTGCGTATCAAACGTCAGGCGCTTGCCGGAATAGGGATGGTCAAAGGCGATAGTCTTTGCATGGAGGCAGAGGCGATCGCGGAAGGGGTCATTAGAGCCATATTTTTGATCGCCAACCACAGGGTGTCCGATTTCTGCAAACTGGACGCGGATCTGATTTTTGCGTCCTGTGAGCAGATTGATTTTGACAAGG
>JBAXCC010000397.1:0-3366 GCA_037141675.1 bacterium | reverse complement strand
GATTGAGGCAATCATAAACGATTAAATCCATCAACATAAATTTACAATTAGACCAAAATCAAAAACAATAACGGGTGAAACTGCCTGTATATATTGCATAGCGCGAAATAAAAAAGATCGGCCCGCAGAAGCGGGCCGATCTTTTTTTGCTCCTGAGTTCAGGGTTTAGGAGAGGGAAATGACCTTGACGGTTGCGTAGGTGTAGGTGGAGCCGTTCTTGACGACTTTCCATACCTCGTAATCGCCGGAGACGCGGTCGCCGTTGGAGGCGAGAGTGATAGCGCCGCTGACCCCTGCATAAGCCTTTGCCTCTTTGAGGACTTCGGCTGCAATCTTGGTCGTGTCGGTGGTTCCGGCTACCTTCATGGCATTCAAGGCCAGGTTAACCGCATCATAGGCGGTGTCGCTGTAGGTGCCTGGGGCAGAAGTGTAAGCAGCCTTGAAAGCCGTTGTGAAAGTGGCGTTGAGAGTTGATCCTGCGGGTGCGGTCGGGCGGGTTCCGATGACAGAGGAAGCCATGAACTGGGCGGCTTCGGCGACGCTGAGGGTCTTGTCCGCATAGACGCCTTCGGAGGCGATCCACTGAGCGGTGGTAAGCCCGAGTTGCGCCGCTTGTTTGTAAACGACGTCCGCATCATCGCCGTAGCCTACGTGAATAACGCAGTCTGGTGCGGCGGTCTTGATGGTCTGTAACTCGGTCAGGTAGTCGAGTTTGTTCTGGTCATAGGTCAGGTTGGCTACAATGGTAGCTTTCCCGGCCAACTGAGCGGAGATAACGCTGGCAAGTCCGGTGCCATAGGCGTTATTCACTACGAGAATAGCAACCTTTTTATAACCGCCATCGATAATCAGCTTGGCCATGGCCTGGCCCTGGAGGTTATCGGTGGCAGCGGTGCGGAATACGAACTGGCGGTATGCCTGGTTCGCGATATCAGTCGATGTGGCTGAGGGGGAGATGAGGAGAATCTTGTTCTGCAGAGCATAGTCGGCGCAGGCCTTGACAGCACCGCTGGTCATGGGGCCAATGATAACTTTACAGCCATTTACCTCGGCAAGCTTCTTGAAAGCCGTGAAGCTGATGGTAGCGTCGGTACCGCCGTCTTCAGTGAAGAGTTCAACCTGTTTTCCGCCGATTCCGCCCGCGGCGTTGATCTGCGTGACAGCCAGTTTGACACCGTCGCTGATGAGTCCTCCCATGTCTGCGAGGGCTCCGGTCAGGTCCATTACGGACCCGATTTTGATCGTGCCGCTGTTACTGCTGCAACTTGCGACCGGTACTGAAAGTACCAGCAATAGCAAGCCCGCACAAGCGAGTGCCAGTTTCTTGAGCATGCATTTCTCCTTCTATAAAATTTGACCGTTAAACAATGTCGATGATATTACTACAGTCGTATAGACGTGTCAATATGCTTAAGCGTGTTTGTAGATGTTCTACGATTATGTCAGTAGTTAACTGTTCAGGGAAAATGTCAGTATGAAGGAAGAAGTGACATTGAACCGCAAAGAACAGAACAGAGTGATTATATTGAATCAAATAGAGACAAAGAGGGTAACGGTAGATAGGGCAGCGATGTTATTGGAAGTTACCCAGCGCCATGTATGGAGGTTATTGGCAGACTACAGGAGGGATGGTGCTTCGGGGATAGCCCATGGGAACCGGGGGCACAAGCCGATCAACAAAATAGAGGAGGGGCTTAGGCACCAGGTAGTTGAACTGGCTGGCGGCAAGTATTATGGGTTTAACCAGCAGCACTTCACCGAGAAACTGGGGGATAAGGAGGGGATAAGTCTCTCTCGATCGACGGTACGGAGGATCTTGCTGAAACAGGGAATTAGAAGCCCACAGAGAAGGCGTGGACCCAAGCACAGGAGCCGCAGAGAACGTTATCCCCAAGAAGGGCTTTTATTACAGACAGATGGCAGTACTCATGATTGGCTGGAGGGACGCGGGCCTGAATTATGTCTGATTGGCGCCATAGATGATGCCACCAATGATGTGCCTTATGCATGCTTCCAGGAGCATGAGGATACCAAGGGTTATATGTTGATGTTAAAAGCCATCACGTTGAAGCGTGGTCTTCCCCTGGCGTTATATCATGACAGACACAGTATCTTTGAGGTTGCGCCGGATAAAGAGGCTTCCATAGAGGAGCAACTGGCTGGGAGAAAACCACTGACACAGCTAGGCAGGCTGCTTGATGAATTGGGCATAAACTCTATAGCGGCTAATTCGCCCCAGGCTAAAGGCAGGGTAGAGAGGCTGTGGAAGACGTTCCAGGATCGGTTGACCAGTGAATTAAGATTGTCTGAAGCCAAGACTAAGGAGACAGCGAATGAGGTCTTAAAGGCATTTTTACCGGAATATAACCAACGCTTCGGGGTACTCGCTCGAGAAACAGTTTCAGCTTACCGAAAACTGGAATCCAATTTCAAGCCAGACGAATATTTCTGTTACAAATACCCGCGTACCGTCGGATCGGATAATGTAGTGCGTTTTGTAAATAACAGGCTCCAAATATTACCCAACACGGAAAGAGCCAGCTATGCTCGTTGTAAGGTGCAAGTATATGCTGGACTGAACGGAAACCTGGCAGTGTATTATAAGAACCAACGTTTGGATACCCGTCCAGCCCCTTCGGAATCTACACGGCTTAGGACATTGGTTACTACAGAAGAGCCAAAACCCCGCCACTACACAAAACCGTCACCAGACCATCCTTGGAGAGGTAAATATAGGGCCTGTTTTGATTAAGGAGTACTGACATATTCGCTGGACAATTAGACTGACAGATTCGCTGGACAACAACATATGCTTAAGCGTGTTTTACGTCTAAAAATTACATAAAAATGTTATACGAATCTGGTCCCGAAATTGGCTTTAAAAGATCATATTCGGAAAAACGTGCGGAGGATAGGTTATGTTCCCAAGCCCAAGTAACGTTTTTTGGCCTGTTCGTCGTTAAGTAATGCCCCGGCAGGCCCTTGCATGATGCATTTGCCCTCTACCAGGATATATGCCCTGTTTGCGAAAGAAAGAGCCCGCTTGACGTTTTGTTCAATCATAACTAAAGCTGTGCCGCTTTGTCGTACAAGAGTGAGCTTGTCAAGTATGCCTTCTACGGACTTGGGGGAGAGAGAGGCTAATGGCTCATCTAGCATCAATACCGAGGGTTTACCCATCATGGCGCGAGCTATGGCCAGCATCTGGCGCTCGCCACCTGAGAGCGTTCCGGCATAAGATTTTGCTCGATGTTTCAGTTCGTGAAAAATCTCGAAGATACCCTCTATCTCTGAGTCAATCTGGGAATGATCGGAGCGTGTATAGGCTCCCATTTGGAGGTTTTCAGTGATGGTCAGGTTGGCAAA
>JBAXCC010000396.1:0-3376 GCA_037141675.1 bacterium | reverse complement strand
AATACACCATGAAACAACTCACGACGCTCACAGGAACAGCCCTCCTCCTCACAGGCCTCTTGCTCACGGGATGCACCACGCAACTCAAGAACAGCGACTTCTATAAAGACGGAAAATTTGATGCCGAAAAAGGGAAGCAGGCTTATTTCGATCTAATGAAAAAACATGGGGCACCCATCTATGATATTTACAAGAGCGACCCCAAATTTTTGTGGGCCATCGATTTCGGGACAGGGAACTTCACTCAATTCGGCATGGGCGGCGTCTTTTGGTTTAATGAAAAGGCAGAATCGTATTTCGCTCACGAAATTTTCCTGCTGCCCTATCAATGCATTGCGGAGCATGGACATCACGAGACCGACATGCCGGCAAAGATGGAGAGCTGGATTGTCCGCTATGGATCAGTCTATGTCTTTAGCGAAGACGGCGCACCTAACTTTGACAAGTATCCTGAAATCGTCGCCAAGCTTCCTAAAGAGACGCGCGATAATCTAAAGAGCTGCCACATCCAGCAATTCGTGGCCGATGGACGCCCCTATAAACTGCCCTATAAGAAGGTATGGCATTTCATGATGGGCGGACCGGACGGCGCAATTGTCAGCGAATCAGGAACCTATCACGACAACGCAGGCCTTCGCTTTCGGAACCCTGGTGTGAAGTTCTAGAACTCGTTTAACACAGGCTTACGCTTGCTCAGGCAATGGCAGGTGGAGCTACTTAGACAGATCGGTCTGATCCGACCGATCTGTCCGCTCAAGAAGGAAGCACCATGACCAAACTCATACCCCTCGCCATCGTCATTGCGAGCTCGCTATGCGCCGCTGAACGTCCGAACATCCTGTTCTTCTTTGCGGATGACCAGCGCGCAGACACCATTGGCGCATTGGGCAACCCGATTATCAAGACGCCCAGTTTAGATCGACTGGCCAAGCGAGGCGTTGCGTTTGATCGTGCCTATATGCAAGGCGGACAAAATGGCGCCACCTGTGTGCCCAGCCGCGCCATGACCCTGTCTGGACAGAATCTATTCACCATCGATGAAAAATTGATGCGTGACGAATGCTGGCCGGAAGCCTTCGGCAAAGCAGGCTACACGACCTTTATCAGCGGCAAATGGCATAATGGCAACCCCTCGCTCATTCGTAACTTCAAGATCGCCCGCTCTATTTTTGTTGGCGGGATGACCAATCCGCTCCACGCCAAACTGTGCGATGTCACAGATGGCCAACTCCAGCCAGCCAAGATGGCCGAGAAGCACGCGTGTGCTCAGTTTGCGGACGAGGCCATCCGCTTCATCAAAGAACATAAGGATGGCTCCTTCTTCGCGTACGTGCCCTTTGACGCTCCGCATGATCCGCATGTCGTGCCGGCAGACTTCAAGTCTCCGACAAAGGCTGAAGAGATTCCCCTGCCTCCGAATTACCTGCCCTTCCATCCCTGGAACAATGGCGAGATGATCATCCGCGATGAAGTACTCCTGCCGTGGCCACGTCCGGAAAAGGCCGTCAAGGAGATGATTGCTGACTATTATAATTACATCAGTTACCTCGATGAGCAGATTGGTCGGGTCATGGCCACACTAGAAGCTTCGCCATACGCAAAGAATACCATCATTGTCTTTGCAGCAGATTCAGGCGTGGCACGCGGCAGCCATGGGCTCATCGGCAAGCAGAACTGTTATGAGCACTCCATGCGAGTGCCCTTGATCATAGCGGGCCCCAGCATCCCCGAGAATAAACGGACAGAAGCGATGTGCTATCTCTTCGACGTCCTGCCAACATTGGGCGCACGGTGTGGCATCATCGCTCCACTCAAGAGTCAGGGGAAAGATTTTAATACCGTTCTGGCTGATCCATCCAAATCTTTCCGCAACGAGATATTGCTCGGCTACAAATCAGTCCAGCGCGCCTTTATGGATCGCCAGTGGAAACTCATACGTTTTCCTCACATCGATAAGACAATGCTGTTCGATCTGAAGAATGACCCCTATGAAATGAAGAATCTCGCAGATGCGCCCGAACAAGCGGCACGGGTTAAGGAACTCTCTGACCGCATGAAAAAAGAGATGACAGCCAGCGGAGACTCTGCCCCCTTCACAGCGGAAAAGGTTACACCTGCTGAATGGACACCTCCTGTAAAGGGAGAAAAGAGTGACAGGAAGACGAAAAAGGAAAACAACCGGAACAAGGAGTAAAAATATGCACAAATCTATTTTAATGATTGCGACCATCGTTATGGCCAGTGTGGCCTGCGCGGCTCAAAAACCAAATATCATCTTTATTCTCTGCGACGACTTAGGCTATGGTGATATCCAATGCCTGAATCCTGAACGCGGTAAAATTAAAACACCCAATGCCGACCGGCTCGCCAAGGAGGGCATGATCTGCACGGATGCGCACACAGGATCGTCCGTCTGCACGCCCACACGTTATGGTGTCATGACGGGCCGCTACTCCTGGCGTTCACGCCTGCAGTCTGGTGTTTTATCAGGCACATCAGACCCCCTTATCGCTCCGGACCGCCTAACCGTCCCCGGTCTCTTACGCCAGAACGGCTATGCCACGGGTATGGTCGGCAAGTGGCATCTCGGCATGACCCTGCCACTCAAGAAAAAAATGGTTGCAGAGAACAAGGACGCCTTAAAAGCGGAGAGCAATGACGCGTATGATGCGACCAAGAAGATTGAAGACAGCCCGATCACCCGCGGCTTTGATACCTACTTCGGCATCAGCGCTTCACTCGACATGCATCCATTCGCGTTTATTGAAAATGACCAATTCACCCAACAACCTACGGCAACTAAGAAATGGCTCCGCTCAGGTCCGGCTGCACCGGATTTTGAAGCAATCGATGTCTTGCCGACCTTCACAAAAAAGGCCGTCGCCTTTATTGAAAAGCAGGCCGGACAAGAGAAACCCTTCTTCCTCTATCTAGCGCTAAATTCCCCGCATACACCTATCGTGCCAGCCAAGGAGTGGCAAGGAAAAAGCGGGCTTGGCGACTATGGCGATTTCGTGATGCAGACTGACTGGACGCTCGGTGAAGTCATGAAAGCCACTGAGAAAGCCGGCATTGCAAAGAACACGCTGATCATCTTTACCAGCGACAACGGGTGCTCCCCCGCCGCAGGCATTGACAAGTTGCAGGCACAGGGACACTTTCCAAACGGTGACTTCCGCGGACACAAAGCAGATATCTGGGATGGCGGGCATCGCGTGCCGTTCATCCTGCGCTGGCCGGATGTTATTAAGGCTGGGAGCTCAACCAAGCAAATCACCTGCTTGACAGACTTGATGGCCACCTGCGCAGAAATCACAGGATCCAAGTTGCCAGACAACGCAGGCGAAGACAGCTTCAGTTTCCTGCCCCTCCTGAA
>JBAXCC010000395.1:0-3390 GCA_037141675.1 bacterium | reverse complement strand
CAGCAGTTGCCGGATTACACAGTCGCCAGTGAGTTTGAAGAACTGTCAGCTGTAACATCTTATGCAGGCGTCTGCACCTCGCTGTCAAACCTCGTGAAGCGACTTCAGACACCGGAAGGGATGTTTTCCGCATCTGCTGCCCAGTCAGATCCATTGGATTGGAATGGCCGAATGGTCAAAAAAATGTTGGGCATGCTGACCTCCTTTGGCTATCGGGTTGTTCCCGTGCAGGGGCGTTTGATGGATCCCGAACGCAAGAATCTGTTACTGGTGTTGCAGACTCCGATTGGAATGATGGATGTCCCCGGCGTGCGCTCATTGGTGGCTCACTTGGAGCAATGCGCAAAGGAGTTGCCCCCTGCCGTTGAGGCGAAACTGGTCTGTGCGCATTTGCATACATTGGGCAACGAGACGATTATCTGTCGCGACATTATGGTGACATCAATCTCCGCCGTCCTTGTTTTTTGCATATTGTTCTTTGTTGTATATCGGGATTGGCGTGCCGGATATATGGTGCTCCTCCCGTTTCTGGCAAGTCTGCCTGCTCTGGTATTGTCAGCATTAGTATTTAAGAACTTTTCGGCGTTTGTGGTGGGGTTGGGCGCCACGATCACCGGGATTACAGATGACTATTCCGTACATGCCTATGTGTTTTCGCGCAGCGCGCAACGAGAACAAAATCTGAAGCGCATTCGGTTGCCGATTATCTTGAGCGCATTAACCACATTGTGTCTCTTTATAGCTTTTTGCTTTTCATCGATTCCCGCCTATCGCCAACTCGGATGCTTTGCTTCGCTTTCCGTTTTGGTGGCAGTCATTTATGCGCTTGTCGTGTTGCCTCATTTTATTCCGGTAGCGAAGAAAAATGATCGAACAGATGGGGAGTCAGAAGAGACAGTGTCGCGCCATCTCTACAGTCCACGCATAGCGTGGCTGGTTGTCGGATGTTCAGTGGTTGCCTTCGGTCTTGGGATTGTTGCCTTCCGATATCTGAAGTTTGACGCGAATGTCTCAAAGTTAGACGGGACGCCTGCTGCAGTGATTGCAGAGGAACAACGTGCTATTAAATTATGGGGTGGTGGAGAGTCGCATTCCGCGATTTTAAGTGTTGAAGCGCCAACCGAGGAAGAAGCATTGCGCTTGAATGATGAACTGTACGCCGCATTGTTAAAAGAGGGACTCGCTGCGTATGAGGTCTCGAGTCTCTCACCGCTTTTCCCTTCTGAAGCCACACGACAGCAACACCGGAAAAAATGGTGCGCCTTTTGGAGCAACGAGCGTGTTGATGCGTTTCGAAAGAACGTCAAGGGGGCTGCTTCTGACATGGAGTTTTCGGATGATGCATTTGGTGCGTTTTTGTCGCTGTTTGAAACATGGCGTGTGGACGAAGCCAAGTCAGCTGAACCGATTGGTTTTCTTCAGCCTTTACGCGAAAGATTTGTACATGCAAGCAAGACGGTTGCTATCGAACCTCGAAAGGTGTGGGTGACAACATTTGTTGCCGATGACCCACGTGTGTTAGAAATTGCGGAGGGTGTAAGGAAAAACATTCCTTCGTTGAAGATTGTTTCCCGGCAAGCTTTCTCTAAGCAATTATCCTCAGCTTTTTGGAATGAAATTATGTTTGTGTCAAAGTTGGCCGGAGTGTTCATCATTTTGGTTACGGTTCTTACGATCCGTCGCCCTGGCATGATAGCATTGGCTGTATTGCCGCCCATTGCGGGGGTTGTCTGGGGATGCGCGGCCATGGTATTTCTTGGTCGTTCACTAGATGTTTCCAATCTGATTGCAGGCATCATGGTTCTGGGGCTCACCATTGATTACGGCATTTGCATGGCCTTTGCCTATCGCGATGGCATTCAAGGGAATTCATTTCGGGCTTTAACGCTTTCTGCTGTGACGACGATACTGGGCGCAGGGGTGTTGCTATTGGCAAAGCATCCTGCGCTCTTTTCGATTGGAGTGACATTGGTTGCTGGCATTTCAGCTGGTTATTTTTGCGCATTGCTGACCCTGCGGGCTATTTATTCACTCATGAGGACGGAGTCCCATAAATGAACAACAGTCCTGCAAAATTATTTTACGCGTTAAGGGGTGTTGCCTGTATGGCGATCCTCTCCCTGATCACTGGTTGCCAGACAAGCAGTCGATTTCGCGAACCGCCGCCCTTTGCAGTGTTGGATATTGAGCCTTCGCAGGTGCCTGCCCGATTTAGTGCAAAAATGGCACCCCAGTTTGAGGAACAGAATTCGCTGGTATTCCATTATCGATGGATGGAGTTTACAGCAGTCGGCATGGCATCGATCGATACAAGAACACGTTCACTCGCGGTCACCTGTATGACGCCGTTAGGTGTAAAGATATTTGATGTTGTTTGCAAAAACGGCATCCTTGAGAAAACGTTTGTCATGCCAGCATTGGCGGAACAGGCGGAGCAGATGACGAAGTCTGCTGGCGAGGATTTGATGCGCGCGTATTTTGATAGCGTGCCGCCGTTAGATGCTGCATGGAGTAAGACGAAGAACAGATTGGTTTTCAAGGTAAAGGATGGGCACGGGATAACTGAATATCGGTATGCCTGGAATGATGGCCGGCTAGCTGAAAAGATTCGTGTTGAAAAGGGTGACACGCTTTGGTGTATCGAGTATCGCGACTATTCGGAGACGCCGGCAGGACTGGTGCCTACAGGGCTAATGATTCGAAACAAACAGCGCGGGTATTGCATTGAGGTCGCCAAGTGTCAGGAGGAAAATAAATGAACGTATTATTAATCCGGCCGCACGTCATTTTAAAGCTGGCGAAACGGTTTCATCTGTTTTTGCATCTGGAACCCCTCGACTTGGAAATCGTTGCGGGGGGTGTTGAATCTCCGCATCAGGTCACGATCCTTGATTTGTCTTGCGAAAAGCGGCCGTTTAATGCGCTTGAAAAGCGCTTGCTTGAGATAAAGCCGGACGTTGTTGGCTTTGGGTGTTACTCCAACCAAGCCCATGGTGTGCGTGAGCTGGCTGCATGTGTCCGTACGATGTGTCCGACGGCAAAAATAGTTGTAGGCGGTGTTCATCCGAGTATAGCTCCCAAGGATTTAAACGATCCTTCTCTGTTTGATTTTATTATTCGAGGTGAAGGTTCTATTGCCATTCGGCGTTTGCTGAAGGCACTTTCAGGGGGCGAGCTGGTTTCAGATGAGGGAATCCTGATTCCAGGGACAGAAGAGTATATCAGTCAAGCCGCATTGCCTCCGCCTCCTCTCCCGGAATTTGATGAGGTGGCCAAGCCTCGACGTGACCTTGTTGACCGCACGAAGTATTTTTCGGTCTGGGCAGGCAAGCCCAATGAAAAGCTGAAGACCATGTTCCCTCAAATTGCGTCGTTGCGGACTAGTGTGGG
>JBAXCC010000394.1:0-3405 GCA_037141675.1 bacterium | reverse complement strand
AATCGCGCTATGAGGTTTTGCGTTTATTTACTAATGTTTTACGCATTTCAACACGTGAGTATCTAAAACCACTCACTCTGAAAGGGTCACATTCAGACTGCGCTCCATGCGAAAGGCGCGAGGTGTTTTTCCATAACGCTTTTTGAAGTAGGTCGCGAAGTGCTCAAACGTCGCATATCCCGAACGTTCAGCGACTTCGTTTATGGGCAAGGTCGTATCGACCAGTAATTTGCAGGAGCGCTCCATGCGAACTCGAATGACCTCGTCATGGATAGTATGCCCAATAGCCTCCATAAAGCGCATCTCCAGTTTACGGCGGCAACAGCCCACGGCATTCGCCACCACATCAATATTGCAGGCCTTTCCTCCCTGAAGCGCCTGCTCGCGGATATGGCACAAGGTTTTGACAACGACTTCATCGTTGATAGCCAACGTGTCCGTCGATTGGCGTGATATGACCCCTCTCGGTGGGAGTGTTACGCTTGTATCCTTCGGGTAATGCTTCCCCTCCATCATTTTTCCAAGCATCTTTGCAGCTTCGAGTCCTATCTCCCGTTGCGGTGAATTCAGCGATGAAACCGGCACATGGAAGGTCTGGCAGAGGAAATCATCTTCAGATGTATTGAGCACGGCAATTTCATCAGGCACGGAGAGTCCTGCATATTCTGCAGCGTGAATCACCCAATAGGCCCCCAGCGCACTCCAGGTTACAATACCACATGGACGAGGCAGTTTCTTAAGCCATTCGCTGACCCCCTCCAGCTTTAAACTCCAGTCCGGCTCTGTCAGATGGCCTTCCGGCGCAGCATAAAACGAGCAGACACATTTTGCCTTCCGTACCTGCTTCTCAAATTCACGCTTATGCGAACGCAGTACAGGCACCGAATGCTCCACGCCAAAGTATCCAAAGCTCCTAAATCCATTTCCGTGCAAATGTTCAAATGCCGTCCGTGCAGAAATGATGTGGTCGGTTGTTACACGCGGATACTGCGAGACTCCCGGAATGTCCAATGCCGAGACATTCACACAGGGCAACTTCGAATGCTTGATCGAGGCGAGCAACGCTTCATTGGATATGCGTGCAATGATGCCATCCCCCTTCCACCCTTTGGGCAAGGAGGTCACCTCATCGACACCCACAGGCTCAATATACAACATCCAGTTTCCGCAAATAATCGCATATTCGTTAATACCTGTAATGATATTACGGCCCCACCCCGTTGATGTTCCGATCAGCACCGCAATGCGCTTAATCTTTTTCTTGATGTGTTGCGTTTGCTTCATAACGTCACTCTGCGTAACAGCGTACATCAAACAGGGCGGGCGGCACCTTTCCATGGCTCTCGAGACCTTTGATGACAAGCCGGTCCGTCACAGCAGCTGCTGGCAGTCGGATGACTGTGCGGGTCTGATGATTGTCCTCACACGTCGCAACCATCTTACCTGCTGCATCGCAAATCGCATACCGCTTGACGCAGAACGGCACGGCGGCTTCCGGATGCCCCCACTGAACCGATTCCATGGCATGGTCAAAATCAGTATCGAACGACAATTCAATGCGTCGAATCTTTTGCGGCTTTTTCCACGCAATCGTCAACGCAGGTGCCGGATCATCCGCGGCTGCGACCCAGGCGTTGGAACGGGTCGTCGGACGGCTGATCCCGTTGCGGACATTCTCCGGACCGAAACCGGCGATAGGCGGATTGAAGGAAATCGCCATGTTCTTGCCACTTGGCCGGCGCTCGGGAATCCAAAATTCAAACGTGTCCACGCCGATTCCCGCAGGAGGTGTCTGTATTGCGCTCTTGGCCACGTTGCGATTCGCACCATGTACCAGCGACAGGACGCCTGTCACCCGGCTGTCACTTAGCCGAATGCGCACCCCAGGACAAGGCATGAGGCAGATGAAGACATACTGATCTCGCGAAATATCAACCCCGAAATCAACCGTTCCCTGCTGGCCATCACCTGCAGGCACCGAGACACGCTTTCGGGCCAGAATCACGTCTGGCGTGAAATTGCCTTCGCGGGATGCCGTGCGCAATTGCACCTCAACCTTCGCTGGCTTGTCAGCATCGAACCACAGCGTCACGACTGGCATCAAGCCTTTCAACACGGGTACAAGCATGGCGCGGGCGGATTCGAGTTCAAGCGATGTCGCGTTTGGCTTGAAGGTGCCAAGCGTGAATGAACTCGTTGCGGTAAGAGACGCCTCGCGAACTAAATCCAGTCTGTCCTCCAATGCAACGCCGGGAATATAGTGGCCCGTGCCCAGCAGTCGCTGCTGCAATTCACGCAACCGCTCAACCGCCAGCAGTTCACGCGGGAGAAGCTTCGATTCCCGGCAGAGCGCGGCAGCCATGCCGACCGCCTGCCCGTTATGCGCACAGGTCGCTAGAACGCGGGTGGATCCGAAGGCAATATGACTCACACTGATACAACGCCCCGAGAGAAACAGGTTGCTGACGTTTCTGCTGTACAGGCACCGATACGGTATCTGGTACACACCCTTGCTGTGCCACTGCGTACATCCTGGCTTCTTGCTGTATACGCCCTTGACCGGATGAAGATCGATCGCCCAGCCGCCAAAGGAGACCGCATCCGCATGCTTTCTCTGCTCAACAATGTCCTGCTGGGTGAGAAGGAGGTCACCCTCGAACCGGCGGCTCTCGCGCTTACCGGGAATAGTCCCCACCCATTCCAACGTCAGGTTCTTGGCTTCCGGGTAATCGCCCGAGTTCTTTATGTGGTTCCACACCCCATACACAACCTTCCACAGCTCATCTTTAATAGTCTCACTCTCGTGGACGGTATCCAGCTCTCCGCCGTACTCGATCCACCAGTAATAGCACCCGTGACGCTTTGACTCAATCTGCCCGAACCGCGGTATTTTCTTTCGGATGTCTTTCAAAGCAAATGCTGGGGGCACAAAGCGGACAGGCTTTCCCGTGTCTTTGGTATAAAAAAAGATCGTATGCCCAAGACACTTGGTGTTCGGGGTTTTCGGCGCATATTTTTCGCCGAATTCAGCGGAACCCTCGGCGCCTATCCTGAACGCTGCGCCCGACAAATAACCGAGAATGCCATCTCCGGATGCGTCACAGAAGAGGGGCGCTTCGACCTCGTACAGCGTAGAATTTTGACTGCAGAAAGCCCGGACAGAGCGGACCGCGTCGCGTCCGCGCATCAAAACCTTGAACACGGCCGTATTCAGTAGCAGGGTGATGTTGGGTTCGCACAGCACTTTTTCGAGCAAGACCGTGTCAAAAATCAACGGATTTCCCTCGGGGTTCCGATACAGGTTTTCAACCAGAATCTCATCAATCACGCCACCTTCGCGCGCCCAGCGGTTGTTATTGCCCATGTGCGAAGTGGCGCCGAGCACCCAGAGCCTAACTTCGCTTG
>JBAXCC010000393.1:0-3408 GCA_037141675.1 bacterium | reverse complement strand
ATCGCTACATGGATGCCTATCTGTTGTCCTGGATCATCGAATTGGCGACAGACCGGTTCTGTCAGGATTTTTTGGACTATCGGAATGACCCCCAGGGCAAAACCTCTGCACAGATGAATCACGCGGCCAGGTCCGGGAGCCGTAATTTCGCCGAAGGCTCTGAACGGCTGATGACGTCGACGTCTAGCGGGCTTGATCTGCTCAATGTGGCCAAAGGAAGCCTTGCGGAGTTACGTGACGACTACTTGAAATGGCTCATGCGGCACGATGAGTTGCCGTGGGACGAACCCGAGGCCGTCCGCGTCCGACGGATCGCTTTCGATCCGCCGACACCCTCCTCAAGTTCCGATAGTTCCGTCAGTTCCTCTTCTCACAAGCCTTTCTCAAACCGGGCCTTCTGTGCGCATGTGCTCGCGCAACAGGCGAAGTTCAAGACCTGGCTGGAGGACCCGAAGAGCACGGTGAGGGCCAATGCCCTTGTGATCTTGTGCACGCGCGCCTGCATAATGATGGAGTCCTATATCCGGAACCTGGGAGAGTCGTTCAAGCATGAGGGGGGCTTTCGTGAAAAGATGGGCGAGGCGCGTCGGGAACAGCGCACGGAAGACCCAGCCGTGGAGAACGAGAACGTGCCGCACTGTGAGTTATGCGGTAGCGCCATGCGACAGCTCCGTCGTAAGGCGGACAACAACCCCTTCTGGGGCTGTAGCAACTATCCCGGATGTCGCGGGACGCGCCCTTACGCGAAGGCGTGAAAGTTTTCAGCTACGGATTGCGCGGATTGACGCGGATGGAGAGTTTCTCCTACTCCTGCCTTGACTTATTAACGAAAATCGTTCATAATAACGGACATCGCTATGATTAAGAACTTTCATTGTCGGGATACGGAGCGGATATTCAATTTTGAGCTTGTCCGTACATGGGATCTGACCGTACGGAAAGCGGCCCTGCGAAAACTAAAGTGGCTTGATGCAGCCGCTGATTTGAACGACCTCCGTGTCCCGCCTGCTAATCGCCTCGAGAAACTAAGAGGCGACCGTGAAGGACAGCATAGCATACGCGTCAACGACCAGTATCGGCTCTGTTTTGTTTGGCGCGATGGTCATGCGTATCATGTGGAGCTTGTTGATTATCACTAGAAAGGAGTTTTCTGCCATGAAAGATCCAGCCCTCAAACCTGTTCATCCCGGAGAAGTCCTGTCCGAGGATTTTTTAAAGCCTCTGGCGGTTTCTCAATATCGTCTGGCCAAGGACATCGGCGTGCCCCCGCGCCGGATCAACGAGATCATCCTGGGAAAAAGAGGCGTCACAGCGGATACCGCTTTGCGCCTTGCCCACTATTTAGGAACCACGCCTGATGTCTGGATGAATCTGCAGGTCCGCTACGAACTCGACAAGAAGAGCCTTGCGATCAGCAAACTGATTGCCCGCCTCCCACGCTTTGCCGCCGCTCTTGCATAATGGTGTTTTTCACCACGAAGTTCACGAAGATTCTTCGGGTTTATTGTTGCGAAGCCTCACCTTTTATCTCTTCTTCGTGCGCTTCGTGGTGAGTTGAAGGGCCGAAGCTAGGCTAAAAAACAGAATATTTTGGTGAATACTTTAAAATGGGCGCAGTTCTGTGTTGGTCCCTGTTACTCGGTCTGTTGGTTGCTGTCTGATGTTGCTGCGGGCGTTTACGGGGAGTCCGGAACAGGATGCCGGTGCCGCGCATAAGATTCTTCCGCAAAAACCGCCAAGAGAGCGCAAATGTCACGCCCGCCTCACCCATGGATACATGGACGGCGGAGCGAACATTTGCGCTTAATCAACTTAATTTTCATCAGCAAAAAACTTGTTTTTTGCTGAGTACGAGGAGAAGTAACTCTTCTCTGGGCGACTAACCATTCCGCCGTCCGTGTACCCACGGGCGAGGCGGATGAGTTAGTCGCCCTTCTTATAGCGGCTTTCGCGTAAGAATCTCCCTTTCCCGGCATCGCCTCAGCCGCGAATCCGACCCGTTTCCGGAAGGCGATAGATGCGCCTGTCCGCCGTAGCCTTCCTGTCCGCCGTAGCTTTAGCGGTGGAGGCGAAGGCGGATACCGGCCGGATCACCCAAGAAAATTAAAACATAAAAAGTGTGTTATTAAGAGAATGCTAGGTTCCTGCCAACAACTCTGAACTTCTCAAAGCGGCAGCTTGACATGATAAAACAATCATGTCATACTATCACGATGAAAACACAAGAATCTGTTGTGATCACCCGACGCGGGCAAGTTTCGATTCCCAAGGCTATCCGTGTCCGGGCGGGACTCAAACCCGGGCAGCGGCTGCTGTGGCTCTATGACGCGGCCAGCCAGTTCACGGTCATGGTCTGCAAGGAAACGCCAGCGAAAGTCAATGTCGCTTCCGCACGGGGGTATTGCAAAAAGCTGATGCCGGCACACTTGCCGAAACGCTCAGATGCGCTCTTGGCACAGTTGCGGGAAGGCGAGGAATAATGGCCTGGGTCGTGGATAGTTGCGTTGTTCTTGACATTGCGCTGGACGATCCGGAGTTTGGAAGTTCCTCCGCGAAATGCCTCAATCAGGCTCTCCGGGATGGATTGTTCCTCTGCCCGGTCACGCAAATCGAGATTGCCCCCTGCTTCAACGGGGATATGCGACATATCCGTGCTTTCGCCTCGCTGATCGGCGCACAGCTCACTCTGGACTGGTTGCCGGCCGATACGGAACTGGCGATGAAAGCCTGGCACGCGCATATCCTGCACAAGAAAAAAGGGGAGGCCAAGCGCCGTCCAGTGGCCGATGTCCTCATCGGCGCCTTCGCCCTGCGCGTCGGCGGGTTGATCACGCGGAACCGAAAACACTTTGCCGCGCTCTACCCATCTCTCAAGCTGCGGGAGCCTTGAGGGGGAATGCGCGCTTGGCGATAACTTCAATTTTTAGCATCCGAAATACCCGAAAAGAACGAAATTTTTTTTGAGAGGATTTACAGGATTTTGAGGATTGGTTTCTTGCTCTGTGAGCTCTGTGGCCGTTAGACGCCGGATGCGCGCCTGCCTCTGGAGGGCCACGCGCCTGGCCGGGGACGGAGTTTTTACCACGAAGAACACGAAAATAGGTATTTTTACTCTGTGCGGTCTGCCTGTCCACCGTCTTGGCCGCCGTAGCCGTATTCGTGAAGGTGGAAGACGTATTCGCGTAGGCGTACCCTGCCGCATTGCATTGTTCGGCGGCGCGCTCGGAGAGCGTCGCCCTACCATAACATCATTCGTGTCTTTCGCGCTTTTCGGATGCAAAAAAATTCTCTCTAAAAATTTCACTTGCAGGCTGTGCCCGTCTGTGATATATTTATGACATCGTAATAAAAAAGGCGACGTGTATCGAGTGTGCGAGTGTACATAAAACATGCGTTTCCTTAATAAAC
>JBAXCC010000392.1:0-3409 GCA_037141675.1 bacterium | reverse complement strand
GCGCTTACCGGTTCAAGCTCGGCTTCAAGCAAGGCGAGCGCGACAGTGCAACGCCTGTTCACGTAGCGACACTGCGGACGACGGAAGAGGAACACTTCAAGGGCAAGTCATCGCTGGAACTTCACATCAAGGCGAATCAGGAAAAGAAGAGCCTGCGTGCAGCATACAAGGTTTCTATCTGCAGTGTCTCCCCGAAAGATCCGTTTGCTCCCCAGGTCGCCGTGCCGAAGGATTGGTATCACAGCTTTGCCTTAAAGATCGACGCTGCGAGTTACCGGCTTCCCCTCGAGGCGGGCCAGCGACTGATCATTGAGCAGTGGTGGCAGGGCTCGCCGTTTCATCCACCGGTCACGATTTCCATCCTTAATGAACCCGATGCCCGCAGCCACGGCTGGACCGATGCCGGCACAAACGGAAACTTCGCCCTCGTGATGCGCGACGACAATCACAACGCCTGGGAGAAAAGCCCCGGCGAAGCGCGCTACTTCAATCTTGGCCCCGTCAAAACTGGCCAGTGGCTGAAATGGATCATCCACGTCCGGCCTGACCCCTCTGGCAAGGACGGGGCCGTTACCGTGTGGCTGGACGGCATTGAAAAACTGAAGCTCACCCAGACCGTTGTAGGCTATGACCGATCCCGTTACCCTGACAAACCCACACCCATCAAGACGTTCGGTATCGACTGTTGCCTTTACCGCCTGAATGGCCCGAGCACGCAGCGGCTGTTCTTCGACGAAATTAAGTTCACAGACTCTTACAGGGAAGCATCCGCACCATGAAAAACACACTCACACTCCTCTTTGCCATGCTACTGACGCCGCTGGTCGGTACGGCAACAGCAAACAAGGAACCCTTCGACTTCGATTGGCGCTTTGCCAACAGTGATGTGGCTGGTGCGGAGAAGATGGAATTTGACGACGCGCTGTGGCAACCGGTGGATTTGCCGCACGATTTCTGCATCTCGGGACCATTCGATCGCAATGTGAAGGATGGAACCCGAAATGGTTTTCGCCCGCTGGGGATCGGCTGGTACCGGAAAGTATTCGTGACACCGGAGGCGAAATGTGTCCGGCTTGATTTTGAGGGCGTTTTTCGCGAGGCAAAAGTCTGGGTGAATGGCGAGTTGGCAGCAACAAGCACCGATGGCTATCATGGTTTTGGTTGCGACATCACGCTGCACCTCAAGCCGCCTGGCCAGATGAACGTGGTGGCCGTGCGCGCCGACAGTAGCAAGCCGCCGAGCGTGACATGGTACAGCGGTGGAGGAATTTACCGGCACGTTTGGTTGCTGAAGTCAGGCAAAGCCCATGTGGCGCGGCACGGTACTCGCATCACCACACCGAACGTTTCCGTTAAGGAAGCGCTGGTAAAGATTCGGACCGAGATTGAAGGTGCGACGGAGGCAACGCTGATTAGCGAGGTGTTCGAGGCTGGTGGAAAACTCGTCGGCACGGTGACGACCGCAGGCAAGACGACCTTTGATCAGGAAGTCATCGTTCCAGAACCGAAGCTCTGGGATTTGAATAATCCGACGATGTATCGGTTGGTGTCGCACGTCATCGTGGGCGGCAAAGAGAGTGACCGGTACGAAACAACGTTTGGCATCCGCGAGATTCGTCTGACTCCGGACGGATTGTTTCTCAATGGCAAGCGCGAGTTCGTGAAAGGCTTCAATATCCACCACGACCTTGGTTGCCTCGGCGTCGCAGCGTTCGACCGCGCGATTGAGCGGCGCCTCGCCATGATCAAAGAGATCGGCTGTAATGCGGTGCGCCTCGCGCACAATCCTCACGCACCGGCGTTGCTCGATCTCTGCGACAGGATGGGGATCTTGGTTTTTGACGAGGCATTTTGCAATTGGGGCGATTTGAAGAACGGCGATTTCGCGAAAACGTGGCAGCGGAATTTGGAGGAATTTGTCAGGCGCGACCGGAACCATCCGAGCGTCTTTATTTGGAGCGTGGGCAATCAAGTCTCGCAGGCCGAGCGCCCGCCGGATTACGGCTGCGTCCAATACGACGCAATGGCGGTCGTGGTGAAAGGCCTCGACGCGACGCGGCCAGTGACCTCCGCGCTGCGGCCCATTCGCAAGGATGGCAGGGGTGGCGCTACCGCGAAATTTTCGCCGGACAACGATGCCGACCTTCATCAGATGGCGCTGCATATGGACGTGATGAGCGCGAACTATATGGAGCGCTGGTTTGCGAAGGATCGGCTGAAGCACCCAAACCTCGCCTTCATCACCAGTGAATGCACAACCGGCGATAGCGGTCGCAGTCCATGGCGCGACCTCGACCGCGAGCATGCCGTCGGACTTTTCTATTGGGGTGGCATTGACTACATCGGCGAATCATACGGGTGGCCGGTCAAATGTTGGAAAGGTGGCTTCGTGGATTGGGCGGGCTTCCGGAAACCATCGAGTTGGGTTCTCGAAAGCCTGATCAGCGACAAACCGATGGTGCACCTCCTCGTGAACCGGCCCGAGACGACCTACACCAACTGGGACGGCGTCGTGATTTCCGTGAGCAGCCTGCTGGCGCACTGGAATAGGCCCGCTGTGAGTAACCAGAGCGTCGAAGTCGTCAGCAACGCCGAGGAAGTCGAACTGCTGTTGAATGGCAAGAGCCTCGGAGTCAAGAAGCGTGCACCGCATTATTGGACTGTGCTGTGGCAACCTGGAACGCTGACCGCCGTGGCCCGTAACGCTGGAAGGGAAGTCGCCCGGCACGAAGTGAAGACCGCAGGCGCGGCACAGTCGCTGCGTCTGACGCCCGACCGCTCTCTGCTCCATGCCGACGGCCAGGATTTGTCGCACATCAGCGTAGAAGTCGTGGACGCCAACGGCATCGTGGTCCCAGACTCCAAACACCTGATCACATTCGAAGTCACCGGACTCGGCACTAACGCCGGCGTGCAGAACAGTGATCCGACCAGCGACGAACTGTTTCAGGCCGACCACCGCCACGCCTACGAAGGACGCATATTGATGGTCGTCCGCAGCAAACGCCAGTCCGGTAAGATTACAGTGAAAGCTACCGGTGAAGGTCTGGAACCTGCCACGATTGTCCTGAATGCCAAATAGCCAACGCCTCTCTTCTGCTTCTATGGAAAGGAAAACGCATGAAACACCCGGCCATTGTCCTCATCGCCTTGCTGCTGGCACCGCTGGCTGGGTTGCACGCCAAAGACAAGCAACTCGGCAAAGACCGGCCTGGCAAGAACGATGGTCACCGGAAAAATTCGGTTTGATGAAGTCACCAAGAATGCTAGACACGAAAAAAAACGCTATAAAAGCGACACGATCCCTGTCTGAAGGCTTTACGTGGCGCGAACGCTTGACACGCGCCGAAATAAGGGTGTGATTTTGTTTTGTAACATCATGCCACCTTAAAGTTGTTTGATCGGATGG
>JBAXCC010000391.1:0-3416 GCA_037141675.1 bacterium | reverse complement strand
CTTCAATCATTGGCATTACGTCGTCGCCTCTCGGAAAAAGTTGCGCCCTGCCTTTTTCCTTGGGTGTGTCCACGAAACCGGGTTTGCCGTTGCCGGCGTCCTTGACGTACACGACGGCCTTTGTGAACTGCTTGAAATAGGAGCCGACGAAAAGTTCGAACTTGTCCAGGTCTACGCTGGGTGTGAAGGCAATTGTGAAGTCGAGCGTGTCGGCTGCTTTCCAGGAATACGAAGCCTTGAAATTGAAAGGCCGGTCTTCTGTCTCTGCCCACGACAGCTCCGCCGCGCCATTGGCCAGGACCTTCCCAGAGCGAGGCCATTCCCACGAGCCGAAACCATAACGCTTCTGAGGCGTCAGAAAACGGTAGGGGACAAACAAACCGTTATTGTTATCCATCGGTACGGGAGGGTCAATGAAAGCGATAGGCTTGAAGAAACCAGCTTTTCCATCTTTTTTCAGGCTCCCTTTCACTATGCCTGTATTGAACATAAGATTCCCCTGGCCGTCGCCTTTGAATCTCAGACTTGTCTCCGTCGTCTGCGATTGAGAAGCACCGCCAGTAATCAAAAACATAAGAATAATTGCTAAGTGTTTCATAACTGTATTGGCCTTTCTTTGAAGAATACAGCACATATTATCGAGAACTTGCAACTTGTCAACAGTTTTATTGATCCTGCCTCATGTCGCGGTTACGTTCTTAATCACAGGATGGGGCTGTGACGTTGGGAGCCCTTCATGATTGGGGTTCCTTGTTGCCCTTCATAATCCAAGGCACATTGACTTTAACGAACATCAGGCACCGTGCGCCGCCGTTGCTGTTCTGCTCGATCAAGATGCCGATCATGTTGTCGGCGGTGTGGGTCATCGAGGAGTAACCCGCGGAGGGGATATCGTTGCGAGTGATGATTGGGCGTGGCGAATCGGGCTTTAGCTCGCGGGAGATTGGCCACGTCTTGCCCTCGTCATAACTCAGGCGGAGGGTGTGGCTGTTCCGGGTCAGCGGGGCATTGAGAAAGGCCCAGCGGATGCGGCCTGATGCTTCGCTTGTATAGCGGATCAGCGTGCCCTGGCAGTTTGCATCGGGTAGATCAAGGTTCGCTTCCCATGGCGACCAGGTTTTCATCTGGTCAATGCTCAGAGATTGCAGCCGCCCACCCAGGCGGACGGGACGATCGTTTTTGACGAAATCGCCGTTCGAACAATCGAGAATATTGCCTTCGCCGGTGCCGCGCACGTTCTTAATTGCAAACCAAGTTTGGCCGTGGTTGTCTGAATAGACGAGGCGCTGGTGCGACAGCACGACGAGCCGGCCTTTTGTCGGGCCATAGCGCACCTGAATGCCATGGCTGGTTCCCACGCGGCCAAAGGCATCGGAACTGTCGGGTGGCATGATGTCATTGTATTCATGGTAGGAGTGATAGGTCAGCCCGTTGTCGTCGCTGATCATGGATGCGAGATGATACCGGTTGGGGTTCGTTGGCACCATGTTGGTCGGAGAACAATCCGGCATTGCCGAGAAGAAGACCCACATACGGCCGGTCTGACGATCAACAAGCTGTGTCGGATCGCCGTAGGTGTTATAGGGGCCGTTGATGATGACCCGTTCTGCGCCCCACGTCTTGCCATTGTCCAGGGAAACCTTGGAGACGATATCGATTCGGGAGCCATCCGGGCCTTCAACGCGGCCCTCAGCCATGACGACGAGGTTGCCGTTGGGGGCGCGCATGATCGATGGGCCGCGATAGGCTCGATAGGGGCCCTTTTCGGTGATCGAGCCTTTGAACACGAATTGCTCCTCGTAATGCGGAGGTTGATCAAGGCCCTGCGCTGGTTGATCCTCTGGCTCAATGGCCTTTGCTGGCTCGACATTAAGCATCCCTGCGGCTTCCGCGCCAAGGGGTTGGACCAGAATCGTCAGAATTCCGAGGATCAGTGCTGCTGCGTATTTCATGCTGCTCCTGTCATGCCTAACGTGCAAACTGAGCTAACGAGACCCGCGCACCAGCGCGGGGCGAGGTTAGCTTTAGCGAATGGTTCGGCGAAGGGCATCTTTCGCCTGCCCACTCACCCCGGCTTGCTGTTGGACAAATCTATACTATGAATGGTTGCGAGGGGATAGTATGAGGTTTGCCCAGAAGTCAGCTTGATCAAAATCCCGGAGTCGCTGACTTGCTGCAACGTGCCGACGAGATTGGTCGTCGGAAAGAAGACTGAACCGGTATAAATCGACACCAGCACCATTTGCCCAACCCATCCTGCTATCATGTCTTTCATTAGCTCATCCTCCTGTGTGAATGCCTATCTCCGCCGAACGTCTCATGTGCCTCAGCTTTCTTTTGCTGGCAACCAAGCCAACACCTAATAGCGTTCTTCGCGAAAAACATTTACTGTTCAGTCTCCTTGGCTATTCAGCATGCTACTGGCGGGGAATGATCTGGATCGCGGAGATGCCGGTCCAGCCTTTGCCAGAGAGCCATTTCATCGTGACAGCAATGTCCGGAGCGGTTGCGCCTTTGAATACGATGAAGTTCGTATTCTTAGCTTTTTCGCCAGGCTTGGTGGTGGCGACAGCGTGTTTGCCGCTGGTCCAGCCATAGTCGAACGAGAAGGCGTCGGACGGTTTTTCACTTCCGAGTGTGGCGAGGGATACTTCGCCCTGGACGTTGTGGATGCCGGCTCCGAGAATGACGATGACATCGTATTTCGCATAGGGGATGCTTTTGAGGAGCAGGCGTGGATTGGAGGCAAGATTGCCGCGTTTGAGTTTGAGGTCGTTGCCGCCAAAACCCCAGGGCTCTCCAGTTTCAGGCTTGGCTTCGCCTTCGATGGAGAGGGTGATGGGCGAGGGCGCGCCCTCCGACGTGATGAAGCCAGAGGCTGTCTTTGCCTCTGCCTTGACAGTATTCCAGTTGCCCTGCGCCTCAGGGCCGATGCCGGCGACGTCGTTGGCGCCGAGCGCCTGGTCGCTGCCTTCAGCGGTGACGAAGTTGATGCCGATGCTTCCCGCAACACCTGGTGCGGCGGTGACGAGTCGCTTGGCTGTCGGGCTTGGCTTCAGGCCTTTGACAAAGACCTTCGCCTTCACGGTGCAGGCTTTCGAAAGTGAAAGGGGCTCTCGGTAGAGCGGCGAATGTTCTGTGGGTTCCGAGTCGTCGGTTGTGTAGTGGATCGCTGCGCCGTCCATGCCGGAGGAGAGTGTGACCATGGCGGGTTTCGCACCCGGGAATCCGGAGGCGGCGATCTCAGGCATCTGGCTGCAACCGGAGTAGACGCGGACGTAGTCTACCCACATATCCGTCTGGTTGCCATAACGAGCCATGTCGATTTGCCAGCCGCTGATGCCGCCGATGGCGTAGTTGATCAGGAACCAGGCAGGCTGCGTCTTGGACGTTGACCCCGTGGGGTGGCGGCCGAC
>JBAXCC010000390.1:0-3425 GCA_037141675.1 bacterium | reverse complement strand
TCGGCGCAGAGCCTGTGATTACCACAACCAGCGATGCTGAAAAAAATCTGATTGTGGGTGTTGGGTGTCGCAAGGATGCGCCTGTTGAGTCGATTGTGGAGGCGATCCGTTTCGCCTTGGAAACCGCGCATGTGAGCATCGATGATGTACGCTTGCTGGCCAGTGCAGATATCAAGGCAGAGGAGCCCGGTCTTTTGGAGGCATCCAAACAGTTGGGCGTTCCTTTACGCTTGATCGCATCCGATGAAATTAGGGCCTGCACGCGCGAATTTGCGCCCACGCCATTGGCTCAGAAAAAGGTGAATTTACCCGCAGTTGCAGAGCCTGTCGCGCTCTTGGCGGGAAGGAGGACAGTATTAATTCAGACTCGAATCAACCGGAACGGCGTGACCGTGGCGATTGCCCGGGAAAGCTCTTTGTAGTCGGGATTGGCCCCGGTAATATTCTTGATCGTACCCCGCGTGCGGAACAGGCGATACGGGCGAGCCGCGTCATTGCCGGGTATTCTCCCTATTTGGCTTCCATCGCAGACTTGACCGAAGGAAAGCTCTGCATCTCGACCGGCATGACCCGCGAAGAGGAGCGTGTCCAAGCGGCCATCGAGCAGGCGCTGCAAGGTGAAACCGTCGCTATCATTTCCTCTGGGGATGCTGGCGTGTATGGCATGGCTGGTCTTGCGATTGAGATGGCACACCATTTGGCGCCGGGACTTTCCATCGAGATCATCCCCGGTATTTCAGCCGCGAATTCCGCTGCAGCAGCGCTGGGTGCTCCCCTGATGTTGGACTATGCGGTGATCAGTCTCAGTGATTTACTGGTCCCATGGGAGCAGATCCGTGGACGTCTGGAAGCGGTCTCTTCTGTGGATATGGTGGTCGCGCTTTACAATCCGCGCTCCACGAAGCGGGTGACCCAATTGGAAGAGGCAGTCGCCATCTTCCTGAAACATCGTCCAGTTTCCACGCCAGTCGGCATTGGAACAGCCATATCGTCGCCAGATCAGCGTCTTGTCATGACGGATCTCGGTTCCCTTCTTGCTCAGGACGTGAACATGCGGAGCATTGTTATCATCGGCAATACACAGTCAAAGGTCATCGACGGCCATTTCGTCACCCCCCGCGGATATCAGTTATGATATTATTGCTTGGCGGAACAAGTGAGACAGTGCAGATCGCACAGGCTTTGGTGAGCCAAGGCTTTGTCGTACTTTTGTCAACAGCCACAACAATGCCGCTTCGTGGGCAACTCCCTGCGGGTGTGCGTTTGCGCAGCGGGATGCTGGATGATCAGGGGATGGTGCATTTACTTCGGGATGAAAAGATCACGGCGGTGGTGGATGCGACGCATCCTTACGCAGAAGCAGTCAGCCGTAACGCATACAATGCCTGTCTGGCTGCGGGTATTCGCTATGTGGCGTATGAGCGTCCGCGTGCTATAGATAACCCTGTGCATGGTGCTCCGACCCATCAGGCAGCAGCGGAGCTGGCGTTTTCGTTTGGCAAGCCTGTCTTATTGACGATTGGTGTGCGCAACCTGCCCCTATACGTTGTAGAGGCGCGCAAGCGTGGGATTGCGATGCGTGCGCGTGTGCTGAACCATCCGGACTCTGTTACGGCCTGTCATGATGCGGGATTAAACGACAGTGAAATTTTGTGTGCCGACGGGCCGTTCACGGTTGAAGAAAACATCAAACATCTTAAATCGTTCGGTGTCTTGGTGACCAAGGACAGCGGTGATGCAGGGGGTGTCGGGACCAAACTGGAGGCGGCTCGCCAGAGCGGGTGCGAAGTGGTGGTCATCGAGCGCCCAAGCCGTCCTGTGCCGGGTTATGCGTCCATCGAGGCGCTGGTGCAAGCGCTTTAGCCCTTCGGCTGCTCATCCAGCCAGGTTTGAATGGCTGCGAGCATGGTCTTTCGCGCCTTGGCAAGCGGCTCATGAATGGTGCAGCCTGCAGCGCGTGTATGGCCGCCACCGTCGAATTGCTTGGCCAGTTCAAAGGCGTTCAGGGGCTCGCGTGTGCGGATGCTGACGCGTGTCTCGTTCTTGTTATCCCTGTTGCCGTAGAAGAAGAGAGCGACCCGATTGCCGGCAATATAGCGGGGGATATCGATCACGTCTTCTGCGTCTGCTTTTGTCCCGTTGGTCTCTGAGAGATCCTTCCATGACAACGTCAAGTAAGCTATTTCTCCATCCCTGAGCAATTTAAGCGTCTGGAAGGCGCGTCTTTTGAGTTCCATGTTTGTGCGAGAGAAGGAAGCATAGAGCTTGTCATTGATGAAGGAGGTCCTGACACCGTGGCGCAGGAGGTCTGCCCCGCAGAGCAACGTGCTGGGCGTGGTCATGTCATACGCAAAGCGTCCGGTATCCGTCACTACGGCGACCCAGAGTGCTTCGGCAGCAATATCGTCAAGTTCCCACTTAGCGGCTTGGGAGAGATGCCAGATCATCTCGCCAGTTGAAGAGGCTTTTCCATCGATCCAATTATACGTTCCAAAGCGCGTGTTGGTGATGTGGTGGTCGATGCAAAGGACGGTACATTTCTTTGCGATGGCTTGGATTTCATCAGGCAGACGATCTGTCGATCCTGCATCGACGGTGATCAAGAGGTCGTACGTCCCCTTAGGAGCATCCTTGGGGTCGACGAGATCTTTTACGCCACGCAAGAAGGCTGGGCCTCCGAGCCCATGTTGTTCAGCAACCGCTAGAGCCTTGATGCCTTTTTTGTTCAACAGGTGAGCCAGAGCGATCATGCTTCCCAGGGAGTCGCCGTCAGGTCGTACATGGCCAGAAATCAGCACGGATTTTGCCTTGCGGATGACTTTTAGTATTTCAGGGATTGTATTTGTCTTCGTCTTTAGTATGGTCGTCTTCATGCCATCTTTCATTTTGAAGGGAACACCACGCGAAAGCCCGTTTCAAAGGGTTCCGCGCGAATGCCAGGCCATTTGGCCCCAAGCTCTTTAAGAGCCGCATTCAGTTCCGCTTGTAATTCTTCTTTTTTCACACCCGAGTTCCGTTTGGGTTCGACATAGAGGACAGGTTTATGCTCTTCCGCAGCGCCGGAGGCAATAATCAAAGATGCGCGCGTTCCTCGGATCATTGAGAATTCAGGCTCCTCGACAACAGCAGGGTTGTCAGGAGTCCCCTTCTCTTTTTCACCAAAGACTTTTGAATAATTCATCAAAGCAATGCGTGCTTGGGCTGGACTATTTTTTTTCTCGGGTGTAACACAGCCTGTGAGGTGGCTGAGAAAAGGAATGACTAATAACAATACGATAACGTGTGTTTGAATCTTCATGTGGTTCCCTCCCTGTTTGCTTAAACGGTCCAGCCTGCTTTTTTCAGTGCATTGCTAGCTCCGTATGGCGCCCGTTCAGGACGTGACAGAGCAGCATTTGCAGCATCGTTGTCGATGAATTTTTCAG
>JBAXCC010000389.1:0-3428 GCA_037141675.1 bacterium | reverse complement strand
CAGGTCCCTTCCTGAGCACCGAGGTCGGGCGGGGGCCGGGCGTCGCGCAGATCAGAGAAGCGCCGAAACAAGATCAGAAATGAACACAGTGTCAGTGTTTTACGTCAGGGGGAATGGATGAGAATTGCAGTTGTTTTTATTTTGATGGGGAGTTGTATATTCGGACATGCGGCGGCCGTGCCGCGCATTACAGATGTTGCGTCGATGGACCGCTGGATGGATCTAACGTGGACCTGCGAGGGGAAGTCTGACAACGGTTTTGCCGTGGCAGTGTCGCAGAACGGTCATGATTTTGAGATTGTGGAACAGGTTGGAGCCGAGGAACGTTCAGCGTCGGTGTTTGTCAAGGAGAAGCCAATCGCATCATTAGGAGAAGAAGGCAAACGATATCTGCGTGTCGCGGCGCTAGATGCCGCTGGCAAGCCGGGGCAATGGTCAGAGACTGTTTCGGCTCAGCCGGCAAAACCACGCGACATCGAAGCAGAGGTGCGTCAGCGCTTCGACTACTGGGAGAAAACATTCACCTACAATCCCAATGATCCAGCGTATACCGTGATCTATACGGATGCGCAGAAAAACGAGCAGCGAGAAGCCGCGAAAGCGATGGTTGTCGAACTCCTAAAGGTTGCGACCAACAGTGTTGATGCTCGGACCTTCGTGATCTCTCCGCGTGTCTATCGGGTTGAGCCTGGACAGCTCAAGGTGAGCCGTGCGGCCAACCTGACGATTCAGGCCGCAGGCGTAGAGATCCTGGTCGATTCGGAGAAGAGCGGAACAGCCTTCTCCTTCTCGCAGTGCACAAACATCGTGCTGACAGGAAAAGGGAATCCCCTGATTGTCGATTCCGAACAGTTCCCCGTGTCCGTGGCCAGGATCGTGGCGGTGGATGTTAAGAAGCTGACGCTGGATGTCGAGGTGCTGCCCGGGTATCCAATCGATCTTCCGGATGCCGAGCGGATGATGGCGTATGATGCACAAGGCCGTTTGCTCAATGTGCAGCAGATGGGCTGGAAGGGACTCGAAAAACGAGGCGAACGATGCTTCAGGTTGACCACGCCAGCCCTGCGTACGTCCAGAAATCAAGAAGGAATCCTGTCGATCGGAAATCTTCTGTCGCTACACAATAATGAGGGTCACAAGAGGCGAACGCACGGAGTCGTTTCAGCCCACGAGTGCAAAGACATGACCTACGAAGCCATCCGCGTCTACAATGGAGGCGGGTCGCCTGCAGATCATGGCACAGCGGGGTATACCGTGTATCGGGATTGGCAGCTCTTCCCGCGGCCGGGAACCAGTCGCTTGCCCATCGCGACCGGACTCGGACAGTTTTCGAAAAACGGCGGATCGTTCCTGTTTGAAGATTGCGCCTTCGGTCCGCATCTGGACGACGGTATCAACTTGCTGTCCGGCATGTCCATTGTCGGCAAGTGTAATAGCGAAACGGAAGTGGTTATCACGGGCGGACGACAACCGACCATCGGCTCGACGCTGACCTTTTATGACTACACGAACTGGGTTAATTTCGGCGAAGCCAAGGTGGTGGCGTCGGAACGCATGTCTGATACGAACGTATTAACCGAAGTCAATGCGTTCGCCAAGATGAATCGCACAGTGCAGAACGCGCGCCACGCCTTTCGGACAATGCTGGACCGGCCCGTGAAGCTGACGCCCTTTGCCATGGTGGTCCATTCCGATTATCGCGCCGACAGGATTGTGGTGCGTGGCTGTCTCTTCCGCGACCAGCTTGCCCAGATCATGCTGTTGCAGGGGGCGAAGAGCGGATTGATCGAAAACAATCTGCTCCTGCGCAGCACGGGTGCCGCCATCAGTCCGCAGTTTTCGCAGTACTGGTGGGAGGGGCCGATGCCGTCGAACTTCATGATCAGGAACAACGTGATCCGGGATAATCCGGTGGCGGCAGCTGTGACCGGTTTTGCTGGCAATGCGTCGATTGCGATTTACGCTGGTACGAAGTACCCTTCCGATGCGCGGTTGATGCGCGGTTTCCGCGTCGAGGGCAATACGATCATCAATCCTTCGGTCTACGGGATCTGCATACGGAATGCGGAGGAGGTTTCGATCCGATACAACCGCATCATCAATCCCGGCGCGCAGGCTGTGGAGGGAATGTACAATGGCCGCCCAATTTCAGATCTCTATGCCGCCATTTGTCTGGATGCAGTGAGTCGTGCTGTCGTGAGCGACAATGAAATTATTTTTAGCAGTCCGCGGTGCCAACGCGCAGTCTTGATGGAAACGAACTGTGATGCTACCATGGTACGAATTGAAAATAATCACGAAACAAGGAACATGAAACATGAATAGAATATTAAGTATTGCTGTTATTACACTTGCTGGATGGATTGGGTTCAGTCAGGCGGCGGAGTTGAAGCTCGCCTCCGTGTTCACCGACCACATGGTCTTGCAACGCGAGATGCCAGTTCCGGTTTGGGGCTGGGCTGATCCGAACGAAAAGATCACAGTCGAATTCGCCGATCAAAAGAAAACCGCTATCGCCGATGCGACGGGCAAATGGCTCGTTAAACTTGACGCAATGCCTGCGAGTGAGAAGGCGGGGGTTCTCTCCGTTTCGGTATCCAATCCCAAGTCTAAAATCCCAAATCTAAAATGTTCAGACATCCTTGTTGGTGACGTCTGGCTCTGCTCCGGCCAGTCGAACATGGGTATGGATGTCGCCGGCTCGCTCAACTCGGAACAGGAGATCGCAAGCGCGAATCACCCGTCCATCCGACTATTTGCGGTGAAACACAATCCGGCGCTTGTTCCCACAAATGCGGTCACTGGCGAATGGGTTCAGTGTTCAACTCAGACGGTCGGTAGATTTTCCGCGGCGGCCTATTTCTTCGGACGTGAACTCCACAAGGAACTCAAGATTCCCATAGGGCTTCTGCATAGTTCAGTTGGCGGCACGCCAGCCGAAGCCTGGACGCGGCTCGAGGCGTTGCGGACCATGCCCGCTCTCGCGGAGCGGGCGGACAAGGAAATCGCGCAGATCAACGCACAGGAGGGAGATAACAAGCGGTTCGTCACTGACCGCGCCGCCTGGGAGAAGAAGTACAGCGTGGAGCCTCCGCCCGTGGCCGAGGCAGCTCGCAACTGGGCCGATCCTGCATTGGATACAGGCGACTGGAAAACCATCACCCTTCCCAACCAGTGGGTCCAGCTTGGTGCAAAATCGGGTGGCGTGTTCTGGTTGCGCAGGGATGTCACCCTTCCCGAGTCGGCGGCTGGCAAGCCGTTCGGTCTGTCGCTCAACTGGGTGAGCGAACAGTACGATACCGCGTTCTTCAACGGGGTTGAGGTCGGACATGCCAGTGACAAGGCGCCCGATTTCTACAATCAGCAACGCCGCTATAACGTCTCAGGAAAGCTTGTGAAAGCCGGACGAAACGTCATTGCCGTGAGAA
>JBAXCC010000388.1:0-3433 GCA_037141675.1 bacterium | reverse complement strand
CTTTTTTTATTTTTTAAAAATATGGGATGGACAATGAGTGGGTGAAGGAGTAATCTATATACCCAGTTTAACTAAAACAAGGGAGATATCTAATGAAGACGATTCTGGCGTTTGCGATGATGGCGGTGATGGCAGTTTCTGTGTCGATGGCAGCGGATGCTGTTAAGCCTGAGAAGAAGGCTGCTACAAAGTGCTGCGAAGCTTGCAAGTGCGAAAAGTGCAATTGCACCGTAGACAAAAAGGGCAATGCCTGCAAGTGCGACAAGTGCGAATGCGGCAAGACAAATCCGGATGGCACCAACCCGAAGCAGTGCAAGGCGAAGAAAGTAGACCCCAAGAAGGAAAAGAAGGACAAAGCTGCTAAGTAAGCACGCCTTCGTTTAGTTTGGCGGTTGTAAGACGGCCAAATCAATAAACAAAAAAGCACCGGATTTTCTCCGGTGCTTTTTTGTTTTGAAATGGCGGGTTTGAAGCCGCCATACCTTAACGGATGTTCAATTATACGAGGCCCTGATCGACCATGGCATTCGCGACCTTAAGGAAGCCGGCGATGTTTGCGCCCATGACGTAGTTGCCCTTGTTGTTGAACTCTGCTGCTGCATCCCAGCACTGCTGGTGGATGGCGCACATGATGCCGTGGAGCTTCTGGTCCACTTCTTCACGTGTCCAGCTCAAACGGATGGAGTTCTGGCTCATTTCGAGACCGGAGGTGGCTACGCCGCCTGCGTTCGCTGCCTTGCCAGGACCGTACATCAGCTTCGCCTTGACGAACTGCTCAACTGCTTCCGGCGTGCTGGGCATGTTCGCGCCTTCGGCGACCAGCTTGCAACCGTTCTTGATGAGCGTCTTGGCGTCGTTGCCGTTGACTTCGTTCTGGGTGGCGCTCGGGAATGCGCAATCGCACTTGACCGCCCAAGGGGTCTTGCCGGCGATGAACTGAGCCTTCTTGAACTTCTTGGCGTAGTCGCTGATGCGGCCGCGCTTGACGTTCTTGAGTTCCATGACGAATGCCAGCTTCTCTGGAGAGATGCCGTCTGCATCATAGATGTACCCGCTGGAGTCGGAGAGCGTCACAGCCTTAGCGCCGAGATCATTTAGCTTCTCAACCGTGTACTGTGCCACGTTGCCGGAGCCAGAGACGGTGCAAAGCTTGCCTTCAAAGCTTTCATTGCGGGCCTTGAGCATTTCCTGTGCGAAATAGACGCAGCCGTAACCGGTTGCTTCCGGACGGATCAGCGAGCCACCCCAGTTGCGACCCTTGCCGGTCAACACGCCCGTGAACTCGTTGCTCAGGCGCTTGTATTGGCCGAACATGTAGCCGATTTCGCGACCACCAACGCCGATGTCACCTGCAGGAACGTCGGTGTCATTGCCAATGTGACGGAAGAGCTCGGTCATGAAGGACTGACAGAAGCTCATGACTTCGTTGTCAGATTTGCCCTTGGGATCGAAGTCCGAACCGCCCTTGCCGCCGCCCATGGGGAGGGTGGTGAGGGAGTTCTTGAAAATCTGCTCGAAGCCGAGAAACTTCAGGATGCTCTGGTTCACAGTCGGGTGGAAACGGAGACCGCCTTTGTATGGGCCGATCGCGCTGTTGAACTGAATACGGAAACCGCGATTGACTTGGTAGTTGCCCTTGTCATCTTTCCAGGGTACGCGGAAGAAGATCTGGCGTTCCGGCTCAACCACGCGAGACAAAATATTTTGCTTTTCAAAAATCGGACGGGCCTTGATCACGGGCTCCAGGGATTCCAATACTTCCTGCACAGCCTGCAAGAATTCGGGTTCGTTTGCATTACGTTTACGGACGTTTTCCAGTACGGTTTGTACATAACTCATGATGAATCAACTCCTCTTTCTTTTTTGTTAGCGAAAATCGCTTTGTATTGTTATAGCAAATCCTGTGCCATGCTAAAAATGAGTAAATCCAAAGGCTTTGGCCGGAGGTTATCCATGCTACCACGTCTATAGGTGTCCATAAACGACCAAATATAGGGGTGAAAATGAGAAATTATTTGTACTATTATGAATGAGTAAACAAAAAAGAGATACAATTTTGTAGTATTGCTTTTTTGTATGCTTTGCCCTTAAGGCGCAAAAAGGCGGATATAAAGTTAGAATCCAAAGTCAAGCTGACCCGAGACTACGACCTTACGACCATCGGTCAGCGTGGCATCGGAGGTGTCATAGACAACAAAGCGAACAGCGGGAAAGCGCCTGACCAGTTCATCACGGATGTATTCCTCGACGGCTCGGATATTTGCTGGGTCGTCATCGGAAAAACCTACACTGATGGGTTTGCGAACGCCGATACGCTCGATGATGGTGAAGAGGTGGTCAAGAAAATCTCGGATTGCAAATTGTTTTCGGGCCTCAGACGTGTTGTAGTTAGGGACGCGTCCCTCGACTAATTGCTCGAATTGGGGGGAGGTGACCGCGTGATATTTGTTGAGGGAGAGATAGTAGTTAATGATTTGTTCATCGCTCATGGTCTCGTTGAGGGTGGCGCCCTCATAACTCACCACATAACCCCGCAAATTGCTCAGCATGGTGGCACGTTCTTCAGGGGTTAACACGCGGTCCATAAACAAGCGAACGCCACGTTTCAACGTGTCGCTACTGTGGCCGCGCGCGGTGACAATCGCGAAAATACGTCCTTCGATCAGCGATTTTTTGAAGGTGTTAAAGCTAGGAGGGGGTGCTGTTTGGCCTTTGACTAAATTATCGATGGCGGTACGCGCATCTTTTAGAAACATGCTTTCATCGTCCTCGTCAAGATCACGAAATTCGCAAAACGCCTTTTTCCAATTGTCTTCCGGGTAGCGGTAATTCACGGTATCGTTGCGAATAACAGCAAAAAGTGATGTTGAGACCAGATGCGGAACCCATGAGCCATCCTGCAAACGCCGTTCCAGATGAATGCGTGTGGGCATGTGCAGTATGTTGTCATCCCAATCAAATATATAATACTTCAAATCTCGGTCGGCAACTGAAAGATTAGCGTTTTTTTTCATACAAAAATAAGGTATTCTTGTTTGCATGAAAAGTCAACTATCAAAAGATAGGAATCGGGTCGTCCTCGTGACTGGCGGAGCAATCCGGATCGGTGCGGCGATTGCGGATGAATTGGCGAAGGCGGGGTGGAACGTGGTTGTGCATGCCTATGGCTCTGGTTTGGCAGCAGACACGCTGTGTGGACGCCTGCGGGGATATGGCGTCTGTGCTTGGCGTGTGACGGCAGACCTTGCGCATCCTCATGCTGCAAAAGGCCTCTTTGAAGAGGCCCGGATGCATGCGGGACGGATAGATGCCCTTGTCAATAATGCGGCTCTTTTTTCGCTGATGAAGGAGCTGTCCGAGCAAGAACGCGAGCGGATGCTTAACGTCAATACCGATGTGCCTATCCAGTTGACGTGCGCCCTGTTTGACCATC
>JBAXCC010000387.1:0-3455 GCA_037141675.1 bacterium | reverse complement strand
CGTGACAATCGCCATCTGACGAATCGAGGGAGCGCTTTGGAGTGAATTCTTCTTTGTCAGCAAATCGCGAAGCACCAGATTGCGCTGTAAATCATTCAGCTTGTCCAATCCATCCCACCAAGGATTGGCCCGCCACTCGTCCAGATGCTCCTGCTTGGTCGGCATCGGCGGCTTCTCCATCTTGCCATCACCAATACCTGCAAGCCAATCCATAATCCATTTGCGTTGAACCCCTGAAGGGTTAGGGAAATTGGGCACCACGCTGATATCACGGACTGTAACGCCCTCCCCAGAGACATGCCCAAAATCATTCTTCGAGACAATACCACTTCCCCCCACCAGCAGTTGAATCGTGGTCCCCTGCTGCCCACCCGAAGGGTAGACATACCCAATATAGGGTGCCGCATTGACCATGACAGCACTGGTCGCGCATAAAACAAATTGAACCGTAAGTTTCATCTCAAAGCCCTCTCTATAAGCCCGTTTCAGAAGCACCTATGCTTTTGCCGTTGCCTTCACCTTCTTGGTTTTATACAGTTCGCGCAAGCGTCCTTCCGAACTTTCCGGAGGAAGAATGGTGCAATCCACATTCATCGGATTGGGCAACTTGCCATCCGGGTCAATGCCGCACAGTTCATAGATACTGCCCAGTAAATCCTGCGGGGCTACTGGCCGGCTCACAACCTTGCTGGCTGTTTCATCAGACTCCCCGACGACACGCCCGCCTGCAAAGCCACCGCCGGCAACCATGGCGTTGAAACACGGGCAGAAATGATTACGTCCGCCCATCCACGGCGCATCCTGTTGAATTTTGGGTGTACGCCCGAATTCGCCAGTCCACCAAACAATCGTCGTATCCAGCAACTGTTTCTCGTTTAAGTCCGAAAGGAGCGCTGCAACCGCCTGATCCATCTCAGCTATACGTTGTTTCATGACCTCAAAATGGCGCTTGTGTGAATCCCACCCTTGCGCATTGATTGTGATATACGGGACGCCCCGTTCAACCAGACGACGCGCCACCAAGCAGGACTGCCCAACTTGCGTACGGCCATATTTGTCGCGCATCTCCGTTGATTCAAGATTAAGATCAAACGCTTTTGCAGCATCACCGAACACAACTTGACGGGCGCCTGTTCCGGCAGTCTTAAAATCTTTATAGGCTGGATTTTCAGTTGCGACCTGCCCCAAGGTGTCCAGCGTATCCATTCGATCAAAACGAGCCTTCATTTCGTCTGGCGTTTGATCGCCAGCCGGCACAATACCATCAACAATAAATCGGGACTGTGTCGGATTTCCCCCGGTGACCAGAGGTGCATACTTTTCACTCAAGAAGCCGATCTCGGAAAAACGACCCTTCGGCACGGTCAGAATCACATACGGCGGAATGTCGCCTTTATAGCTCCTCGATTTAAACATGGCCAAGACTGCGCCAATGGCAGGAAAGACGCGCCCACCCCCGGGTTCGCGCCCGGTCTGCATCATATACGTCGCTGTTTCATGGCCGTAATGTCCATGCGTCATCGAGCGGATCAGGGAATACTTGTCAGCCTGCTGCGCCAGCTTGGGCATCATCTCGCTAATTTCAATGCCAGGCACATTCGTAGGAATCGCCTTCAGCCCATTATTGTATTCAATAGGGGCTTTGGGCTTCGGATCAAACGTCTCCAGTTGAGACGGTCCGCCCCAGACCCAGATTTCGATGACTGACTTCGCAGGTTGCACACGTGTTTCGGCTCCGTCCGTCACACCGGGTGCACCCTTCTTAGCATCCACAGCCGGCCTTGTTGGGGCGAGATCTTCTGCTCGTACACCGATTGTCGACAACCCGAGAGCCGCTCCACCGAGGCCAGCCGATTCCAACCATTTACGCCTTGATAACATAGCAACCTCCTGTATTAGTGAATATAGACAAATTCTTTTGAATTCAGCAACTGCCATCCGACATCCTGATAGATACGATAGCGATTCTTCGCATCGGCCTTGAGTGTGGCTTCCTGAATCTGCTTCTTCTCAGCCTCCATTAAGGGACGAGAATAGAACATCCAATACGCATGCTCGATCTGGTGTTCCGCCTTCAGTTTTTTCATGGCGCTTAGTTTTACAATGGAAGAGACTCGGCGGTAGAGATCCCCTGAATTATACAGAAAGAGCATCTGTTTGGACGTGATCTCATTGTTGCGTTCCGTCAAGAACCCACTATCGCGCGCAGGCCGGCCAAAGAGAATCAGAAACTGGCTGTTAATCGACCCATCTGCCAGCGTCACTGTCCGGTTATTATCAGGAATATAGGTAAACGGCTCCGGAATAACGCTGGAATAGTCAAAGGTAGTATTTGAAATATCACGTATGGCGTCTTGCAAAACCTCGGCATCCATACGCCGCACAGGAAATGCGCCATACGCTCGCTTGCTCTCAGCATCAGTCCCTCCAACCGAGGAGGCTCGCATCAAAACCGATGAGGCCACTGCACGGCACAAGGCCTTAAAATCATATTTCGACTCCACAAACCCCTCAGCCAATTCTTCAACGAGTTTTTCGTTGAGGCACTTGGAATTCAAATCATCCGGATCAGCATACAGCCCCTCTCCGTACATCCAATACCACACCCGGTTAACAGCTGCTTTTGAAAAGAGCTCACAGGAATCAGATGTCAGATAGTCCGCAAAAAGGATACGCGCATCTGTTGTTTCATCAGCGGACTTTTTCCTATTGTTCGGCAACACCAATTTACGTTTCGTTTCAATCGGCTTCCAATATACAATTTCTTCCTTCCACTCTTGGGTACTGCTATAGGTGACCCCATTGAAAAAAGCGGCCATGTTGGTTTGCGCCTGAGGCGTCAACTTGTCGACCCGGATACCCATAAACGTCTGCCCAACCGCCTGCGCAATTCCATCCGGGGTGCGTTCTGCCATAGCCCTGTAAAAATTGACTTCCATAGTACGAAAGTTGCTACCCGACGTTGTCAATAGAGCGCGCACAAAAGCGTCGTAGGGTTCGTTCTTCGCGAGAAACGTGCGGATGCGGCGCTGATAACCATAGACAGCATTCGGCCACAAATTAATGGGAAACTCGGACTTCACCCTCAGAGCATCACACCATTTCATCGTCCAATAGTCAAAGAAGCTTTCGCTTTCCAGCAAGCTATCAATTAACTTCCCATATTTTTTAGGTGTCGGATCGTCAACAAAGCTCTTTGCTTCATCAACGGTTGGAAGACGCCCTCCCAGGCAGAGATACACACGCCGCACAAAGACATTGTCTGAGGCCACATAAGGAGGTAAGCAGCCCTTCGCTTTCCACGCCGATAAAATCGCTTTATCTGAACGTGATGCGACAACTACTTTATTAGTTCCTTCATACGGAACAACTGGGTCACGCGCCATTACGGCACATGCTACCCCTAAACACGCTATGTGTAAAATAAAACGCATGATTCCCCTTCCAAAATACTT
>JBAXCC010000386.1:0-3460 GCA_037141675.1 bacterium | reverse complement strand
GGAATACTGGAATACTGGAATACTGGAATACTGGAATACTGGAATACTGAGAGAGGAAATGGCCAGCAATCTGGAGGGACGCGCGCCTGGCCGCCGTAGCTTTAGCGAAGGAGGCTCGCGTCCGCGGCCACGACAAAGCGTGGCCCTCCAAAAGTCGTCATTCAGTTTCTCCATCATTCCATCGTTCCATTATTCCAACATTCCAATGAAGTTATACCTGAAAGTAACCGAGATGATGAAACGACTGTTTGCCCTCACCGCCCTGCTGCTAGCCCCGCTGGCCGTGTTACACGCTGCTCCGGCAGCACAACGCCCGGTCAACCTGCTCTTCATCATGACGGACCAGCAACGCTGGGATGCTATGAGTTGCGCCGGTAACCCGGTCATTAAAACCCCCAACATGGACCGGATCGCGCGCGAAGGGGCGCGATTCACCAGCTTCTATTCATCATGTCCGGTGTGCGTCCCGTCTCGGTCGGTCATCCTCACCGGGCATAGCATTGAATCCAATCACATCTTGACCAACAACGATGCTGATCGTACGGACGCACCACCGTTTCCATCCTTCGACCAGATTCTGCTGCGCAATGGCTATCGTGGCGAATACCACGGCAAATATCACAGCCCCTACCACCTGACGCTCGACTACACCCAGCCTGTCCGGTGGCTCAACGGCAAGAAAGTACCGCCCGGTTGCAAGGCGGAGAGTTCCGAGAGCGAGGCGTTCTTTACCTTTGTCGAAAAAAACGCGCCGCCCCGCCCTGTGCAAGCCGGGCAGTTGGCCAGTCGGCATGGGAGCTACACACCGATCCCGCTCGACGAGAATTATGGGAAGGCTTCTGCCGTAAAACCTTCCCAGGCGGGGATGTATGGCCGCCTTGATGTACCCGCCGACATTAGCCACACCGCCTTCACTGCCAAGGAAGGGCTGGCCGCACTGGACCGGCTCAAGGGCGGTCCGTTTACGCTCACCATTTCGCTCGATCCGCCCCATCCGCCCATGATAGTGTCCGAGCCCTACTACAGCCTGTATCCGCCCGGACGCATTCCCGTGCCAGCGAGCCTCAACGACCCGCGAACCAACTCTCCGTACCCGATACCGAAAAAGGGTGACGAGACGGCTTATCGCGACGCGACCAACATCCGACAGATGACCTCCATCTACTACGGGATGGTCACCGAGGTGGATGAATGGGTTGGCAAAATCCTTCTGCGTCTTGACGAACTTGGACTCGCGAAAGACACGCTGGTCATTTTCACAAGCGACCACGGCGAGATGCTCGGGGATCACGGGATGCACGGCAAAGGGTATTTCTACGAGGGCTCTGCGCATGTGCCATTGTTGATGCGGTTACCCGGCGTGATCCCCGCCAGCACCGTGGTCCCCGCCCCGGCCTCCCAGCTCGATCTCTTCGCGACCATCCTCGACTACTGTGGCCAGCCGGGGCACGCGTCCGAAGGCAACAGCTTGCGCCCGCTGATGGAGGGCAAGGAAAACGGCACAGGCCGGGTGGCTGTTTCCGAGTGGTCCAGCCAGGGCGTGCCCGGCTTCATGCTTTTTGATGGTCGCTGGAAACTGATGTGCGGACGTTCGACTGTTGCGCCGTCTTTAGATGCCCTCTACGACCTGAAGAGCGATCCGCAGGAATTGAACAACCTCATCGGCCGCAATCCTGACAAGGAGCAATACCGCGCCGAAGCAGAGCGCCTGAAGGGGTTGCTCATCGAATGGCTGACCCGCGTAAAGTCACCTCTTCTCGACTCGGTGCGCAACCGTCCGCTTCTCGCCGATGGCCAGCTTCCGAAGACTGTTCGCAAACAAAAATAACCCCGAACCGATGACCACGATGAAACACTCCCTCTCACTCCTCGCCTCCCTGCTGTTGGCTCCGAATGCAGCGCTCTACGCTGCCGATGCGCCGAACCTCGACCGGCTCGCCCGCGAGGGAACGCGCTTTGCCACCACCTACACCGTCGCGCCGAAATCCTGCCTTTTAAAAACGGAGACAAAAAATGAAAAATACACTCAAAGTCATCGGTGCCCTGTTATTTGCAGCCGTGACGGTCACAGCTGCTGAGCCGTCAGTGAAGCGGCCGAATGTTCTGTTCATTGCCGTGGACGACCTGAATCACTGGGTCGGATACCTCGGACGGAATTCCCAGACGCAGACGCCCAATATTGACAGGCTGGCCAAGCGCCGCGTGTGGTTCACCCGCAGTTACTGCGCGGCGCCGGTCTGTAATCCGAGCCGTGCCTCATTGATGTCGGGCCTGCGACCGGGCGCATCGGGAGTTTATGACAACAATAACAATTTTCAACCTGTCATTCCTGAGGAGATAACCCTCACGACGCAATTCCGAAAGGCCGGTTATTTTGTCTGCGGCGCAGGGAAGATCTTCCACTCCTCGGTCTATCGTCCCGGAGAATGGGATGACTGGCTCAAGGGCGGGAAACACGGGAAGAACGCGGAAGAGGATGACTCGCCGCAGGCAGGGGTCTTCGCCGGCAAACTGCCCATCACCCCGCTAAACTGCCGCGACGAAGATATGCCGGACTATGCCTTTGTGGACTACGCGATTGCCCAGTTGAACAAGAAGCATGACAAGCCCTTTTTTGTTGCCTGCGGCCTCACCAAACCGCACCTGCCGTGGAGCGTCCCAAAAAAGTACTACGACAAGTTCCCGCTCAAGACCATCCAATTGCCGCCTTACAGGGAGGATGACCTTGACGACCTGCCACCGATTGCTCTCCAGATGGCTACCCACTCCGGGGATCACGAAGCGATTCTGAAGCAGGGGGGCACGAATACCTGGAAGCAGGCAATCCAGGCTTACCTTGCAACGATAAACTTCTGTGACACGATGGTAGGACGTTTGCTTGACGCTTACGACAAATCACCGGAACGCGACAATACCATCATTTGCTTCTGGAGCGATCACGGCTGGCATCTCGGCGAGAAGCACCACTGGCGCAAGTTCGCGCTCTGGGAGGAGGCTACCCGCGCACCGCATATCTGGGTTGTGCCCGGTCTTACAAAGCCGGACAGCCGCTGCGACCGGACTGTCGATTACATGAGTATCTATCCGACCCTGATGGACCTTTGTGGCATGCAGAAGCCTTCCCATGTGCAGGGCGGCAGCATACGCGAACTGCTTGCCAATCCGCAAATGGCCTGGAACCTGCCTGCGGTGACCACATACCGCCAGAACAACCACTCGGTGCGAAGTGAAGGCTGGCGTTATACTCGCTATTCGGACGGAGGCGAAGAGTTCTACAACGAAATAGACGATCCCTACGAATGGACCAACCTTGCGAAGACGGGGGGCGGTGATCCTTCAGCGAAAAAGGAGCTGAGCAGTCAACTGCCCAAAGAGAACAAACCTCCTGCCGGCGGAAAGCAGGATAACTCAGATGCAAAGAAGGCGAAAAAGAAAGACAAAAAGAAATGACCAGAGTGAC
>JBAXCC010000385.1:0-3466 GCA_037141675.1 bacterium | reverse complement strand
ACACGAGGTCAACTCAATGAAATTTTTTCGGTGTCATTAATTATGACGCAACGCGGTCTCCTTGACATATTTGTTTTAGGGATTGACTATTTTGTCCCCCCCTTCATAATAGCTGCCAATCATAAGTGCTGGAATGGTTCTGGCGTACCTTATGGGATGTTCATGTGATTCTACCCTAAAAATTCAATATGAAACGACGTAACTTTATGAACCAATTGGGCGCCGGGGCGCTGATCTCCGGACTGTCCATCCCTTTATTGGCGGCAACCAGCAACCAGCAACCTGAGTTATCAAAAAATTCAGAGACCATTCAACACATGGTGATCTTTGTCCTAAAACACGACAAAGGGTCGGCAGCTGAAGCCAAATTTCTGTCAGATGCACGGACAATCCTCGCCAAAATTCCTGTGGTAAAAGAGTTCAGGGTTCTGGACCAGGTGAGCGTCAAGAACGATTATCATTTTGGATTTTCGATGGTCTTTGCCAACCAGAGCGAGTATGATGCCTATAGTAATCATCCAGATCATGTGGCTTTCGTTGAAAATCGTTGGAAAAAGGAGGTATCCCGATTCCTTGAGATTGATTTCAAGTCTCACTAAAAATCCGTCCGGTCGATAGATCTCAGCGGGGATCTGAGATCGTCGCAAATTATTCGGTTGCGCCTGGCGGGAAAAAACCTGAGCACGGCATATAGTAGAAGAGAAGAATTTCTAAATTTAGGGCCCCAGGTGCCCAGACGTTTCAACATTTCTGTCACGGGGCGAGATGCCTTTTTTTGATATAATTTTAACGCCATTTTGACTTCCGTAAAAAATGAGCAGGGTGTATAGTGGTGAGGTTAATGGAGGCTATAATAAATATGGGAGCTCAATAATGATGAACGGAAAGCACGTGCTACTCAGGGGGACAGTCACGCTTTTCATAGCGGTCGCTGTTCGTGCGGATCAGATCGCGCCGAAGATTGCCGACACGCTTCAGCCGATCACGCTCAAGCAGGCGGAGCTGTCTGGCGAGATCGGTCGGCGGATCAACGATCTCATCTATACGAACCAGATGGCGCTCAACTTCGATCACGATTTTATCGCGCCGTTCCAATCGCGTCCGTTCACCAATGGAATGCACTATGTCGGCGTGGGAAAAGTCATTGATGCGGGGAGCCTTTTCGCAGCCTACACGGGTGACCCGAAAGTGGCCGAACAGACATCCCGCCTGATCGAAGGGATCATCAGGACACGCGATGCAGACGGTTACATCGGAACGTTCAAGCCCGAACCGGAGGCACACCAGAACCACCGCAACTGGGTCCTGCACGAGCAGGAGTATCTGCTGCTTGGCCTGACCCGGAACTGGCTTGTTAACGGAAACGCTCCGTCGCTCCAATACGCGCGGGAACTCGGCGATTATGTGATCGCAACCTTTTCAAAAGACACCAAGCCTCAAGAGATCTGTACCGCCGGTTTGCCAGAGGCGTTCCTTGTTCTTTACACGTGTACCGGCGACGCCCGCTATTTGAAATTCGCCGCCGAGATCCGGCACGGCAACGGAGGCAGTGAGATCAAGTGCGCATCGCTGCGGGAGTGGAAGCAGACGTTCGACACCCGGCCCGCGCATGTCTACGTGATGTTGGCGCGCTGCTATGCGCAGACGGAACTCTACCGCTTGGATGGCACCCCCTCGCTGATGGAGATGTCGACCTACATGCGCCACGAACTTCTGCGCCCGGGCGGCGGTCTCAACGTGGCAGGTTCCGCGTCCGACGGCGAGTATTTTTCCTATACGCAGAACGGAGCCGGGGCCATCGGCGAGTCGTGCGTGACGGCGTACCTGCTGCGCTGGCTGGACAGCCTGATGCGCCTGGAGGGCGACCTGCGTTACGGTGACCTTATGGAGCGCACGGTCTACAACGCGCTCTTTGCGGCGCAGGAGCCCGCGGGACGGAAGCTCAGGTATTTCACGCCGTTGACCGGCCCTCGCGCCTATTACGGGCAGGACGGTTTCTGTTGCCCCGGCAACTTCCGCCGTATCATGGCGGAACTGCCACAGAAAATCTACTACCGGTCTGCGGACGGCGCACTGGCGGTCAACCTGTTCACTGCCTCAAGAACCACCGTGGCATTGGCGCCGGACGTGTCCGTGACGCTGGCCCAAGAGACGGACTATCCGAACTCAGGGCGTGTGGTATTCCGCGTGACGCCGTCGAAAGAGTCGGCATTCGCTTTGCGGCTGCGCATTCCCCGTTGGTGCCAGACCGCCACGGTCACAATCAACCGTGAGTCCTCTGTCTCCGTGCCGTCCGGCACAGCCCATTATGAGCTTCGCCGCACCTGGAAGGCCGGAGACACGGTCGCCTTGGACATGCCGATGGCGTGGCGCTTTGTGAAAGGCCGCCAGTTGCAGGAAGGGAAAGCGGCCTTGATGCGCGGCCCGGTCGTATATTGCCTGGGCACAGCCCAAAACGCGGAGATCCTCAAGAAATATCCGAACTTCACCGGGGTCGTCGTTGATCCGAATTCCTTTGGCGAACCGGAACCTGACACGTCGATCCGCCCCGACGGAAAGAAAGTGAAGGCGGCGGCGAGAGTCGAAGCGGCGGGGGCCTGGAGCAAAGGCGCTCCGAGCGAGACACTGATCTTTACAGAGTTCATCGATCCGACCGGCGTCGCCACCTATGTCCACCTGCTCGACCTCAGCAAGGCCGCAGAAGATGAACTGGTGTCGGACTGCTTCGAAAAAGTAGTTATCAAACCAAGTGCTTCACGATGAAAAGAGAACTGACACTACTGACAGCTCTTCTCTGCCTCGCCTTCCCCGCGAAAGCGCTGGATCGCGACGCCCTGCGGCGGCAACTCACCCTGCTCCAGCCCGATGCGGTACGCCTCGCGCTGGAGGACATGGCCGTGCGGTGGCCCCAGTCCTGTACCAAAGCCGACGGCGCATGGTGCGCCGAGCTCGGTCCACGGCGCGACGCGCTCTTGAGGCGGCTGGAGGCGGGCGAGGTGCCCGCCGAAGCCGAAGCGCACGCGCTACTGCAGCGGGTCCGCTCCGCCCTGCTGGCCAACCCGCTGCTGGACGTGGATCAGTTGCTCATCGTGCGCCGGGGCGCCAACAACCTCGCCCTGCCGCAGAACTGGCAGCAACAACGCGACGTCAACCGCAAAGGCTTGACCAACGAAATCGCGCGCCTGACCCATCTGCGCAACGAGCCGCTTCTTCAGGTCCTCCACCGGGCTGCGTCCGACACCTATGTCGGCGACCTTCAGCTCCACTGGGACGCCCGTCGCCTGATGTTTACCGGGGAGAACGACAAGCGCCTCCACCGGGTCTACGAGCTGGATCTCGCAGCGCCGGCGCGCGTCACGGAGCTTCCCTTCATCCCGGATGACGACGTGGACAACTATGCGGGGTGCTGGCTGGCGGACGATTCCGTCCTCTTCCTCTCAAACGCGACCTTCATCGGCGTGCCCTG
>JBAXCC010000384.1:0-3473 GCA_037141675.1 bacterium | reverse complement strand
CGGAACAGATTGTAGAGGTTGCTCAGCGAGGCATTCGCGGCCTGGGCGACTGCTGGCAAGGAAAGGGTCTGGTCAAAGGCGTGGTGCTGAATATAGTCAACCGCCTTGCGGACCTGGGCATGCGTGATGGCTAGATAGTCTGAGCTTCTGCGCGTGATCACGCCGATCGGCGGCAGGACAACGTGACGGTTCGCAAGCGGACGGCCATTCATCAGATCGTCGAGCATGCGGGCGGCCTGATAGGCCTGCTCTTCCGTGGGCATTTCCACACTGGTGATCGGCACACGGCTGTACTCGCAAGCCGCCGGATGGTTGCCGACGCCGATCACTGCGAGATCTTCCGGAATGCGCCAGCCGCTGGCGTGCGCCGCTTCGATCGCCTCGGCCGCAAGAATATCATCAATCGCGAAAAGACCGAGAGGCCTTGTGAGGGTGGCTAATTCTGCCATCAACCATGCGCCAAGCGAATCCAGGCGTGAGGAGCGAAAATGCAGATAGTGAACCGGATACCCGCGCTTAGCCACGGTACGGGAAAATCCTTCGAATCGGCTCCGGGCGTGCTCACTGTTGCCGCTGGCAAAAACCACAAATTTTTTGTGGCCGTGCTCTAAAAGATGCTCGGCAGCTAATTGACCGATCGCCTCCTCATCGGTCTCCGAGGTCGGGATGTCTACTCCCAATTCGTTTGGCCCATGAAGGACACACGGCATCTTGGATGCCACCAATTCGAGCATCAGTCGTTTCATTTCTGGCGTGTGCGCATTGGTCATCAAAACGCCGTCCCCCCTTCGCTCTCGCGAAATTATACCGGTCATGAGCGAGAGGATGTCCAGATGCCAGTTGGCTAAATGAGCATAACGGCAGAACCCCTGAATAATTCGAGGGTTATGCCAGCCAATCAGCACATGGACGTGTTTACGCATAAGGTATACTTGATGCTTAGTATGTCTTAGCAGACAGGGTTTTTGCAAGCTCCAACAAAAATGCGGATTGGAAAATATGACATCAAGTTTGGAAGTAAAGACATAGACACTATAACGTAATGTGCTAAACTCTAAATGACATGAGTACCCCCAAACAGATATTTTCCACCCGGTTGCTGGCACCGCTAGCCGCACTGAAGTAAAGGACGCGCAAAAAAATGAAAAAAGAAACAGGCGTTTTAGCAGGATTAGTTTTGATAGGCGTATTTACGGTTCACGCGGACGTGAAACTGACTGCCCTGTTTAACGATCACATGGTGCTGCAGCGCGAGGCGCCCGTGCCTGTCTGGGGGACGGCGGCAGTTGGTGAAAAAGTAACAGTCGAATTTGCCGACCAGAAGAAGTCCGCCACGGCGGGCGCAGACGGACGTTGGCTGGTGAAGCTCGACCCGCTCAAGGCCAGTGCCGAAGCGCGTGTATTGTCGGTTTCCTCCATAAATCTAAAATCTGAAATCACAAATCTAAAATGCTCAGACGTTCTCGTCGGCGAAGTGTGGCTTGCTTCAGGTCAGTCCAACATGGGCTCCCCGTTGTTTGCTGCGCATAACGCCGCCGAGATTCTGCCCAAGGCGCTGGATCCGCAGTTACGATTTTTTCGTGTGAAGAATCGGACTGCCGCTGAGCCGCAAAGCGCCCTCACAGGCCAATGGGAAACAGCAACGCCAGACACTGCGAAAAACTTTTCAGCAGTCGCCTATTTTTTCGCACGGGAGCTTCGACTGACACAGAAGTGTCCAATAGCGATTTTGCAGGGGGCGTGGGGCGGAACAGACATTGAGACGTGGATCAGCCTCGCTGGACTTCAGCAAGAACCGGTCTTAAAGAAAGCACTTGATCGGTGGAACGGCGCTTGGGAGCAGTATCAGAAAGTCGTAGCAAATCCGCAGCTCGTAACAGACTATGAAAAGGATTTGAAGCAATGGCAGAAGGAGGTTGCACCTGCTTATGCTGTGACGCTGAAGGAATATGAAAAGGCTAAGGCCGCAGGCAAGGCCATCGGGCCGAAACCTCAACCGGCGCGCCCGGAGCCGTCCAACCCCGATCCGATGGGCATGCCCAGTCCGTCACGCCGGCCCAGTACACCGACCGTGAACTTCAATGGCGTGATCGCTCCGCTCATCCCCTACGCGATTCGCGGGGTCATCTGGTATCAGGGCGAAAATAACGGGGGCCGCGGAATGGAGTATCGCGAACTGTTTCCGCGTCTGATCGAGGACTGGCGGAACGTATGGCAGAAGGCCGGGTATGAAGCTGGCAAGGATTTTCCATTCTTGTTTGTGCAGCTTCCGAGCAACGGCCAGGATACGTCTCCCGTCGCGGCACAAGGCTGGCCATGGCTGAGAGAGGCGCAGTTCATGGCACTCAAAGTTCCACGCACAGGGATGGCGATCACGCTTGATGTGGGCGATCCCAACAATGTCCATCCTGGAGACAAGATCGATGTCGGGCAGAGGCTGGCGTTGCTGGCGAAAAAGATGGCGTATGGCGAAAAGATCGTTGCCTCAGGTCCGCTCTATCAGGAGTTCAAGGCGGAAGCGGACGGGGCCGTGCGCGTGAATTTCACTGAAACAGGGAGCGGTCTGACCATTGGCCAATCACCCTGGTACGCTACCGGAGTGGCTCCGTTTCCAAAGGATAAGCTGATTGGGTTCTTCATTGCGGGTGAAGACAAGAAATGGGTCGAGGCCAGCGCGCGTATTGAGGGGAACAGCGTGGTGGTTTCCTGTGCGCAAGTGCCCAAGCCCGCAGCGGTCCGTTACGGCTGGGCAAACTCGCCGCGCTGTAATCTTTATAACAAAGAAGGCTTACCTGCATCACCATTCCGAACCGATACATGGTAGACAACATGAACCGAACAACCTTCTTCATCCTACTGCTTCTGACCTGCGGAAACGTTCTCCGTGCCGCGTCCACAACGCCCGTCAACCCGGAGACGGACAGCATCTACCAGTTCTTCGTGTCCTCCGACGAGCCAAACCGGCCGACGTTGGGCGCGTATCTCTGGATTCCGCCGAACACGCCGAAGATCCGCGCCGTGATGGTGGGCATGCACAACGGGCTGCCAATCAACATCCTGCAAAGCCCGCAGGTTCGCGCCGTGTGCCGCAAGCATGGCATCGCACAAATTCTGATGACCCCATGGGCGAAGGACATCGGTTCAGTGATGATGAAGGATCTGACCTTTGACATGACTGATCCAGCTCGGATAGCGGTCTACGACAGCTATCTGCAGCGACTGGCGGAACGTTCGGAACATCCTGAACTCATCACCGCGCCCATCGTACCGTTGGGCCACTCCGCCTTTTGCGGGTTCCCCTTCGAAGCGGCGATGCGCAAGCCGGAGCAATGTCTCTGCACCATTCCGATCAAGGCGGGACTGCCGGACGCCTACACCTTTTTCGGCCCAGGCGGCAAAGCCATGCATCCCAGCGCGGACTTTAATTTGCGCAACGTACCGATTCTGTTTGTCACCTCCAGCAGCCAGGAGAC
>JBAXCC010000383.1:0-3476 GCA_037141675.1 bacterium | reverse complement strand
CCGGGTCAGGAATATTAAAGTTTGCTACCCATAAGTAGAAAGCGAATATTCAATATCCAAGGAAAATGCGCCGCCGCATTCCAGAACGCTTAACGCCCTGGCCGCTGTAGCGGAGCATAGGAGGCTGAACGCCCAACGCTTAACGCTGAAGTTATTTGCTTCCGACGCCCGTCAACATAAAGACGGAGACCTTATTCGCGAGCAATTGCGGAACGTAGAGCATGCCGGCCTCATGGTCGATACCGATGTCCGCCGGAGTCTCCAGCTTAATCAGTGTGGTGACGGTTTTACGGTCGGCGCTGATGGCGCAGACTTTGTGGCCCTTATAATCGGAGACAATGAAGGTGCCGTCTTTCAGGACTTCAATGCCGTCCAAATTGGTAAAGTGACTGGCGAGTCCAAAGGGGACTGGCTCGTTCTTGCCGGTCGGGTCAAGTTCATAGACCTCGTGCAGATCCCAGCTGACGCCGAACATCTTGGCTCCAACAAAGGTGAGCCCATTAGGAGAGAGAGGCGACTTGATCTCGCGCTTCTCCCCGGACGGTTTGATGCAGTAGATCTTACCTGCGCCTGTATCGGAGAGCCAGACATTGCTGCCGTCGGAACAAAGGTCATTGGCTTTTTTAAATCCGGTGGCGACCACCTCGACATTCTGACCGCTGAGCGTGCAGCGCTGAAGCCGGGTGTTGTCCGCAACATAGAGATGATTGCCTAAGATGGTCAGCCCTTTGTTTCCATTCATGAGAGCAGTGGGTTTGCTGTCAACCCAGCGAAGCGCTTGGACCGTATTATCTTTTTTGATTAGACTGATAAAGGCCTTTCCGTCGTCGGCCCAGTACTGCCCGATCTCACACTCAATATTGGAGACAAAGATGTTCCCGCTCTTAGCGTCATAGAGGGCAGACTCCGGGTATTTAAAGCCCTCGAGTGTGACGATATGCTTTGCATTGAGCGATCCGCTGTTCTTCACACACTGGGGTCCGTTTGTTAAACAGCCGGTGACTCCTGATAAGACAATCACCCCTAATACTGATACATGCTTCACGTTCATCATGACTTAGTCTCCTTGTTGTTTTTCTCTCATATTCACTTACTAATAACCAGTAAAAAATGTTTTACGCGAAGATCGCTATGAGGTGCTTGCACGGAAAGCCCCGCTAGTGGCGGAATACCGCCGGGCTTATCTCGTGCAAGCACCTGAGTGTCATTCAACATGAGATTCTGGGTGAAGTACGAGTTGTGCCCCCGTGTATTCACGGACTTGCGAGGGCACACCGTACTTCACCCAACTTGCGCTCTTTGCGAAAAAGAATTTTCCAACACAAATAATTGCACATAAAAAAGTATTGAACTTTACGGACTGCTACCGTGCAGGGATCTGCGCGATGAGCGAGGTGGCGGTTTTCCAGTCTCCAAGATAGGCGGCTTTGAATAAATCGTTTTCAAGCGTGAGCAAGGCTGCTGATGCTTCAGGCTTTTGTTCGCGAGCCTTGGCGAGGTGAGTCACACAGGTGCGTAGCAACGTCTCTTTGAGCCAATAGGCATGGTCGTAGCGTTCGCCATACGAGGAGGCGAAGGCCAGCCGATCTGTGCTCGCATCTGTTAGGCCACGCCGCCACGCTGCGCGGTAGAAGGCCATGGCCTCCTGCCACGATTGCTCAGCCATCTCGTTAAAGATTTTGTGGAGTCCCTTCCAACCCTCTTTGTTGGTATTGATAATCTTGGATACATCTGGATTCGGATTTTTCTCGCTCTTCCAGTCGAGCAGACGGATGGTTCTGTCAATGGTGCGGTCGCCGTCGTAGTCAAACTCGATGGTGTCGATGAAGCCGTTGTTGTCCGTGTCGGTATAACGAACCACCTCTGTCAGATTCGTGGCGAGCGGCATGGGGGAGGGTGTGGCTGCGCCGCCATGAAACTGACCTTCACGATCAATGGTCCAGGCACCCCATTCCGCACCATACAAGTGAAGTTTCCTGTCAAAGCCGCCGATGTAGAGCTTGCCGTTGCCAGAGTTGTCCCGGTCGAACTCGCCGCGGTCCCCGAGCGTGTCCGCTTGCGGGTGGTTGGCAAGGCCGGGCTTTTCAATCTGCGATTTTTCCTTGGAGGAATAACGCCTATTTTTATTCAGCGTCCAGGGGTCGCTGGGTGTCGTCTGGTGTGCGACAAGGTAGGGGTACATCAGCTCCACGCGTTCCCAGCGATGGTCATCGTCGTCTTCGTCGAATACCAGCCACATCTCTTTTGCGCCATAGTTGAAGAAGGCGTCATATTGCTCGGCGCGAGGGATGAAGATCAGTTCGTCGATTTGACGCCAGTTGTTGAACTGAAAGCAGCCATCGAAGCGCGAGGCGCCCTTCAGTTCTGGGATCTTGTGTTTCCATCGGTCATACGTGAGGGTACTCGTACCCACGGCACGGAGTGTCAGGTCATAGTCGCTCTCGTTCCCCTTGGAGGAATCGTTGTCCAGATCAAAGGTGACAAAGGCTTCGTTAAAGACGGTTTTAATATTAACGACGTTGTTTGACTTTGTATTCGGTGCGCACCAGCGTTGCGCCATTTCGCTGACACCGTCGCCATCGAGATCAAAGAAGGAGAAGGGGTTTTCCCAATTCAGGCTCGGATTCTCAAGCGAGTGTGCAGGTTGATGAATCTTAAGAAAATCACCATTATGATAATTGGGCAGCCAGTTGCAGGCGCCGCTATAACCCCAGCAATCAAAATTAAATTTTGTCCAGTCCATCCATCCCAACACACCGCGCTTGTCATTGTCGATGAAGATCATCCAGTGTCCGCCACTGCTGGTCAAGGTCTTTGCGTTGTGCGCAAACGTCTGCAGCTCCGGAATGCCATCGCCATCCCGATCGAGCCAGCGGATATTGAAATCTGTTACGCCGTCGTAGAGGCCGTCGCCATCGTAGTCAACCTGAAGGACATCGCTGACCATATCGCCCCGCGTGTCGGTTAGGCGCATGTCCTGATTCTCATCCATCCAGCGGACCCGCTTGCCATTCCACCAGCGCTCAATGATGTCGGGTTTGTTGTCGCCGTCGATATCGAAGACCAGCACTTGATTTGTCAGCGCGGGATCAGTCAAGGCACTGCTCCGTGAGGGCTTGTAGGGCAGAAGTGTCGGCTCAGCAGATACAGTTGCAATCGCCAACAATAAAAATCCAATCCCCTGAATAAGACTTCTGTTCATCATCATTCTCCTGTATTTATTCTATGCGTGAAATTCCCATTTGCTTCACGAGGTTTCATGTACAATAACGAGGGTTTATGAGACAGTCAAGGCTGTTTTTGTGAAGAACATAAAAATGGGGGCAGTTCCGTTATGTTTGTAGGTGGCTTAACCCCTGTGGGCGGTCCGGCGGGTACGCATCTGTCGCCGCTCATAAACGGTGCGTATTCGCGTCTGAGTCGCGGCAGGGGCGGATACATATCCAGCCCCTGCCGCGCATCCGCAAATCCGCATC
>JBAXCC010000382.1:0-3491 GCA_037141675.1 bacterium | reverse complement strand
CTTTTCTTCGTGGGTTCTCCACTTTGAAGTGACAACGTATCACAGGACGGGACATTGGATATTCAACTCCTCCCTCCTACTTCCTCCCTCCTCCCTCAGGTGCTGATTCAACATAGTTGAATCGCACCCCTGGCATCATCGAGCACTGTGAAATTCCCTTGGAATACATTCCAAAAGCATATACACTTGGAGCATGAAATCAGGACGTACAGAGAAAACGCTCAAGGCTGAAAAGATTGACCTGCTCCCGGGTGAATCTTTTAGGTTGTTGCAATGGCGTGACAACATGCACGAAGTCGAGCTGGTCGCCGCGGACGGAGCAGTTCAGCCCTTCACCGGTTCGGGTCATGAGTGGCACCACCACTCCCAGATGGAATTGACACTGATCACAAAAGGCTCAGGGACGCTCTTCATCGGCGACTCCATCACTCGGTTCACAGCACCTGACCTCGTGCTCATCGGCCCTAACATGCCTCACTACTGGCACCTGCGAAACCACTCCGCTGGTTTTGCATTTCAGTTTGATTTCGAACCCGCACATCCCTTCTGGCAGTTTCCGGAGACGCAAAGTTTGCGCAAGCTCTGGAGAAGCGCACGCTTCGGCCTTCGATTGACAGGACCTGATGTTCGCGCCATCCTTGACCTTACAACTGCGGCACGCGCCCGTGGCGGCTTGGCACGCCTTGCCTGTCTTCTGCAGATTCTGGATACGCTCGCTCACGCGGATCCCAAGCACACGAAGAAACTGTCCAGCACCACTTTTGCGCCGCCCGAAGGGGAACTCACATACCGGAGCCTCCAAAAGGCCATCTACTGGGTCTTCCAATCCTTTCAGGAGGATATCTCCTTCAACGATGTACTGCGCACAACCCACATGTGCAAGGCCACGTTTGAACGCCACTTCAAGCGGCACACCGGCAAAAATTTCACACAGTTTCTTGCAGAAGTACGACTCAATTATGCCAGTCGTCAACTCATCGAGACGGATCTGCCGGTCGGCGAGATCGCCTTCGCATCCGGCTACCGAAATCTGTCACATTTCAACCACCAGTTCAAAGCGCTCTATGGCCTGGCGCCACTCGCCTTCCGCAACAAAGGTGCTGGAATCTGATCTTCTTTTTCACCACACTTTCTGCTTTTCAACTATTCAACATTGTGATAGATTACTGCAAATTCAAGAGCGTATTTTTTACAGGGATCTATAATTAGATTGGGGGATATGATGATTTGTTTAAAGCGTTTTGTGTTACTGTTTTCATTTGCGCTGACAACGGTCGTTTTGACGGCAACCGCAGCTGATACTAACACCGTACCACGCGCAAAGAAGGAGAGGTCCAAGGATAAAATCCAAGTGGCTCCCAAGCTTGTCACACCCGATCCGTTGGCGCCTATCTTGGAAGAACTCGCGCTTTTTAATCCGGCCGCCATGGAGCGGGCCATCATCCATCTGGCGGGAAAATACCCGGACCGTTATGATCAAGTCAAGCTCCTGGCTGAACTGAAATCGCATGCCGGCCAACTCGCTCCAACACTTGCTGCGTTGACAAAGAAGGACACCACTGTCCTTCTGCAAGCCCAAGCCATACTCGACTTCAAACGGCGCGTACTTTTAAGCAATCCTATTTTAGATTTCGACCAGATCCTCGCTGTCCAGCGCATTCGCCCCGGCACAGAGAACGCCGTCGATGCCAATTGCGCACAGGTGGGATTGGCACCTAACTGGCTAGTGAACACGGACATCCCCAGGCGGGGCTGGGATAATTCGATTGGAACCGTGTCACTCAAGGGCGACTTCACCCCTGTGGCGACATCGACTAATTTCATGGGGGACATGAGCCTCCATTTTGATGCCGACAAAGTGTTGTATTCATCCATCGGAACGGAGAACAATACGTGGCAGATTTTTGAATTAAACCTGAAGGATAAAGCCATTCGACAGGTGAGTCTTGGCAAGTATGCGGATATTGATAGTTTCGATCCGTGCTATCTGCCCAATGGCAAAATAATCTATGCTTCCACGGCCGGCTTCCAGGGCGTTCCCTGTATCGGTGGCGGAGGCGACATTGCCAATCTCCATGTCATGGACAGCGACGGCACCCATATCCGCCGGCTGACCTTTGACCAGGAAAGCAACTGGAGCCCCTTCCTCATGCCGAACGGACGGATCATGTATCAGCGCTGGGAATATACCGACCTCTCCCATTTCTGGAGTCGGATTCTCTTCACCATGAACCCGGATGGCACGGACCAGAAAGCCTATTATGGCAGCAACTCATGGTGGCCCAACACCCTCTTCTATGGCAAGCCGATCCCCGGCTCTCCCTCCTGTTTTACCGCGATCGTCGGCAACCACCATGGCGTCCAACGCGCGGGCCAGCTTGTTTTGTTTGATGTGGCCAAAGGCCGTACTGAAGCCGAAGGCGTGATGCAGTCGATCCCCGGCTTTGACAAGCCTGTCGACCCTGTTGTCGTTGATCACTATTTTACCGCCAGCTGGCCCAAGATTCTCCACCCCTATCCGCTCAGCCGGGAGTTCCATCTCGCCGCGGTCAGACTCAATGCCTCGGACAAATTCGGAATCTACCTGCTGGACACCTTTGACAATCTGCTGCCCTTAAAACGCGACCCGGCGCATCATTACCTAGAACCCATTCCCCTGAATAAGCGGCAGGCCCCGCCCGTAATCCCTGACCGGATTGACCTGAAGGCCAAAGACGCCACAGTCTCGATCTCCGATATCTATGCCGGGCCTGGGCTGGCCGGTGTCCCTCGCGGCACGGTGAAGCACCTGCGCATTTTCAAATATGAGTTCTCACCTCGAAAATTCGGGGGCCATGCCCAGACCGGAATCCAGAGCGGCTGGGATTTGAAAGTCATCCTCGGGACAGTCGATATGGAGAAGGACGGATCAGTGCAGTTTAAGATCCCCTGCAACACCCCGCTCTCCCTGCAGCCTTTGGACGCAGAAGGAAAAGCTCTGGCCATCATGAGAAGCTGGACAACCGCCATGCCGGGGGAGACCCTCTCCTGCATCGGATGTCACGAGAGTCAGAACGAGGCGCCTCCGGTCCAGCCCTCCATTGCTTCACTCAAACCCCCGCAGACCATTAAACCCTGGTATGGTCCGACCCGCGGCTTTTCCTTCCTCCGCGAAGTCCAGCCCGTGCTCGACAAATACTGCATCGGGTGCCATGACGGACAAAAACCGGATCGTCCCAATCTTGCAGATGCCAAATGCGGACGCTTCGGGGACGGCAATTTCATGCAGAACGCCATGCCGCGCTCCTATTTCGAGCTTCAGCAGTTTGTACGCCGTCCCGGACCGGAAGGCGATCTCCATTTGCAGACGCCGCTCAACTTCCACGCCAACACCAGCGAACTGATCCAGATGCTGAACAAGGGACATCACAATGTCAAACTTGATAGGTCCGCCTGTGATCATTTAGTAACGTGGATTGACCTGAAGGCCCAGGCACATGGAAGCTGGGTAG
>JBAXCC010000381.1:0-3503 GCA_037141675.1 bacterium | reverse complement strand
AATGGGGGAAAGGGGGCGGTATGTTTTTTTTCAGCTCCTATGGGATGCTAGTGATTTCCTTTTTAAATATTCCGGCGCAGGATCGAAGGTGATGTCTTTCTTCAGGGCAGCGCGCACAAAGGCTTCAGGTACATAGACGTCGCCATCTGTACGCCGCTCTGCTTCGAAGCGCCAGTTCGTTTCATCGAGGCGCACCTTGTGTCCCTTCACATAGGCATAACGGCTGCCCACAAAAACAGCAGTATAATCTTTAATGAGTTCCATGCTGACGAGCTGTGCCGAGCGCGTATATGGAAGCCCCTGATCTTGCGGTGGTGGAGGAATGAGGTCTTGCGCCATACCCGTTGTTGCCGTAAATACCAAAGCGATAAGACCCAAATTTATTAAACGTATCGTATTCATCAACTCCCCCAATCTTTGAAGAACATTTTCACACAAACAGGGTCTTACGGCAAAATCTTTCATGTGTCAACGAATCCAATTCGCATGACAACGAATCCAAAAAAATATTTCAATTAGTTGCGCTAAAGCATAGACCGCCTAAAAACGGTGTAGCTGTAAACTGTTTTACGGATCACTTATTTACGCGAATAGCGCGTCTCGTACATGCTCTTGCCAAGGGTGCGTGCGGCTTCGACCAGTTCCGGATAGGGCTGGTCCGTGACAGTCAGGAAGCCGATCTGATAATTTTCAGCATCCCCGCGACCGGTCAAGGGCTGGTCGCGCCACTGGAACCAATGGGTTCCGACAAAGCGCGGATGGTTGAGGCATTCGGTGACGAAGTTTTTGTAGCACGCTGCACGCTCAACTTGATTCTCCGTTGGGACAAGACCGGTGTGGAAGAGTCCGCGATCAAGCGCGCCGAAGTGAAACTCGCCATTGATCATGGGCTTGTCCTCCGCATCCGGCGGCAGATCCTTGTTGATGTGGCGGTTATAGATGTTGACGCTGACCACATCGCAATACTTGGCGGATGCGCGATAAACGCTTGGCGCGCCCCAGGCAATGCGCGAGCCCAGATAGAGCTTGTTTGGGGCCTGTTCACGCAAGCCATCTCGGATGGTCTTGAAATACATCTCGGCGATTTGCGAATGGAAAAAGGTGATGTCAGGAGACGCCCCTTTTTCGGAAGGCACATTCTTGCTTTGAAGGAACTGGTCCCATGAGCTGTAGCAGGTGCCCCAGGTCTGGTTCAGCTTTTCAACGGTGTCGTATTTTTTGACAAGCCAATCCTTGAATGCGATTTTACAAGGCTGGTGCGCTGGGGAGGCCAGCGCGGCTTCAGCCAGAGACTTGTCATTCTTTCCCCAAGACAATTCATTGTCAACAAAGTACCCGATGCACCAAGGATCGTCCGGGGTGCCTTGTTCTTTTTGTTTTGCCATGCCCTTCTTTACTGAGTCACGAAACTCAGGGGCAAAGGGATCGGAGAATTTTCCCCACCAACCCTCAGAGCCTTCAATGGCCGGAGCCCACGATGAAAAGGTTGCGGTATAGGGTGTCTTGCGGAGCAGATAGACAGCGGAGTCCGACCAGTTCGCGATCGTGTTGAGTCCCCAGGCCTTGATGCGGGTATGCGCCAGAGTCTGGAACGTCTGCTTCCAGTCGGCTCCATATTTGCGAACCATGTTTGCGGATGAAAAATCAAAGGTTTTAAAGGGGCCTTTGTCTTTATAAAAATTATGGGGAGCCCACGTGTCTTTGCCATAAAAGGCGGCCAGCGGGTCATCTTTTGCAGGAAGCCAAGAAAAGTATTTTTCGCGATGTTCAATGCCTGTTGAGGCGCCGGCGCGAACGCAGTCCACGCCCTGGGAGAAGAAGAGCCGTCCCTCAGGATCCACAAGCCACCACGTGCCCTTCACCTTCTCTGTCCTGAAGTGGCCGGTTGCCTTGAGTTGCGGACCCTTTGTCCAGCCGCCCCAGGTGTTGCGATCTGGCATGGGTTCCATTTTGGCGAGCCATTGGGCCTCATCCTGCTTGGATTTCTCCAGTTCGCCGACGCTGTGGATTTTACCGGGCCAGTCGTCGTGGATGAACTGGCCGAAGGTGTCTACAAAGGGAAGAAAGGTTTCAGACTTCAAATACTTAACAGGTGAGGAGAGGGCCTCCATGCTCAGTACCTGATAGGATGCGGGCTTCTCGGCCATGCTCTTCCGGTCGACGAAGATGTGGAAGCTTTTGATGCTCGTCTCTTTGGAAGGGCCGTTCATGATGGCCTTCGGATGGTTGTTCATGCCGACCAGGTCGAGGGGCGCATCCAGAATCCAGGGCGATGCACGCATGGCTGAGATGATATCGCCTGTCTCGCCGGCTTCCAACTTGACAGAACCGCCGGGGCCCTCCTTGGGGGTCCCTGTTTTTGCGCTGAGGCTGATGGTCAGCGCATGGGCGGAGGTATTCTTGACACGAATACGGAGCTTTCCGTATGGCGTAAGATCAAGCCCTTCGCCACGCATGTTCATCGCTACTCCGGGCCAGGGGTGCGTCGGCTCAACGTTGACAGTGACTATTTTGTTGTCTTGCTGCTGAATGGTCGCCCCTGGATTTGCAACAGGTGTGCAACGATCCGAAGGCCAGAGTGTGAGTGTTTCACCTGTCGCGCAGAACGCAGATAGCAAAGCAAAAAGAGAAAGGCATGTTTTCATAAGGATTTTATTTTTGCGGAGTTTTATTGAAAAGACGCTTGAATAACTGGGTGACGTAAGAGAAGAACGAGAGGAGGAAGAAGAGGCCAGGAATCATCAGCGCGAGAAGCACCGCCGGCGGTTTAATCCTGGCGAGAACAAACATTAAACAGGCTACGCCAATCAAAAATGAAATCCACCATGGCGCTGCCAGTATAATGTCGACAGCTCTCCTTTTTCTTCGAGCCATTTCGTGTCGCCTCCGGTTACCATCAGTAATTTAAACATCCTGCTAGACGTAATGGGAGCTGATCATACCGAATTATGATCAGCAGCACTAACAAAAATAACTGTTCGTCCAGCTTTTGTTTACTGCAAGTCGGTAACGTCGCTGGAGTGATGCGGGGTGAAACGTGTCGGAGAGGACGGTTACACCCGTGCCATTCGATCGGTTCGGTGTCTGCCGGAAGATCTTTCGGCGGTCTCGTAGATCCCGCCGTACTTCCTTGCTTTACATCAGCTAAAAAACAACTGCATGTTAGCCGATGGCGTCGGAGCCTTCTTCATCGGTGCGGATGCGGATGCACTCTTCCAGAGGCATGACGAATATTTTACCGTCACCGATCTTTCCAGTTTTAGCGGCTTTGATGATGGCGTTGATGGTAGGCTTGACGAAGTTATCATTCACCGCAATTTCCAGCTTTACCTTTTCAAGCAGCGTGACGGAACGGATCTGTCCGCGATAGTGTTCAGTGTAGCCGCCCTGCTGTCCGCAGCCTTTAACGCGGCTGACCGTCATCTTGAAGACCTCCGCATGGAAGAGGGCATCTTTCACATCGTCGAGTTTTTCAGGCTGAATAATGGCAACGATCATTTTCA
>JBAXCC010000380.1:0-3509 GCA_037141675.1 bacterium | reverse complement strand
GAAAGTGAATAGCCAATATCCAAGGGGAAGGCCGTGTTTCCGAAATTGAGAGTTAAAAGTTTGAATTTTGAATTTGAATTAACGCTTAACGTCCAACGCTTAACTCTTAACGCTAAAGTAATAGAAAGCCCGTCTCCGCCACCCTTTTTCACCATTCCCCAAGGAATCCGTTGGACAATCAGATAAAGGGTCATATATACTGACGGTATTGTTATATTTGAACAACGTATTGATTTAGGGAATGATTATCTGATACTCACTGAACGCACATGGGGGATAGAGGAATGAGAAGAAGTGCATGGGTCGTATGGTTACTGCCTTTGGCGGCGCTGAGCGCTACTGAATTTTATGTGGCGCCGGATGGTTCTGATTCGGGCTCGGGGAGTCAAACACGCCCCTTCGCCACGCTGGAGCGGGCGAGGGATGCGGTGCGGGAGTTGAACATCGCCAAGAAGTATCCCGCAGATGGGGTCACGGTCTGGTTGCGCAATGGCGTGTATCTGCGCGAGAAGTCGTTCGATCTTGATGCGCGGGATTCCGGACAGGCAGGCGCCCCGGTCGTCTATGCGGCGGTTTCTGGCGAGACGGTACGGTTTGTCGGCGGCAAGGTCATTGCATCCTCAGCTTTTCAGCCAGTAACGGACCGCGCGTTTCTTGACCGGGTCATTTCCCGCGCCGCACGGCGGCATCTCGTACAGGTCGACCTGAAAGCGCTTGGCATTACCGACTATGGCGAATTGAAGCCGATGCATGCCGTGGACTTTGGATCGAGTACTCACTATCTGCCTGCGCCGCTGGAGCTGTTCATCGACGGCAAAGCGGCCACGCTCGCGCGCTGGCCGAACCGCAATGACGCGACGCCATTCCTGGGGTTGGTGGATGCCGCTGTCCAGAAATACACGCTCGATGAAAAAGGACGGACGAATTCGTATTCAACGCTCATGTTCAAGGATGTGCCCACCAGTTCGTGGGGCTACACCCACAGCGGCGATTATCCGGGCATTTTCCCGCAGCAAGCGCTGATGGCGCACGTGGCCGAGTGGGGGCCATTGGATGACACCTATATTGTTGGGGGTCTGGTTCGGGCTTACTCTCACACGAGCCGAAAAATCGCTTCCGTTGATCCGGCAAAGGGCCTGCTCACACTCGCGACACCGGTTAATGTGTGGCCCGGCTACAAAGACATGGCGCGGATGTTTTATTTCGCAAACATTCCCGATGAGTTGGACGCGCCTGGCGAGTATTATCTCGACCGCAAGACCGGCGTGCTGACCCTTTATCCGCCCGCCGGGTTCAACGCCAAATCCGAAGTCGTGGTCTCGATGATGAACGATGTGCTCGTGGCGATGGAAGGTTGTTCTCATATTCGCCTGCGAAATCTGACGTTGGAAGCCACGCGCACCAGTGGCGTGTATGTCGAGCGTGGCGAGGACAATGTCATCGAAAAATGTGTGATCCGCAATACGGGCATCGTGGGCGTGCAGGTCGGCTTCGGTTGGGACACCGGTCTGGCTGGAGAGTGGGCCGCGCAATCCACCCAGGGTACTCCCGCTCCGTCGGAGGTGAAAGATGCAGGATCCGGCAAGCCATTGCCGCGTCTGCCTGGTTCGTTGCGGCATGTGCTGTGCACAGGCATGGAACGGCTACCTACCCGCATGCCAGGGGCGACAGCACTGGACCGTCAAGGTGGAAAGCGTAATGGTCTCGACAGTTGCACGATCTATGATACCGGTATCGGCGGCGTGATCCTCGGCGGCGGCGACCGCAAAACGCTCACGCCGGCTGAAAATTTTGTCCGCAACTGCAACATCTACCGAACCGACCGGCGCGTTCACCTGTACGCCGAGTCGGTGGTCGTGGACGGCTGTGGCAATCTGGTCGAGGGAAACTATCTGCATGACAACTGCGGCGGACTGCTCTACTTCCTCGGCAATGATCACCTCATGCAATACAACGAAATCGCCCGCGGCCTCACAGGCTGCATGGATGGCGGCGTGATTGAGACTCGGCAGAACCCCAGCATGCTTGGCAACAGGATCAGATTTAACTACATCCACCACAATACGCGGGGCAGTCTCGATCACAACGCGCAGAATTGCACGATCTACTTGGACAATAGCACCCACGGGGTGGAGATTTTCGGCAATGTCTTTTACCGTAACATCGGGCGCACCGTGAAACCGTATTCGCGCGCCCAGATCGGCGTCACCGAGGGGCATAATCACGTGATTTCCAATAATCTGTTTATTGACAACCCAGGCGTGAAGATTGGTGACGGATGCGATTTTGAAAAGGCCCGGAAAACGTTTGGTCACGGGAAAGCCATGCTGACTCAGGATGTCGATGTATCCCAGCCACCGTACTCCACGCGCTACCCCGCGTTTTATCAGACGTATACCGGTGTCGTGAATAACGTCACCAATACGCCACTCTATAACCGCGTCTTCAACAACGCACTGATCGGCAACAACGAGGGCGTCAGTCCCAGCCGTTATCCTGACAAGGACTATCGTCACCACAACATCGAGATCGACACCGACCCAGGCTTTGTCAACGAAGCCGGCGGCGACTTCACGCTCCGACCCGACTCGCGCGTCTTCAAAGACATTCCCGGCTTCGAGGCAATTCCGTTCGAGAAAATGCAACGAGCGAAGGCTCTTCAGGAGACGAACAAATGAAATGCGTGCTCACGCTCCTCGCCGTCCTGCTGCTGGCGCCGCTGGCACACGCGGCTGGCACCCAGGTGCAACCCAACACCTTTATCAAGGTCACGACTGACCGGACGGATGCCATCTACAAAATTGGTGAGAAGGCAGTCTTCCGAGTGACTTTCGCGACCAACGCGCCAGCCTCCGTTAGCGAGCTTACTTGGGTGCTGACGCTGGATGGTGCCAGGGTGCTGGGGCAGGGGACTCTCTCCCTCACATCAGGAACAACCATCGTGGAGGGCACACTCGACCAGCCGGGCGTGTTGCAACTCAAGGTGACGCCCAAGGATAATGCGGACAAGCTGGGCACCGGTATGGCAGGTGCAGCCTTTGAGCCTTACGATATCAAACCCACTGCCAAACTGCCGGACGATTTCGAGGCATTCTGGAACGCCCAGAAGTCCGCTTTGCCAAAGATTCCCTTGGATCCTAAGATCACGCCGGTCTCGCAAGGCGATCCCGATGTCGAGCTCTATGAGGTCAGCTTTGCCAACATCGACGGTCTTCGCTCGCATGGCTATTTGGCCAAGCAGAAAGGCGCCACCTCGTTGCCCATCATGATTTCTCAACCGGGCATGGGGGTTCATCCGAATGGGTTGAAGGAATCGCGGTGGGTCATCGCCAACGCCAAGCTCGGTTTCTTGGCGCTCGACATGAGCGCGCACGATATGCCGATGGAACGGACGCCTGAGGACGAAGCCCGGTGGAAAAAATTTATGGGCTATCCCTACCTCTGCAGCGATGACCGGATGACGTATTACTATCGTCAGGTTTTTCTCGGCATGATCCGTGGCATTGACT
>JBAXCC010000379.1:0-3540 GCA_037141675.1 bacterium | reverse complement strand
TCCTATGACATTTGTACATCCAGAACATCATCGCATCCACCGCTCGGGTTGGCTCCGGGCAGCCGTATTAGGCGCCAACGACGGCATTGTATCCACGGCAAGTTTGATTGTCGGCGTGGCCGCGGCGGGCGCAACACAGGGCAGCATTGTTCTCGCAGGCACTGCTGGCTTGGTCGCTGGCGCCATGTCCATGGCTGCCGGGGAGTATGTTTCGGTCCAATCTCAGGCGGACACGGAAAGCGCGGATCTGAAACTTGAAACTGATGCCTTGGCCAAGCATTGGGACGAAGAGCAAATCGAGCTGGCGGTCATTTATCAGGAGCGCGGGTTAGACGAGAAACTGGCGCTTGAGGTCTCCCGCCAACTGATGCAAAAGGATGCGCTCGGTGCGCACGCCCGGGACGAGCTGGGCATCACGGAGGTGCTCAGCGCCCGCCCGTTTCAGGCCGCCTTCTGGTCTGCTGGATCCTTCACGATCGGAGCGGTCATTCCCGTCTTGACCGCCTCCATGGCCCCCGTTTCTTCCTTGCTGTGGTTCGTCCCTGCCTTGGCGATTGTTTTGTTGGGTTCCTTGGGCGCCGTGGCAGCCTATACAGGAGGCGCTTCGCCACTTCGGGGGGCTGTGCGCGTCTGCTTCTGGGGAACGCTGGCCATGGCGCTGACGGCACTCGTGGGCAAGCTCTTTGGCGTTTCCGTTTAACGCAACACTATTTTTTTAATCCGTGTACTTGAAAAGGGTGTCCGCATCATGATACACTGCTTTTCCTTTTAAGGGCCTATAGCTCAGTCGGTCAGAGCGGAGGACTCATAATCCTTTGGTCGCAGGTTCGAGTCCTGCTGGGCCCACCAGCCTTCGCCCTTTTTCGGCGAAGCGAAAAAGGGTCTACGGCTGGCAGGCCAGCGAGCCAGCCGGCGAAGGCTGCCCGCCGGAGTCCTGCGTGCGGCAGCGCCGCTCGCAGGCGTAGGAGGGTAATGGCCACACAAAGAACAATCCTTTTCTTCAACACGCCCCTTCGCCCTTTTTCGGCGAAGCGAAAAAGAATAGAACAGGGCTTTTAAATGTCCTCGTTTACTCGTCGTCAATGGTTCAAAACCGCTACTGTGGGGCTCGCTACGGCTGCTACGGCTTCATTGCCGCATGGCGTCGCCGCTGAACCCGTCGCATCTGGGGTCGTCTTCAACACCGATATTCTCGTCTGTGGCGGTGGTCCAGCTGGGATCGCCGCCGCTCTCAGCGCAGCGCGCCTCGGTTGCAAGACGTTGCTTCTTGAACGCTATGGGCGGCTTGGCGGTATGGGTGTTCATGCCCGCGTGTGGCCGCTCATGGGCCGAGTGGCGAACAACCGTCTTGTGCAGGAGATCCATGCCAAGATTGGTGGAGCCGGTTTCGATCCCGAGGTGGCCGATCTTCATTTTGCCGACCTGCTAGATCAGGCCGGCGCGAAAATTCTGCTTCATGCGTGGGCGACCGAGCCGCTCATGAGTGGCGGTCGCGTGACTGGCGTCCGTGCCATCTCTAAGCAAGGCCCACTCACTGTTAATGCCAAGCTGGTCATCGACGCCACCGGCGATGCAGACATTGCCGCGGCTGCAGGCGTCCCGTGCGACATGGGGCGCGACGGTGACGGCTTGGTACAACCCATGACCATTCAGTTTTGCATCGAGGGCGTGGCTGACTCTGCGCAGTACTGCGGCAGCGAAGAGGCCGCCCGCGCCGCGAAGCTAGGCGGCGGCGAGACGTGGGAAAGCGTGACCACGCACGCGCAACAGAGTGGCGAGCTGCCCCCCACGGTCGGCGTGGTGCGCACCTACAAGATGGGTCGTAAGGGAAAGGTGTGCGTCAATGCGACCCAGGTCAACGGTCTGTACGGCACGAAGGTTGAGGATCTGACAAAAGCCGAACTCGAAGGGCGCCGTCAGGCGGTCCGCGTTGTTGAATTCATGCGCAAGCATCTGCCTGGCTACGAAAATTGCTATATCTCCCACATGCCGGCCGTGATCGGTGTGCGCGAGACGCGTCGTATCCGTGGTTTGACGCAGTTAACACGCGACGATCTGGTAAGGGGGCGCACTTGGCCAGATGCGCTTGTGCGGGGGGCGCAGTTTGTGATCGACATTCACAATCCCAATGGCAGCGGACAGGCTGAAAATCATGGCGAACGTTCCAAACAAGGCGGCGCAATGCATGTCAAACCCTATGACATTCCAGCCGGGTGCACGATTCCACAGAACGTGGAAGGGTTGCTGGTTGCGGGCCGCTGCATCAGCGGCACACATGAGGCGCACGCCAGTTATCGCGTTCAGAACATCTGCATGGCGATCGGGGCAGGTGTCGGAGCTCTGGCGGCGACGGCTCTGATCGACAATACGCTGTTCTCCGCCACGGACATGGCGAAAGTGCAGAAGGTTCTGTTTACAGACAACAAAACATAGGATGTCGCGCGTTGAGCGTTTTCCCTCATGACGAGGCTCCTAGTCAAGACGGATAATATATAAACATTTGTCCTTTCGTCTTTCATTTTCTCGGCTCCTGCTTTCTCACTCATGAAAAATTTCATTAAAACGTGAACTATTTCGTTTCGTTCTGAATGTGAACGTGGCATATTGTCTCTCTGTAATGATGGCAAGGCGTATCGTCCATAAGAACTTTCAAGTGAAGGCAGGGGTACAATGAAAAAACATGTATTGTTTGCATTAGTGGCGGGTTTCGTCGCCGGAATAGTGTCTGAAGGCCGTGGCTCGGACGGCGTGAAAGTCGGCGAGACCGCGGTCTTGAAATGGAAGGATGGGAAGAAGGCTGTCTTCTTGCTGGCCTTTGATGACGGGTGCGAGAGTCATCGTAAGACGGCTATCCCTTTGTTGAGCCAGTATGGCATGGTGGGGACGTTCTATGTCAATCAGGGGAGACCACAGTACCGAAATGTATTGGCGGTCTGGGAAAAAGAGTTGCCGACAAACCCGGCTGTGGTCTATGGGAATCACACCTTCACGCATGTAGGGGCCACGAATGCGGCGCAGCTGGATGTCGAGCTTTCGCGCAGCGCAGAGGCGATCCAAGCGTGCTATCCCGGCCGGAAGCAGCCGTTCCTGGTCTCATTCGGTCGCCCGGGGGGCGTGCCCTGGACGGTCAGTGAGGAGGAGAAAAAAGCAGCCTTAGCCAAGTATCATCTGATCGAGCGTCCTGCCTTCTTCAGCTATCCGTTCCATGTCAAGACAACCGACGAGGTGGTCGGGCTAGTGGACAAGGCCATCGCCAAAGGCGATATGGGCCATCTCGATTTTCATGGCGTGGGCGGCGACTGGCTGGTTACGCCGACTGACATGTTTACGGCGCTGCTCAACAAGTTGGCAGCCTGCAAGGATCAGGTCTGGGTGACCGACCACATCACGTATCACAAGTACCTTACCGAGCGCGACAGCGCGCAGGTCAAGGTACTGCAGGCAGATAAGGAGCAGATCCGTATCCAACTTTCCAGTCTGGCGGCTCAGGAACTATATGATACGACACTGACGCTGGAGACCCGCGTGCCACCCGAGTGG
>JBAXCC010000378.1:0-3548 GCA_037141675.1 bacterium | reverse complement strand
CCACAGATTCCGTCGCCACGAAATAGCCCTTCCGTGGAATGGCTGTCACGATGCCACGGTTGCGGAGGATGGTGTACGCTTTAAGGACCGTCTCTTTTGAAAGGCCAAAGGACTTACAGAAGTAGCCAACCGTTGGAAGCGCTTCGCCCCTCCTGATACTGCCAGTACGTACCGCATCGATGATCCCGTCCACAAGTTGACGATATTTGTCCACCCCTGACAAGGGATTGATGCTAAGAGCGATTTGTTGTTTGTGTGGCATAGTAGTAGGTTCTCTGTTTTCTGGTCTGGTTTGGTCTGGTATGGCAATTACTATATATCAGAAATAACGCGTCGTCAATAGTGATTCAGTATTTTTTTTGTTGGGCTTGACCTATCAAGGCGAATATGAGATTGTTTCAACCTTTCACGTTCAACTTTTACTTGGCACTTACTCCTATGGCTTTACTTTCTCTTCGAAACATTTCAATGCAATATGGCGGACCGCTCGTTCTAGACGATGTGAGTTTCTCGATTGAAGAGGGAGATCGCGCCTGCGTCACGGGCCGAAACGGCGAGGGGAAATCCACCTTGCTGAAAATTATTGCCGGGTTGCAAGTGCCGGATGAAGGCGAAATCATTAAGCAGCCGGGTGTGCGCATTGCCTATCTCACGCAGGATGTGCCGACGGATCTCGACGGGACGGTATTGGACATTGTGGAGCAGGGGTTGCCCCACCACTTGCATGATACGCACCATGCAGGAGCATCTCGATACTTGATGCAGCTTGGACTCGATGGCGATCAGCTCTTTAATTCGCTTTCCGGCGGCATGCGCCGCCGCGCCCTGCTGGCACATGCGCTGCTGTCCGATCCGCATGTGCTGCTGCTCGACGAGCCGACGAACCATCTGGATATCGAATCCATCGAATGGATGGAGGAGTTTTTACGTAAGAGCCGGTGTGCGTGTCTTTTCGTGACGCATGACCGCTCCTTCCTCAAGCGTGTGGCGACAAAGGTCCTGGATTTGGATCGCGGTCAGCTCGCAGGCTGGGATTGCGACTACGCGACCTTCCTGCAACGTAAGCAGGATTTGCTGAGTGACGAAGAGGTCTTCTGGGAACGCAAGACCAAGAAGCTCGCGCAGGAAGAGGCCTGGATCCGTCGTGGCGTCAAGGCGCGTACGACACGCAACGAGGGCCGCGTCATGGCCCTTCTGAAATTGCGCCAGGAGTTCTCGCAGCGCCGCACGCAGTCTGGCACGAGCCGGCTGTCGTTGGATTCCGGCGGATCATCCGGTGCGCAGGTCTTGAAGATCACGAATCTGTCCTTCGCGTATCCCGGCTGCGAACCCATTATCCATGACTTCACGAATAAAATCTTTCGCGGTGAGCGCATTGGCATTATTGGTCCGAATGGGTCTGGCAAGACCACGCTTTTGAATTTGTTGTGCGGACGTTTGGCTCCGACCGGCGGTACGGTTTACGAAGGTTCGCGCGTGCAGATCGCCTTCTTCGATCAGTTGCGCGCGCAATTGGATTTGACCAAGAGCGTGATTGAAAATGTGGCGGAGGACAAAGAAGAAGTGGTGATCAATGGTGTCCGCAAGCATGTGCATGGCTACTTAGGTGATTTTCTCTTCACGCCCGAACGTGCGCGGACCCCGGTCAGTGCGCTCTCAGGCGGTGAACGTGCGCGCTTGCTGTTGGCGAAACTGTTCTTGAATCCAGGCAATCTGCTGGTCATGGATGAGCCCACGAACGATCTCGACATCGAGACGCTTGAACTGCTCGAAGAACAGTTGATGGGTTATGAAGGCACCTTGTTGCTCGTCAGCCATGACCGCACCTTCCTGGACAATGTAGTCACAAGCACCTTTGTGTTGGAGGGTGATGGCACGGTAGATCTTTATCCTGGCGGCTATGCGGATTGGCTTGCGCAGCGCGCAAAGGAGGCGGAGTTGAAAGCGGCAGCCAACAAAGCTGCTGCAGAAGCACGTGCGCCTGCAGTCCGCACGTCTTCCAATCGCCTGAGCTATAAGGATCAGCGCGATCTGCAAGAACTTCCCGCTGCGATTGAAAAGCTGGAAGAGGAGATCCGTCTGTTGCATGAAAAGCTCTGCGACGGGGCGTTCTACCAGAAATCTCCAGCGGAGTTTGATCGCGCCCAGACGCGGTTGACACAGGCGGAGAAAGAACTCGAAACCGTATTCACCCGCTGGACGGAACTCGAAGCCCGCGCCGCTGAACTGAAGAAAAGCTAAACCAGATCAATCGTGCGCCGCTCATGCGCGGATTGTACGACAGCTTCAAGGGCAATCAGGTTCTTGGTCGCTTGCTCAATCGGATCGCGCAACTTTGTGCCGTCGCGGATGGCGGAGATGAAGTTTTCGAGATGGGGAAGGATGCTGGGAGATGGTGCTTCAAATGGTAACGTCATGTAATATTTGGCGCATGAGAAAGGCCGAAATATATCCCGTGGCTCATTATCATGTCTAGGCGCCGCCTGATTTTCCTTCAGAAGAATCTTGTCGCTTACGGCTTGCCGAAGCGTCTTACTGTCGAGCTCAGCCCCATATATATTTCGAGCTGCATATCCGTCCTCTGGCGACATCGGTGGGCCAGGGTAGCAATCCGTACACATAACCTGCACAATGCGCATCTTGCCAGGGGCGAGTTCAGAACAAACGATGCCAGAGAACAGTTCGTATTCACCTCCGCGAGAATTCGTGCTGAGCACTTGAACATAACCACGCCGTAATTGACCATTGGGCAGTTTGAATGTGAAGATGCTCATCAGAAAATCCAGGGCTTCGCGGTTGTAGTAGTCGTTGCTGCCGAGCGAGGTTACGGAGATGGGCTCCGCATCCCAGAACCAGCGGAGCAGGTCGAGCTTCTGGCCGGTCCGATAGGCGACGTCGCCGAGGCCGAAGCGGCTGAACCATTCCCAGTTCAGGAGTTGCTCCATGCTCTCATAGCCATGACGCTGCAGGTCAGCCGTGGACATGGCCAGGCGGTCCGGGACGCGGATGAGCGGTGCAATACCCCTGTGCCACTGTGTGTAGGCATGGGTACAATAATTTGGGATCTCGTACTTTCGATACAGGGTTTCAATCGAATAGAGATATTGGGGGTTGGAGCGACGCTGATGACCGCACTGGACAAGGAGTTTCTTCTCGCCGGCCAGCTTCACGAGTTCCTGCGCCTTAGCGCTGTTGTCGCTGATCTCGCCGTCGCAGTAGACGTGCTTGTTGGCCTTCAGGCAGGCGGAGACGTGGTTGACATGCTGCCAGTCCGGGGTCGCCACGATCACGGCGTCGATGGCATTGGCTTCAGCGTCGAGCAGCTCCTCCACGGTTTCATAAACGCGGGTGAGCACGCGCTGAGAGCGGAGTCTGTTTTTGGCGAGTTGACGTCTCCACGGCCAGATGTCAGCAATGGCTGCGACGTGGACTCCCGGGATGCGGAGGAGCGCATCAACGATCATCTCGCCTTGGCGTCCATAACCGACGAGTCCGACACAAAGGCTCTTCCCAATCCGCTCATCACGAGCCAGATTCTTGAAGGTTGG
>JBAXCC010000377.1:0-3564 GCA_037141675.1 bacterium | reverse complement strand
CTGCGTCCAATAGGGCGACCCAGCGCTCGTGCGCATCAGGGCGAACAGCCGCCCGTCCGGAAGATTCACGATGCTCGCCTCCTGACAGGACAGCCCCCATTTCGGATCGATCACCGCCATCTCTTTTTCGTTGGCGGCTAACAGCACGACTTTGATGTTTTCGATCTTCGGGTTATCATCGATGTTATCGTACTGTATGAACTCGACCGTCGAGCCGGCCAGCTTGGACTGCATCTGCTTGTCCGCGTTCGCCTGCTCAAACTGAGCGGCTGCATCGGTCGCCTGCTCTCCAGCCACGACACCGTGACGCGTCAGGCCCACCAGATACTTGCCGTCCTTGCCCAGCCTCAGCGGCCGCTGCCAGATGCACCAGCTCGGCGGCTTGTTGGCCGGGTCGCGATTCACGTGCGGAAAGGGCACCACGCGCGGTTGCGACCACGTCTGGCCATCGTCGTCCGAAAACTTGCCGAGCATGATGCCGTGGTGCAGCGCGTCATTCGAGACACGCTGGTTCCACAACATGTAAATCCTGCCCGACTTGGATATCATCGGTTGCTGCCAGCTCGCGATCGGCTGGGGATTCACGTTGTTCGGCGAGCCGGCCAGAATCATAGGCTCGGTCCACGTCTTTCCCTTGTCGGTGCTGCGGGAGAAGCAAATGTGCTGGTCGACGTCGCCCTCTTTGGAGGCTTGGGTCCAGGCGGCGAAGAGCGTACCGTCGGGTTTGTTGAAGACCTGAAAATGGTCGTTGTAGCGGTCGCCGACGATCTCCCGCCGCAGCTTGGGCACATAAACCACGTAGTCCGGTTGCATGAAGAGCAGGTTCTCGCGTATGTTCCGGCTCACCGACTCCTCTTGCGCGTAGCGGACCAGCAGCCGGCGGAACGGCGACTCATAAATATCAGCCGCGGCCACGACTGTCCAGCGATGGAACGTGTAGGTTTCGCCGACCTTGACCGCCTTGCTGTACAGACTGACCTTGTTTCCTGGGGTTGTGCCGAAGAGTTGGTAGCGCTTGCCGTCCGATGCCTCTTGAAAACCCTGTTTTTTCAGTGACGCGTCCTGCCCGTACGCAACCTTGTTTTCCAACGCGGAGGTCAGTGCGTATAAGATGCCGTCTTTCACCACCTCCACACGGAACGAAGACTCGATATCCCCGCGAACAAAAGCAAGGCCGTTTAACTCCTGAGGGAACGATTCAAAAGTGTAATTCCGATTTGCAAAAATCGGCTCCGCCGCCTTGACCTTCCCGACTTCCAAAGGTTCCTTCAGACGGATCCAAGCTGCTTCCTCGCCACGCGTCGAGGCGGCCGAAGCAAGAGCGAGCGCCGCAAGAAACGAGAGGGCCGGTTTTCTGAAGAGCATCGTTGATCTCATGTTTTTATCTTTCAAAAGGGTTCATAAAAAATTAATACTATCCCATCATCAGGCTCATTGCAATATGAAACGGGGGGTGCTTCATTTTAGTTAAATGAATCACACCAAGGAGGAAGTAGCAGGGAGGAGAGAAGAGAAGAGCCAAAAGAAATCATGGAACTCGTCCCTCCTACTTTCTCTCTTGACCCTCGGGTGCTGATTCAATTAAGTTGACTCGCGCCCTATGAAATCCAACCATTTTCGGTCTTGATCTAGAAGCTTTTCAGCCTTCTCAATCTGCGTAATCCTCGCAATCCTTAGTACACATCTCTTTATTTTTTGGGTATCAATTCAAAGGACTTGAGTGCGATGCTCCGCTTGTGATTCTCAGCGTTCTTCACACTCACCGGGGTCTGTACCCGAAGCGTCTGCATACCCTTCGCCAGTTTCAACTCCACAGGCTTAGTCTCTGTCCACAGGCCGAAACTCAGGGGAATATCCACCTTGGCGATCACGTTGGTACCCGCGCAGACCTCCAGCAACTGATCAGTGTTGATGCACGCCGCTTTCATCGCGATCAAATACGTTCCGGCCACAGGCACATTGACGCTGTAGTCAGCCCATTGTTCGTTCATTTGCTGCTGGAAATACACCTGCTTGCCGCCGTCAGGATAACTGTTATGAATCAGGACATTCGGGAACTGCCCGCCCCACGAAATCCGGCCGCCGGTTTTCGCAAAAGACGCGGCCTCAACATGAATCACGCCTGGCGCAACCTTTACCGACGCCTCAGTCTTTACGGGTGCTCCTGCGGCAGCACTGCCCAGCTTTACCGGCTTTGATTTTCCGAAGCGTGATTTTTCGACTGCACCTGGATCGGCTTCCGCCTCTTCAGCTTTAAGCGATGCCGTGAGGTCAGTCTTTACACCCTTGATGGAATCGTTAATCGTACGTGCAACCCCCATGACTGCAGCCACCTTATCGGCAGCGGCAAGCGCGTTTGCAAACCAGCGCAGGTGCTCTACGTGTGAAAACTTCGTCGCATCCGCTCTCTTTTCTATTCCCTTCAGAAAGTCAGGACCTTTCAGCTTTTCGCCTTTTGTCGCCTCCAGCGTTGACTTGTCCCAGCCACCCCCGAAGCCAACCTTCCAAGCGCTGCCGGGCTGAGGCTCGGTCATCGGATTGGCCGCCTTGTACGCCACGCAAGCATGCGCGGGCTGTCCCACCCCGATCGCCGGAATACCAAATGCATGACAGATAAACACTGACCACGACGAGCGCGGTCCGCATTTACCGCCGCCTGCCAGTACATTCTTGAAAGAGCCGTTGTAGCCGCCCTCTTGAATCCAGAAGGGTTCCGGCGCACCCCTGCGCCACACATGGCTGGTCGTATTGACCACCATCTCATCGACTCTCATGTCCGGTCGCATAGTGTTGGCCATTTTCCTCCCCCAGGTCAGGTCTGCATCGGAGGCGCCGGAGCACATAATCGTCGAATATTCCCAAACAGTCAAATGATCGAAGCTCGGAAAGAGTTCCCCGTTCTTGTGAGCCGTCTTGTAATACGTGTAGCGAACCACAGGATCAGCTGGCGTTTTTGCGCCGCCTGCGCCGATGTTAACGGAGCCTGGCGGAAGAATCGCCGTGGCGATGGCCATCTTCTGATAGATTCCGGCTTTCGCGTCCTGATCAGAGCCGAGGATCTTCTTCCAGATCTCAAGCGCCGCCGTATTCAGCGTGTACTTATCACTATCCCTAGTGGCGAGACCAATCGGCACGCTGCCTTCCAGATACAAGTCCATGGCCTGCGTATCCTTCAAAAGCCAGCTCAAGAATGCCTTGTTCGCCGGATCCGCCTTGGCGAAGACACCCAGTTTATCCGCGCCAGTTTTGACAATGAGCTGCCGCTGGTTCAGCACAGTTCGGAACGCCAAATCCTTGAGTAAGGCGACGAGAGCTTTTTCGTCTGGATTGGCAGGGACCTTCTGGTTGAGCCAGGGGGTAACCTTGCTCAGGTAATCTGCAAAATCGCCACGCTGTATCGCGGCATCCAATTCCCTGTCATTCGGTTCCCATGCGTGGAGCGACATGGCAAGCGGACATAGCAGCGCACTTACGATGAAGGATTGGAGTATGTTCTGGCTCATAGTTTCATTTTCCGTTTATGTATAAAAGTCCGTCCCTGTTGCATTTCTTGCTTCATGTTAA
>JBAXCC010000376.1:0-3593 GCA_037141675.1 bacterium | reverse complement strand
TGTTATATTTAAGCATAAAACGCGCCAAGAGTAAACGGCGAAATACTGGAATTTTCGAATATCCGCCCACGCCTAGGCTTCCACCTTCGCGATGCCTACGGTGGACGAGACGGCGGACAGGCGCGTGGCCCTCCAAAGCCGCTATTCGTCTTTCCCCACCCTCCAATGTTCCAGTATTCCATTGAAGTCATAAGCCTCCCTCTTTCGCAAACATGAAAATATTTCGCATTAATGAGAAGGTGCGACTCTTGTATCTTCTGAGGGGGGCCGCTAAGGGGAAGGGGTTATCTCTCCTTTGACCGCTGGCACATTTTATGCTTCTTATTATTGAGCCATGAGTAACACATTATCATCACGGACTATTAAAATTGACATACGGCCTCTTGCCTACGACATCCAGATGCCGCAGAGAAGTGAGCGTATCGTTCGAGCACAGGGCTTGTTAAGTCAGATTGACTACCGTTTTTTGTTCGATCGCGCCTATGATGCCATCTTACTGACGGACACCGGGGGGAATATTCTGACCTGGAACACTCGCGCCGTGGAGTTTTTCGGGTACACAGAGGAAGAGCTTTCACAACTCACCATTCAAGCGGTGATCGCCGGGCTTAACGAGATGCTTCTTTCGACCATACGGGAGACGGTCGAACGTGGGCAGCACTTGCGGATACAGGCTTTTGGCATGCTCAAAAACGGCGACATGAACGCCATCGAGCTGGTCATTACCAGCAATGGATTAAAAGAGACCGACCGCTTTTGCTGTTTGATCAAGAACATTCAGTCCCGCTGGCAGACCGAGCAGAACCTTAATTCCGCTTATCACGCCATGGATAACACGGATTCCGGGATTGGCATTGTCAACATGAAAGGCATCATCATTTACTCAAACCGTATGATGACCAAACTGCTTGCCGCTGGGGATGAAACAGCCATACTTGGCAAGACACTCTCTCTCTGGTTTGACCCTGGGATCATTGTCTCTCCTCTTCTGGAAAAAATCGCAAATCGCGAGTGCTGGGCTGGAGAACATAGCATTATCATTGGCCAGAAGAGCTGTTGCTTCAGTCTTTCAGCAGTCCCTGATATTAACGCGGATAACGAGCTCACAGGCATGGTGCTTTCGATTCGCGATATTGCTGAACATCGCCGCTTGGAAATTGCCGAGCAGCAAGCAGCTCGGAACCAGACGGTCTTGGAAAGTCTGGGCTCCATCTGCCACGCACTCACCCAGCCCACCACCGTCCTGTTAACCTGCATCGAACTCCTCAAGATGGAAACAGGCATTGATGAAGCCCAGAGGAGAGAGATGATCGCGCTCTGTTATGAAACTGTCCTTGAGATGCGCGAACAACTGGTGAAGATGAACAGAAGGTGTGGAGAAGAAACTCCCATTGAACTGTAGTTTTTTGTAATCCTGTACGAGGTGCAAGCGAAAGGAGCGGCGGGATGTTAAACAGTGATAAAAGGTCTGCGTTACGCAATCGGGCTGGCTTCACGATGATCGAAGTTGTTATTGGATCGGCGATCATGGTGCTGGTTTTCCTTGCGCTACTTGGCTCCGTTTCAACCTCCCGCAAGATTCAGTCCTTCAATGAAAATCGATTGTGGAGTCTCCACGTCGCGCGTCAGGCTCTAGAGGAATACGGTTCGCTGGCGTATGATTCCACAGCCTTTGCCGTGGGAACAAAAACAAACGGAAGAGCGATCTGTACCGTCAGTCAGGTGAGTGGCGAAACAACTAAGAATGTTACTGTCGTCGTCAATTGGATTGAGCCTGATAAGGGGACTAATTCAATTTCCCTGACATCATCTTTCAGCAGGAGTTTGCACAAATGACGATCACTAAACAGATACACCAACGAGGGTGCCGGGGATACACTCTCACGGAAGTGTTGTTGGCTTCCTCTGTATCGCTAACGATCGTGTCTATTACGATGGGGATTTACATCGGCATTTTTAAATCGTGGCGCGGTATTGAGCAGCGCATGCAGGCGGATCGCGACGTGAACATTGCGATGAGTCGTATGGTTTACGGGATGGGTGATCGGAGAGGTATTCGCACTGCGCACTCTGTTTCATTGGCCACCAACACTCCAAGCGGCGGTTGGACATTGACATACATAACCGGTTCGGAGGTGCCGCAAACAAACAGCATCATCTATTCCTCAACAGCCCAAACGCTTGTATTCAACCCTGGGGCTCAAAGCCTTGGAAGGGGCATTTCCTCCGCACCGATTAATGTGCAGGCGAATTCGTTAATCGTCACGTTGCGGGTGGACAGAGTGGAAGGGACGTTGCAAGTCCAGAGAGAGATAGGCTCTCGGATATCTTGGCGCAATTGAAAATTGGGAAAGGAGGTTGAGTGTATGAACGCAAGACCAATAGCTTTGAACAGTAAACGCACCGGATCAACGATGATCGTTGTGATGGGAATGACGTTGCTGGGGACTTTTGCTGCCGGATCCATTATATCAAGCGTCTTGGCTCGGTTGAATCAGGGCGACAAACAAGTCTGCCTGGAACAAGCTTTTTATATTGCTTCGGCAGGGGCTGAACGAGCAGCAACCTTCGTGGCTGCTGGCAGTGATACGTCTACAACCCTGAATGGAACCCTCGGCACAGGTAGTTATGTGGCTAACATTGTGGCCACGCCAGGCGCAAGCGGTGAGTGTAATATTGACGTCACTTCGGTGGGTACCGTAAAAGGGGTTCAACACACCGTCACTATGCAGGGTCTGCGGCGTGTCAGTTGGGCCCGGTACGCGCTTTGGTATGACTCCGAGGCGCTTACGCTCTGGATGGGCGCTGGCGAGAAATTCGGCGGCCGGGTTTACGCCAAACCCCAATTACGTTTCGACAACACTGATCTTGCAACCAAGGGCCAAGTCCGCTTCTCCGATCAGGTCTGGTCTGGGGCATCCAGCATCACGTTGGCAACCGGCACAGCCCCCGTTTTCGAAAAGGGCCTGGCGCTCAGCGCAACAATGGAAACCATGGCATCGGTAGACTTCGCGTCTCTATTGACGGTAGCCACGGCGGCGGGGCTGGTGCTGGAGGGCCCGACGACGATTGTGCTCGACGGCACGACCATGAAAATCACGAACACCCGTAAAAAGTGGTCTAATCAGGTTGTATCGATTCCTGCTAACGGTACGGTCTACGTCAAGACGGCCACCAGTGGGAAAGATACTAAGACCGGGGACATCGACGTGTCGGCACCGCTCGGACTGGGCAGTCGGCTGACCCTCGTATCCGATCATGATATTAATATTGTCGACCATGTCCGATACAAAACAAATCCGCAGACCGACCCCACCTCCACGGATGCGCTCGGACTGATCGCGAAACACGACGTCGTTGTTCAGCCCGCCGCGCCCAATAACGTGGATATCTATGCGCATATTATTTGCCAGACAGGCGGGTTTGGAGTTTACAATTACAGCTCAGGGTCGTATCGCGGCGATCTGAACGTCTACGGCGGGATCGTCAACCTTGTGCGAAACGCCGTCGGACAAATCGGCAGATCAGGGTATTCGAAAAACTATATCTTTGACGTTCGGTTTGCAAAAACGCCGCCACCCAATTACCCCGTC
>JBAXCC010000375.1:0-3596 GCA_037141675.1 bacterium | reverse complement strand
GGCTTATCAATCTTAATCTTGTGGCGGGGCTGCTCGATCGCAGTCTCGTCATCGCTGCCCATGATGAATTCACCAGCTGGGATGCGGACGAGCGTGATGCTCACGCCGTCTGCGATTTGGACGGTCTTCTTGGCTGTGCCGAGCTTCTGCTGCATCTGTTTGGCAATCTCTCCTGAGAAGGGCCAGTTCGCTGCGGAGACGCTTACGGGAGACTGACGCTCCTCGCTCTTTTCCTTTGAGACCGTGACAGGGTGTGGCGTGGGAGAAGTGTACTCGCGATTCTCATCGGAATCCATATACGCATATTTTTCACGGGATTCTGCGGCCCTGGCTGCAATGTTGGTAGCCCATGCGCCCTTTCCGCCCTCGCTGGCATAGACCGAGGACCAGCTTCCATAATAGGGAACGTTGAGGTCGATCCACATAGAGAGGCGGCGCCAAGAATCCTCGTCAAGCTTCACACCGTGGTGCCCCTTCTCCAGCAATTGGATACCCTCAGAGGTCGAGACATGGAATTCATAAGGAATGCCCATGATGCCATTGCTCTCAGGCCCTGGTCGACGGAAATAAGGGTGGAACGCATGGTATGCGTTGCTGAAGTTGGAGGTGAGTTTCGTGTCCTTGAAGTTAGGCTTCTTTGGATCGGTTCCATCGTGGCAGCGTACGCAATAAGCGTCCAAAATCGGCTGAATTTCGTTGATAAACGAAAATCCTTCCACAGGTGTACGATAGGGCGTGATCTTCTGCGGCGCCTTGAGCGATGCCATGGTCTTGCTGGTCAGCGGCGGCTCGGTCGGGGGCTCGTGGCAACCGACGCAGGAGAGTTCTTCGCCCGGCATGGCGACCAGCCAGCTACGGAAGAGCTGGATGGCGCGGCCTTGTTTGTCCAGGGGCTGAATCGAGATGGTCGTGTTCGCCGGAATCTTGAACATGGCAGATCCGTCTTTCTCGACCTTGACTGTCCCGAGCACGCGTTTGCAATCCCAGCCGCTCTCTACGCCAAGGTGATTGTGGCTGCCTGTGCGGAAGTAACCATACACGTAGGTGAAGACGCGAAGGGAGTCGACCTCACCCAATGGGACACCCTTGATGCCGGGGCCGCGATGAATGTTCTGGATATAGCAGACGGCTTCTTTGTCTTGGAGGTTCACACGCTCAGGGATCGCAGGCGGACGTTCCCGCTTCTGCAGGACATAAGGCTCTACCATGACTTTGTATTGGCCCATATCTTCCGGCTGAACAGCAACGAAATTGTCGAAGGTGTCGACCAAATAGAGGCGGTAGGGGCTGCCCGGTGTCACCTGCGCAACAACCAAGTGGAAGTTTGCATTAATGGGATAGGGCTGGTAACACTGCGGATAAACGCCGTTGGCCAGGCTGTCCAAGTCCAGCGCCATTTCAGGATAGATATCACGTAGACGTCCATAGCACTTGTTAAAGAAATCGTTGTTCAGCTCGTGATAATCTTTGCCCTTTTGAGAATCTGCTGGCATATTTTTGGCAATGAGATCATCTACATCCTTTTGCAGGTTGGGGAACTGTTCGAGTAATTCCTTCTTCACTTTGGGGTACAACTGGTCAACGGTCACGTGCGTCACCTTCTTGCCGTAGCCCGGGATATGCTGGACGACACCGTCTGCATGGGCATATCCTTTATTGGTATCAAAGATGGTCAGCTTGCCTGTCCCGGCCACGCCATGATGTCCGGAGACAATCGCCGTAAACTGTCCAGGTGCACCAGGAATCGGACGAGCATAGAACATGGCGTTGGGCCAGAGGCTCTGGGAGCCATAAACCGAGCGCTGGTTCGAGCCGTCCGGGTTCATGGTCATCATGATGCGCGTATAGTAGTGCATGATGTCCGTATACTCCCAACGCAGGTACATGACCTTGCCATCCGCAAGGACAGTCGGATACCAGTCCGCATCCTGTTCGAACGTCAGCTGGCGCGGATTTTCACCATTGGACCCCATCAAATAGAGGTTAGGTACGGTCTGGCCACCGCCGATACACGGTACACCCACCAGCGGAGCGGTGGAGCTGAAAATGATTTTATCATTCGGCAGATAAACACCGCCATAGCAATGGACGAACTCACCCGTCAGTTTTGAAACTTGACGCAGGTTCTTGCCGTCAACGCCCATCTCCATCACCTGAAATGTTTTGTTCGCATCCGTGGAGGTGAAGAGCAATTTCGAACCATCAAAATAGAGGTCGGGTTCGCCGACAAACGAACCATCAGTAGGCTCATACAGATCGGTGATCTGCTTTGTTTTTATATTGAATTTCACAAGTTTGTTCTTGTGTCCCTTGGCCCCGATCACGTGCGTGCCGAGCCAGTTGTTTTTTGTTGCGAGGCGGTCTGACATGACAACGAGAGTCTCATCAAAGTTAATGAAGGGGTTGTCCAGGACCAATGCCTTGAACTTCAGGGCTTCCAACTCCTGGTAGAGCTTGAGAGCTTCGGGATCGCCGCTGTCAAGTTTTGAAAGGAGAGCGGGCATCTTGGCTGCGATGTCCTCTGCTTGCTTCAGATAGTCGCGACCGTTCTTGTAGTCGCGGGGTTTGGCCTTGAGGATGTGCTTGATGGAGCGGACCAGTGCGTCGGGCGGCGAGTTTTTGACAAGCGCCTCGAGTGATTCTTTGCCGCGGGGAGCGTCTTTTGCCTTTGCTTCCTTAACTTTTGGGTCCTTCGATTTATTCTGCCTAGGCGCTTCAGTCTTTTTCTTCTGGGCATAGTCGACACGGGCTTTGCTCGGAGCTCGCGTAACAGACCCTCCTGATGCCAAGGGCTTGACGGGTACAATCTTCAGCTGGCTGATATGAGGAATGGGGCCGTCCTGACGTTCAAGCCCGATCGAGACAATGCCCTTTTCCGCAGTGAACGTGCATTGATCTTCCCACTTCGCGTTTTGTACGCTCCAGCTCCCCGTGGTTGCCTTGAAGCCCGTAGAAACTTTTTTTCCATTTACCAGAATGTCCACAGGTCTGGACTGCTGGGCTGTATAAAAGGCGCTAATTTTATATTCGGCCTTTTCTGGAACCTCAATGAGATATTCGGCTGCGTTTGGATTTTCCCCGCCATTCTCAACATAGGGAACATCACTCGGTTTCGCGCCACTCTGTTTATGCGTTTTTAAATTGCCAGAATCGAAGTCGGTCGAATCAATGATCAACTCCCCTGCAAAGCTTGAAAAAACAGAAAAAACAGAAAACGTGATTAACGCTTTTACTTTAGAACCGACCATAAGCTCTCCCCAGTTTAATTTAACATGTTCGGCTATGCCGAGTTGTTGGGCAAGAATGCAATTCTTACGTCCCTTGCAAGAATTAGCGTTCCACCTTTTAAAGTTTTTAACTATAGCATATTTTCCCGTGATGGCGCAATGGTATTTTGGGAAACAGCCTTGTAAAACGAGGTATAATGTGCGTACAAAGCAAGGGGTTTCAGTGCGTGAGAATGACACCCTCGAATAAAAAAACATGCCTTTTCAAAGTTGGGTATTGACGGACGAGCGCATTTTTGCAAAAATTTCGCTCTTATTTTTTTTGCACCCGTGGTGGAATTGGCAGACACGTAAGATTCAGGTTCTTAT
>JBAXCC010000374.1:0-3605 GCA_037141675.1 bacterium | reverse complement strand
CTCTAAACTGGGTGCAGGGACGCAACAGGAGTACAAAGAAGACAACAAAGGACGCCCCTTTTCAATCAATGCTGTAAAGGGACGCTACATCCGTTTCTATAGCCGTGGTAACACCTCCAACGAGATGAACCACTATACGGAAATCGAAGTCTACGGAAAAGACCTGTAATGTGATCGCGTCGCACCGCATGTGTATGAACGGGGTTTCGGAAACGAAGCCCCTGTTTTTTTATATTTCTTTCACTTTATCATCATTTATATTATTGCAATCAACACACCATTTGTATAATATTCAAAGAATTAAGTTTTTTTACAAATCGCTTTGGAGGGCTTTATGAACATGGGCATTACACATTACACCACGCGATCGCACGCAAAAGCAGTGGGAGTATTCAGTTTATTAATCGTCAATTTAATTTTAGTAAATTATTCAAATGCGGCGACATCTGATCAAGCGCAGGACTTGCGCGCCGCATTACTCAAGGATGTCCGTTCTATCGAATGCAACGGCATCCCAGGTGTCCTCGTGTGCGAAGGTGAAAAATCGTTTCCTCTTGTCATGGGAAAAATCAGCAAGGCCGAGATGCCGGTCGCAGTCGCGGCTCAGTACGAGAAGGGGCGTATCGTCGCACTAGGCCATCCAGACTTCTATTCCGAGGGCGCTTTTAAAAAAGCAGACACCGCGATCTTTATGCGCAATGCTTTCCATTGGACAATGCATGGCAAGCCAATCATCCTTGTCTTCAAAAATAACGGCGTCATTCCTGCTCTTCAAAATCTTCTTGGCGCAAACGCACAGGTCATTGAACTTAAAGACTGGTCGCAACTCTCGGCCAATACCGGAGCACTGGTCGGCTACGCAGAAGATATTCCTGAAAAGGAGATCGAACACGTGCGGTCCTATCTGAAGCAAGGGGGCGGATTTATGACTTCCGCCATTGGTTGGGGCTGGATGATGGTTAGCAAGAAATCCGTCAAAGGCGACAGCCGATTCAATCATCTATTGAGTCCTGCAGGACTCTACGTTGCAGATGGCTTGCTGGATCGAACGTCCAAAAATGGTTTTGACGTCAAGTCTCTCCCCGCAGGTGCAACCGTGTTGGAAGCACTTGACATTGCAACCTCAGAGAAACCGGACAAAGCTAGCTTAGCCCAAGCAAGCGCGACACTCTGTACAATCAAGACGCTTTTAGATGACAACGATACCAGCACGATTGGAAGACGCATCACATCCTTCATGAAATCCGAATCCGCTAACAAAGTTCCAACCAAAAAGAATCCTGTGCGCGAAGCTGATATTGCAGCACGTCTTAAGCTTATCGCATTTCAAAGCGCGTGGCTGAGCAAACCGCTCCAAAACTGGGTGGCCTCACCTGCTGCCACCTCTTATCCAGGCACTGTTGACAAGAATGCCTCGCGCGAAGAAAAGACAATCGCCATTAATCTCGATGTACCGAAATGGCACAGCACAGGGCTCTTCGCTTCCGCCGGCGAGCCTGTGACCGTGACACTCCCTCCAGGCGCTGAAACCATGAAGCTTCGACTCCGCATTGGTGCGACAACCTGCGATAACACACGCCATGCTCAGTGGTCGCGCGTACCGAAGGTAGATATCGAGGTCCCTCTCACCACAGCCACGACCACGTTTGCCTCGCCCTTTGGCGGACTTGTATACGTGGTCGTTCCCGACCCTGTTAAAGCTGACGTGCACACGGTCAATGTAACCGTCGGCGGCGCCTGCAAGGCCGCATGGTTCAAAGTTGGGCGTGATTCACGCGCAGAATGGGAGAACATTAAAACAGCTCCTGCGCCTTATGGCGAAATCGAAAGCAATAAAATCATCCTTACCGTCCCCCGCGAACAGCTACTGGCACTTGCAGACCCAATTGCATTGATGAAATACTGGGACGACGTTGCAGACCTCGATGCTAAGCTTACAGCTATCCCCACCACACGTCGTTACGCGGAGCGCCTTGTCAGCGACGATCAGCTTTGCGCTGGCTGGATGCACGCGGGGTATCCCATCATGATTCCCAATGTAACAGCAAAGGAGATCGTCAACCTTGAATTGCTCAAAGCAAAGGGCGACTGGGGCTTTTTCCATGAAATCGGCCATAATCACCAGAACCATGACTGGACCTTTGACGGCACAGGAGAGGTGACCGTTAACTTCTTCACACTCTATTGCATGGAGAAGATGTGCGGACTCCCCCCGCGTCAAACCCGCATGAAGAATGAAGCCACGCGCGCCTACACCGAGTGGATCAAAAATGGAAAACCTTATGATACATGGAAGAGCGACCCTTTCCTGGCACTTGAAATGTTTGTCCGTATCCAACAAGCTTATGGATGGGAAACCTTTGAAAAGTTATTTGCACTGTATCGAAATCTGCCAGCGGACCAACGCCCCAAGAACGACTTACAAAAACGCGATCAATGGTGTACCCGACTTTCAAGCATGACGGGAGAAAATATTGCATCAATCTTTGATTCATGGAACATTCCGATAAGCGATGAGACACGCAAAACCTGCGCAACTTATCCAAAGCCAAAGGACACACGTGTATTTACAAACTAACCGCCGCGCTTATCGCATCACCATGAAGCGAGATATGTTTCATTTTTTATTCATTTTTTAAAAGACAAACCCATCGGATAATGGTAATATTAACACTAATTTATCCACTTTTAGCAACGAAACAAAGGAGGAACTACTATGAATTCACGTCGAGATTTCTTATTCGGTTCAGCATGCGTCGGACTTGGAGCAGCCGCAATTGCAACGCAAACAGCAGCCTGCTCGACGCTATCAGCAGGAACAAGTAAGGGCGTCATGGGGCTCAAGACAAAAGCGCTCCCCGTGATCAAGGTAGGCGTTGTAGGGCTTGGCCAGCGCGGACCTGGTGCGGTTGACCGTCTTTCGAAAATAGAAGGTGTTGAAATTGTTGCAGTATGTGATTTGCTCAAAGACCGTGCAGAGCGTCAAAAAGATAAACTTGTCAAGGCTGGCAAGCGCGAACCTAAGGTCTTTGGCGGTACGCAAGAAAGCTGGAAAGCGATGGTTGATATGAATGAAATCAACCTCATCTATAACTGCACGCCCTGGCACTGGCACACCCCTATTTCAGTCTACGCCATGAAGGCGGGCAAGCATGCAGTGTCTGAAATTCCAGCAGCTCTAACTGTTGACCAATGCTGGGAACTCGTCGAAACCTCTGAAAAAACACAACAGCATTACATGATGCTGGAAAACTGCTGTTACGGCGAAAACGAAATGCTGGCGCTCATGCTCTGCCGTCAAAACGTCCTCGGGACACTCGTGCACGGCGAGGGAGCATACATCCATGATTTGCGCGGCTTAAAGTTCAGCAAGAGCGGCTATCAGGGTATGTGGCGCCTAGAGTATAGCAAGAACCACACGGGATGCCCCTATCCGATGCATGGTCTGGGTCCGATCGCCCAATACATGAACATCAACAGGGGAGACAAGTTTGAGTTTTTGACCTCCATCAGCTCCAATCAGTTTGGCATGTCCGAATATGCATTGGAAAAGATTGGCAAGGATAGCCCGGAGGCTCAGCAGTCCTATAAGCTTGGGGATATGA
>JBAXCC010000373.1:0-3608 GCA_037141675.1 bacterium | reverse complement strand
CAATGCGCGTTTAATTTTGAACGGGGTCGTCTCTGACGTCATCTGTCGTGTCTCACTCTTTTTCGACTCAACAGCTGGATAGACGCAAATTTCACCCAGCAGTTGACGTGAATATTTCTTCATCTTCTTGGCCGTGACCTTGAGATACTGGGCCTTTGTTGATAATGGGAGGTTAAACGAGGTAATATCCTCTTTGTTCTCCTGATCTTGGGTTGTCCCCACAGGCATCCATTGCTTTGCATCGCTACTCACCTGGACACTGATCTCCTCTGTCATAAAACCACCGCTACCTTCTCGACTGAAGGTATAGACGAGCACACCGCCGACCTCTTGCAGGCTTCCTAAATCAAGGGTATACTCAACATCCTTTTCAAACTCAACACTATCCTGTGAGGAATTACTGTATTCGCCATCATTCATCCGTGTATTTTTAGGATCATTGTGTCGCGGCGACGCTTTCTCGTTGGCCTGATACGAATAGGCGAGAGATTTTGAACTTATGGGTGCGCTCGAGGCAAAGATCTTCGAATAGAGCTCGGAGGATGTATCCTCATTCACATCGGCGCGCAAATTCAAATGTCCGGCCATATCATCGCCCAGATAGGGACGCGGCGCGACCAAGAAGACCTTTGCGCCGGAGGCAGCCGCCTTCTGGGCAGCAGCGACAGCACCTGACGAGCCACCCACGACCACGACATCGGTGTCTTGGACGAGCGGCAACTGTTTAGCCGATTCAACAACATCGGCGCCCCATAATAAACCTCCAGCCAACATGCTGGCTGCGATTACTTGACCAATCTTCATTTGTTTCATGTTCTTCTCCTTCGTATAACTTGAGCGTTAAGAGTTTGGCGTTGAGCGTTAAACGTTTCAACTCTCAACGCTTAACGTTTAACTTATAACTCTTAATTTAGAAATTTCTCCTTAGTTTATTCACACAATCGCGCATTCCCGAATTCCCGCATTTCTTACCTGCTCTGATACACATACGCGGCACGACCGTTAGGGGCTGTGTCACCATCAATCAACCATCTCATAGGGTCGCCATCTGGAATATTGTCACACCACTTAAAACGGCATGAAAAATCAACATCCTTTTTTATCCCAAGGGTCTTGCGCGAAATGCGGATTACAAGCGAGGTACCACTGATTGTGCACGGCACTATCGTAAGAGGATTCCACGTCTTGCCCTCAAAGGCGAACACCTGCGCGGACGTTCCGGTGCGAAGCGGATACACCTTATAGTGAAATCCTTGCCAGGCAGGAGCTTCACGCTTGTCCATGCCAATATAGAGCACCATCCAGTTTTCCGCATCCGGTGTAGTCAAGGGTTGCTCACAATCGGCCCGGAACCAAAGCATCCCGTCCTTGAAGAAGGTTCCCTTGCTTTGCGCGACCTGGCACAAACGAATGTCATTGCGTCCTGTTGTATTGGTGAGTTGCCCTATGCGTCCATAACCAAAGTGGCTGCGATGAAAGGTATCCCCGAGATCGTCGCTATAACGCGGCAAAATAGATGCCCAACCGGAAATATTTTCTGGTGCCCCCATAGCCGGCGATGCCTTTGGCAATGGGCGGACACCCTTAAACTTACGAATATTCTGCCACATCTGATAATAATAATTATCGCCATAACCACCTGTCATGGGTTCGATATCGCGATTAAATTCCTCATTATACACGTCGACAAAAACAGCCTCTGGATCATAATTCTTTTCTCCCGCATACGATCCCCGGTTGATTTGCTTCCGCGAAAAACGCATGGCCACCCATTCATTCCACTGCGTAATCAAAATGAACTCGGGATCAACCTCCAACGCATGTTTCCATTGCTCGGCAAAGTAGAGGCCTTGTTCCGTCCGATAGGGCTTAGGGTTCGTTCCATTGCTAAAACTCTTTCCCCTATTAGAATCTGGATGTTCAGCCGTACAGACAACGACTTGCTCAGGCTTCGCGGGAGACTCATGCCAGCCATAATTCTGAGGCGTGTGGTCAAGCCAAGGCCAGGCATCTTTTCCGTCACCGAACCATTTCTGCCCTTTTGTCCAGGCCCAAGATTTACGCAACGCAAAGAATTGTACGAGATCAGGTTCGAGACCTTCCTGATTTGCAAGCACCAGCGGTTTGCCCTTCCAATAGAACCACAAGTCTTTATAGAGCCCTTTTGAATAGAGCGCATCGTAGAGCCGCCTCACCACGCGTTCATGCCCCGAATTTGTGAGGAAAGAGACTGCTGGTGTACGTCCTCCTTTTGCACGGATATCTTCATAGATGCGGAAGATATTCATATACACGGCCCGATAGTCAAAGCCATTCGTCACATCGAAGAAGATTACGTCGACACCCGCGTCTGAAAGCATCTGGGCATGTTTACGAATGACCCATTCATCGTTCGCGACATAGTAGTCGAATAGCGGTCGCCCCCAATGGTGCATTGCATGAAGAGGACCCCATTTGCGTTGCTCCATAGGAGCCTTGAGAATTTCTGAGATATTATAAGGGCTATTCGTGTCTGAGGGTCTGGGCATCTTGACATCATTCGCATCATCCTTCGGATTTTCTGCGTAATCATATCCATGCACGCCCTGCCAAATATAGTAGAAAACCCCGACAAACTTATTTGTACGCACAGAGGGGGCAACACCCAACCCTGGCAGACTTCTGCCCAGCGCATCCGTAGCCACCCAGGTGTCACTCATCGTCTCCTGTGAAAAAACACAGCCAGCACACAGGCATGCGCACGCGATTCCCGATTTCAACCTTTCAATCATCGTCTTATGTTCCCCTTCGGTTATAACTATATCTGAAAACCTCCCTGTTTGTCCATTACATCCCCATCATTGTTTCGCTTTGCGCCTTTAGGCCACTTTTGGTAAACTACGAGGCCAAAAGGGAGAAGATGTCAGATATTATTATTACAGGTGCGCGGCAACATAATTTAAAGAATGTGGATGTACGCATTCCGCGCGATTCACTCACGGTTGTTACTGGTCTTAGCGGCTCAGGAAAGTCATCGCTCGCATTCGACACGCTCTATGCAGAGGGGCAGCGCCGCTATGTGGAAAGCCTGTCAGCTTATGCCCGTCAATTCTTGGATCAGATGCAGAAACCAGAGGTCGATCACATTGAAGGCCTCTCCCCTGCCATCGCCATTGAGCAGCGTACCTCTGGCGGCAATCCCCGCTCCATCGTTGCCACTGTCACGGAAATCCATGATTACCTGCGCCTTCTTTACGGAAGCATCGGCAAGGCACATTGCCCCAAATGCGGGAAGCCTGTGCAGAAGCAAAGCGCGGAGGAGATCGTTGAGCAGGTCCTCGCACATGAGCCCGGCACCAAAATGATTATCCTCGCACCTCTTGTTCGCGGTAAGAAGGGACGCCATGAGGAGATCTTCGCAACTATCAAGCGCCAAGGTTTTGTCCGTATGCGTGTCGATGGCAAGATGCTCCCCATCGAGGAAATCCCTGAACTCGAAAAGACCAAAGCCCATACCATTGAAGCAGTGGTCGACCGCCTCGTCGTAGGCGATGGCATCCGCAGACGTCTGACGGATTCGGTTGAACTGGCCTTGAAGCAGGGCGAAGGGATTATTCGCCTGTTGAGCA
>JBAXCC010000372.1:0-3609 GCA_037141675.1 bacterium | reverse complement strand
TCATTATCACTCCCAGTCGGCGAGACATAATGGTCCGCCGCACGCGCAACGCCAATGATAAGCGAGAACAAGACCCCAAAAATTTGCATTTTACTGACAACACGCATCATAGATCCCCCCCTTATTGCCCTTGCTTTGGCACTCCATCTTTTTTGTTGCGCCTGACTGCAATGACGACACCATGCCAACAGAGGCCAGTCAAGACACCACCGATAATCACATGGACCGCACTGACACCCAGACCCAACACGAGGACGGCAACAACCAGAAAGACCAATACCCCTAAGATGGTTTTGCCTGTGCGACGGAAGAGCGTATAGGCCATGCCCAACATCATGCCGGCCACAGCCGGACGAAGACCCGCAGTCGCCTGTTCAAGCCACTTCGTCTCACGGAAGTAGTCAAACGCAAAGGCGTAAGCAAGGATCACCACAAAAGGCACGGCAATGATGCCCAGCGTTGCAGCGATTGTTCCGCGCCAACCGCGCAGGCGATGCCCCACAAACATAGCTGTGTTGATCGAGACCACGCCCGGAATTAACTGGGCAAGTGCGAAGGTATCGACCATCTCCTCTTGTGTGCACCATTTGCGATTGCCCGTAATCTCTTTTTCAAGCAAGGGCAACATAGCATAGCCTCCCCCGAACATCACAGAACCGATCTTGCAGAAACTCCAGAAGATGGTTGAAAGTTTTTCGGGTTTGGCTAGCTGTCGTGTGTCCATTACTTCGTGAGAAGCTCACGCGCCTTGGCCAGCACGTTCTCGGTGGTGAAACCGAAAGCCTTGGCCAGATCCTTGAAGGGAGCTGATGCGCCAAAGGTGTTGAGCGTAACCATCGTGGTGTGCTTGCCTGCAAAACGTTCCCAGCCGAAGGAGCTGCCTGCCTCGACAATGAGCCGGCGTGCGCAACTCGGATCGATGATGCGATCGCGATACGTCTGGTTCTGCTTGGCAAAGAGCTCCCATGACGGCATGCTCACGACGCGCACATTGCGGTCCGTGATTTGCTGGGCTGCTTCAAGGGCAATTTCAACTTCCGACCCTGTAGCGATAATCGTGAGTTCAGGCGTTCCTTCGCCATTCTGCCAGAGCGTATAGGCTCCCTTCTCCAGATTCGCGGCTGAGGGATACTTGCTACGATCAATGACCTTCATATTCTGACGCGTAAAGAGCAAGGCCGTGGGACCCTTCTTATTCTTGAGCGCAGTAACCCAAGCGGCCGTTGTTTCAGTCGGGTCAGAAGGACGGATCATGGTCATGTTCGGCATGCAACGCAACGCTGCCATCTGCTCAACCGGCTCATGTGTCGGACCGTCTTCGCCAACATAGAAGCTGTCGTGCGTATAGACATAAATCACGGGCAACCCCATCAGCGCAGCCATACGCATGGCCGGACGGCAGTAATCGCTGAAGACAAAGAATGTGCCGCCAAAGACTCGGAAGCCGCCATGGCACATGATCCCGTTCATGATTGTCGCCATGGCCAGTTCGCGGATACCAAAGTGAATGTTGCGTCCGCTGAATTCGCCGGGCTTGATTTCGCCCATGTCCTTGAGCCAGGTCATATTGCTGGGTGCAAGGTCTGCAGAACCACCCACGATCTGCGGTAGCTCCTTTGCGAGTGCGTTCAGCACAATGCCGGAAGCATTGCGCGTTGCAACAGGCTTCGTCACATCAAAAGCAGGAATCTTACTCTCTATATCAAGCGGCATGAAATCCTCATAAGAATGCTTCCACTGCTCAGCCTTTGCCGGATTAGCCTTTGCCCAATCCTTAAAGACGCGCTTCCATTTTCCTTGAGCGCGTTTGTTCTTGGCTAAGCGGTCCGCGAAGAGTCCGCGGACCTCTTCCGGCACATAAAAGAGCTGATCTTCCGGCATCCCAAGAGCGCGCTTGGTGAGCTTGACCTCATCATCGCCCAGCGGCGCACCATGCGCTTCGTGGGAGTCCTGCTTGTTGGGGCTTCCCTTGCCGATGTGCGTCTTGCAAATAATCAGGATCGGCTTGCCCGTCAGCTTCATCGCCTTACGGATCGCGCGGTCGATCTGGTCAAGGTCATGACCGTCTATTTCGAGAACATGCCAGTTGTAGGCCTGGAAGCGCTTCTTGGGATCATCACTCAGCGCGAGGTCGGTATGACCTTCAATGGTAATGCCGTTGCTATCATAGAAGAGCACGAGTTTCTCGAGCTTCAGATGACCCGCGAGCGAGCAGGCTTCATGACTGATGCCCTCTTCCAAGTCGCCATCGCCACAGAACATCCAGGTACGGTGATCCACCACAGCTTCACTTCCGCTCACATTGTAACGCGCGGCTGCCATGCTTTCTGCAATCGCCATACCAACACCTGAGGCAATACCCTGTCCGAGCGGCCCAGTTGTGGTCTCAACGCCATCGGTGTGGTGATATTCAGGATGCCCAGGGGTCAAACTGCCCATCTGGCGGAAACGCTTCAGCTCTTCCAACGGCAGATTATAACCCGCAAGATGCAACAAGCTATACACCAACATTGAGCCATGTCCGCCTGACAAGACAAAGCGATCACGATCCGCCCACGTGGAATCAGATGGATTATGCTTCAAGTACTTCAGCCACAAAACAGCGGCGATATCCGCCAATCCCATGGGTGCGCCCGGATGACCGGATTTCGCTGCCTGTACACCATCCATCGCCAACCCGCGGATCGTATTGGCAGCCAACGTCAAATTTTCATTGCTCAATTTCATGCTCTGATTCTCCTGCTTTAATAAAAGAGGACAAGCCCCTGCCTGTCCTTGCCATCTGTTTTGAGAAGATAGCGTTGTAAAAAGTAGTATTTTTGCAAAAATAGGTCTTTCTGTCAAATACGGCTTGACGAATAGGCTAGAAGTTCGCATCTTATTGTCCATGCAAAGGGATGGCCATATACGTTTATTACCAATTCAGGTCGCAAATAAGATCGCGGCCGGTGAGGTTGTTGAGCGTCCAGCGTCTGTGGTGAAAGAACTCCTGGAAAATGCCATCGATGCCGGGGCGTCGCGTATTGACGTCACTGTAACGGCTGGCGGACGCAAGCTGGTCGAGGTTCGGGATAACGGATGCGGCATGAACCGCGATGATGCCCTGCTGAGCCTCGAACGGCAAGCCACCAGTAAGATTCGCGACGTCGATGACATCGAACACATCGACACCCTTGGATTCCGTGGCGAAGCCATCCCCTCCATTGCCTCAGTCTCGCGCTTCATCTTAAAGACACGCCGCGAAGCAGATGAGTCTGGCACGGAACTGACGGTCGTGGGTGGCAGTCTTCAGGATGTACGCGAAGCCGGGCTTCCCCCGGGAACCACAATCGAGGTCCGGGATCTTTTCTTTAATGTCCCAGCCCGACGCAAGTTTTTACGTGCCTATCAGACTGAGCAGGCACATATCCGCACAATCTTTACGGTCCATGCACTCGCCCATCCCAAAATCGGGATGAGCCTGACCTCCGACGGGCGCGAACTCACACGTCTCCCCCCTGATGCCACGATGGAGGAACGCGTGCGCGATCTGTTCGGCCCTGATTTCTGCGCTGACTTAAGGGCTGTTGACAGCACATCCAACGCCATCCGTGTGCATGGTTTTGTCAG
>JBAXCC010000371.1:0-3653 GCA_037141675.1 bacterium | reverse complement strand
TCGACAAAACAGGGAGTTGCTATGCAGATCCTTTCACGATTAGCGATCAATAACGAAGGCTTTGTCTTCAATCCGATGAGCGGTGACAGCTTTCAGGTCAGCGAGACTGGCCTCTTCATCCTGAACGAACTGCGGGCGGGGCGCGCCGAAGAAGCCGTCGTCCGGTCGCTCATGGATAAATATGATGTGACAACGGAAGTCGCGCAACGCGATGTGGCGGACTTTCTTGCAAGCCTCAAACATCTTGGCTTAACCTGAGATTGATTATGGACACACTTTACATCGGCGTATCTGGCATCAATGCGATCGATAATCCCGGTCCTGGCATCGGCGTGGCGCGCAGTCTCAAGGAGGACAAAGACCTTGATGTTCGCATCGTCGGACTTGCCTATGATGCGATGGAGCCCGGCATCTACATGGACTGGGTCGTGGACAAATCGTTCATCCTCCCGTATCCGTCCGGGGACGGCGATGCCTTTATTGATCGTCTCCTGTATATCAAGCGGACGCACGGCCTGGATGTGATCATCCCGAATCTCGACGCTGAGCTGCCGCTCTACATCAAGCACGCTGCCACGCTTGCCAGTCACGGCATCCGTACGCTGCTGCCAGGCATGGAGCAATTCCGTCTGCGGGGCAAGGACCGCCTGATCGAGATTTCCAGCAAGATCGACATCTCGCTTCCGCGCACCAAAGTCGTGAACAGCCTTGATGAAATGCTGAAAGCGATCAATGACATTGGCCTGCCCGTGATGGTAAAGGGCAGCTTCTATAAAGCCTACCGCTGCCATACGACACAGGAGGCGATAGCACACTACCATGACCTCGTAGCAGAATGGGGTTACCCGATCATCATCCAGCAAGTGGTTTCGGGCGACGAGATGAACGTCATCGGCCTAGGCGATGGCGAGGGAAACTCTCTGGGCTGCGTTGGCATCAAGAAGCTCAGCATCACGGCACTTGGAAAGATCTGGACTGGCGTCACCGTCAAGAACGAGAAAATGCTCCGAGCAACAGAACAGTTCATCCAGGAGTTCAAATGGAACGGCCCGTTCGAACTCGAATGCATTGTCCATGGCGACCAGGTCTATCTGATCGAGATTAACCCCCGTTTCCCGGCATGGGTCTATTTTGCAACTGGCGTCGGCATCAATCTGCCGTCACGCCTCGTGCGCCGCGCCTGCGGCTTGGATCTGCCACCTGCGTCTGACTATGAGGCGGGAAAACTGTTTGTTCGCTATACCTATGAACTGGTCACGGATATGGAAACCTTTCAGAAAGCGGTCACTCGAGGAGAAGCACCATGAAACTACCTTATGAGAAGCCTGTCATCCAGAAATTGCAGACCGGCCTGATGAATAAGTTCGGACGCAGTCCGGCTTATGCGCGGAAGGTCCGCACGGATATTGATGGCGTGACCATCGCCGACCTCGTCTCCAAGTTCGGCTCGCCCTTGTTCGTCTACTCCGAACGTGCCATCCGGCAGAAGTATCGGCAGATGCATACCGCCTTTTCCACGCGCTACCCGAACGTCGCTTTCGGCTGGTCCTATAAGACCAACTACCTCAGTTCAATCTGCGCACTTATGCATCAGCAGGGCTCTATCGCTGAGGTGGTCTCTGAGATGGAATACGAGAAGGCCCGCTCGTTGGGCATTCCAGGTGAGAAAATAATCTTCAACGGTCCGTATAAATCACTGGCTGCACTTGAGAAAGCTGTGCGCGAGGGCGCGATGATTCATGTGGACCATCTCGATGAACTCTATGATCTTGAGCAGATTGCCATTAAGTTGGGCAAGCCCGTACAGATTGGCATACGACTCAATCTCGACGCGGGTATCTATCCGCAATGGTCGCGGTTTGGGTTTAATCTGGAGAGTGGTCAGGCCTTGGATGTGGTCAAGCGCATGAAGCAAGGCGGTAAACTCATTCTGAACGGACTCCACTGTCACATCGGCACCTACATCATGGAGACAGCAGCCTACGCGCGTCAGGTCACGAAGATGGTCGCCTTCGCAACGGAAGTTGAAAAGCTGTTTGGCTTTTCGATTGAGTATCTCGATATTGGAGGCGGGTTCCCGTCACGCAGTCGTCTCAGGGGCGTTTATCTGCCGCCGGAAGTTGGGCTGCCATCTGTGGACGAATACGCCGAAGCGATCACGCAGGCGTTATCGAAAGCGCTGCCGCCGGGCGATTTTCCTAAATTGATTTTGGAATCGGGGCGCGCGTTGGTGGACGAAGCCGGCTACCTAATCTCCACAGTTGTCGCCGCGAAACGGCTTGCAGACGGCACACGCGCTTATGTTGCGGATGCTGGCGTGAATCTGTTGTTTACGGCAAATTGGTACAAGTTTACGATCGAGTTGGACCGTGAAGTAGGGGGTGTCAACGAGAACAGCGTGATCTATGGTCCGCTCTGCATGAACATCGACGTGGTGGATGAGAGTATCCTGCTGCCACCGCTGACACGTGGCACGCGTTTGGTCATCTCGCCGGTCGGCGCGTATAACCATACGCAGTCGATGCAGTTCATCGCGTACCGTCCTGCGTCTGTACTTATCGGCGAACACGGCGAAACAGATCTGATCCGCGAGGGCGATGATTTGACGGATATGACACGGCACGAACGGCTGCCCAAACGACTTGCGTTGGATAAATCCCTGTGAAAGCGAACCTGAAAGCCATCTTCTGCAGTTACGCGGACGTCTTCTTCCTTCCGGGCGTCCTGAACGGTCTCCTTATTTTTACCATACTGCTCGTGCACCCGATCGTCGCGATATCTGGGGTCATCGCTGTTGTGGCGGCCTATGGCTTCGCCCGCCTGGTGAAGATGGATAAGCAGTTTCTGGAGTCCGGCTATTACACGTACAATCCGTTGCTCGTCGGACTCTCCATTGGCTGTCTCTTTCAGTTCACCACGCTGACCGTCTTCTTTATCGCTATCGCCGGGGTGATGACCTTTGTGGTGACTGTTTTTCTCTCCAATGTATTTCTGACGTATCTGCGCCTTCCGATCTTGAGTTTGCCGTTTGTGATGGTCAGTTCAGTTGTCTATCTCGCCTCTGTACGCTATACGGACATGTTTAGCCAGAGTGCTGTCAGCTATAGTTTTTTGACAACGGATTTCGGGCTCCCCTTCTGGGTGTCTGGTTTCTTCAGGGCCTTTGGCGCAGTGCTATTCGCACCCAGTGTGGCTGTGGGTATGGTCGTGAGTCTCATCGTGTTGCGCCATTCGCGTATTCAATTCCTGCTGGCACTGCTTGGTTATTATGTCGGAGCCTCTATCCGTTCGCTGATGATCGGTTCAGCGGCGCTAGCCTTCACCGACCTCAATAACTTCAACTTCATCTTCATCGCGATGGCGCTGGGCGGTGTCTTCCTCATTCCGTCCCCGACGAGTTATCTGCTTGCGATCATCGCGGTCGCAGTCTCCACGCTATTCATGGACGCTGCCACAGGTTTCTGGTATTACTATGGTATCCCTGTGTTTACCTTGCCGTTCAATGTCGTCACGCTCGGCATGCTGTATGTCCTCTCCCTGGTACGGCATCCCAGCGTTGCCACAACCATGGGACGCTCGCCGGAAGAGACACTCGAGAATCATCTGGCCAACCGTCTCCGTTATCCAGGACAGGACCGCACACTCTTCCTGCC
>JBAXCC010000370.1:0-3655 GCA_037141675.1 bacterium | reverse complement strand
TACTCAAGGCGGAGTACGAGCGTCGGCCCGGAAGTGAGGCGAACCAGCACAAGCCGGAGCTGTGGCCGGTCATCCCTTCGGCTGGCTTCTGGGGCGGGACGAGCTGGCTTGAGATGCATGCAAGCCTGGTCAAGACCGTTGAGGCCAGCAAAGGCCCAGTCGATGTCCTGCTGGTCGGTGACAGCATCACAATCCAGTGGGGGGGCGAGTGGGCGAAGAACTTCCCGTCCCTCAAGGCCGTCAACATCGGTATCGGCGGCGACAAGACGCAGAACGTACTCTGGCGGCTTGACCACGGCGGTGTCGAAGGCTTGCAACCACGCGCGATCCTGCTGATGATCGGAAACAACAACATGTTCTTTGCGCCCGAGACCGGCATCGAGGCTGCGGCACGGGGTGTCGAGATGTGCGTGAAGAACGTGCGCGAGAAGTTCCCGCAAGCGCCGGTGATTGTCGCCAAGATCCTTCCCTGCCACGCGCCTGGCGTACCGTTCTATGAGAACATCAAGAAGACCAACCTTGCTCTTGACGCGCTGAAGCTCGGTAGCGACCCAATGGTGACCGTGATCGATCTGTGGAACGACTTCACCCAGTCCGACGGCACGCTCAATAAGGCGCTCTTCACGCCCGACAACATCCATCTCTCACCGGCAGGCTATCGCGTCTGGGCCGGACGCCTGAAGCCCGTCCTAGAGGCGCTCCTGAGCGGCAAGCCCGTCCCGCTGGCGCCGCGCCCTCCAACCCCTCCGGAAGCACGCCAGCCTGTGGAGGGCAAGGCTGCGCCGAGCCGCGCTCCTCAGCGCCCCATCGCGCCGGCGCCGGACGCGGGGAGCGAAAAGCCCGTGCTCGTCTATCCCTACGCGCCGTACAATGAGGGGAAGATGGATCCGCAACTCACCGGGTGGCCACTGACCGACGCGGAGAAAGCGTGGGTGAACAAAGGCGAGTATTTCCGCAAGCCAGGGCACGAGGTCCAGAAGCATCTGCCCGAGATGTGGTTTATCACCCCGACGGCGGCGCGCTGGGGTGGCGACGGCGAGGAGAACGCCTGGGTTGCCCATCACGCCACGTGCATCGAGAAGGTGCGCGCGATGAAGGACGGGATCGACGTCGCGCTCCTCGGCGACAGCATCACGCAAGGGTGGGGCGGCGGCTGGGACGGCGCTCCGTTCAATGCGGCTTGGCAAAAACATTTTGGAGCGCTGAAGACCGTTAACCTCGGCATCGGCGGTGACCGCATCGAGAGCATCCTGTGGCGATTGGACCACGGCGCGCTCGATGGCACGTCGCCCAAGGTCATCGTGCTGATGATTGGCGTGAACAACGCGCCGCTGGTCTTCGCCAACGGCGCTCCCGCCACCTCAGCCGCGCGCGGCATCCAGCTCTGTCTTGAAAATCTCCGGTTGCGTTGTCCGAAATCGCGGATCGTACTGGTGAAGATTCTTCCCGCCTTTGACCCCACCAAGGAAACCGGCAAAGCGGCGGTGGACATCAATGCCGCGCTCGATGCGCTCAAATTAGACACAGACGCGAATATTCAGCTGCTCGATCTTTGTAAGGATTTCACCAACGCCGACGGCACGCTGAAAACCGAGCTTTACTCCGACGGCCACCTGCACCTCGGACCGACAGGCTACGACCTGTTTGCCACCCAGCTGAAGACCGTCGTTGATAATTTGCGAAGCCGTTAGATTCGCTTTAACCCCGGAATCTTGGACGCAGGAAGAAAATAATGGATTAGAAAGCGATCAAAGAGATATAATGTGAAGCATTAGGACGAACGTCTGAAAGAAACCGTGCAGGTGGCCGCGAACAAGGAAACAATCATGAGCAATACTAATAGGAGAACCCACATTATGAAGCACGTCCTGAAACTCGCACTCGCTGCTTTTTTGTTGACTCCAGTCGCCTCGGCTGTTGCTGAAGACGCTGTTCAATCCAAATATCTTGCGTTCGCTTTCTCGCGCAATGTCCCAGCCTTTGACCGCTTCCTCGTGGATTCCCTGGGTCACGGGAAGCTATCGGAGAATCCGCTGTTGCCGGTCACCAATACGCTCGCGGGTCTGACCTTTGACGGCAGTAGCTACAGCCTGAACGGGAAAACAATCTGGACGGTCACGGGGTCAGAAAAGACGGTCACGTTGCGCTCGGACTATGCCGCAGGCGGCGCATCGGTTCCATTTGCTTTGGCCTTCGACCAGAAGAAGAACCACGCCACACTGCTCGGGCTGATGAACCCCGGTGTCCGGGGCATGGCGCTGCCGTGCATCCTGCATCTGCCGGATAGGGGGACGCTGCGCATCACGTGCAACGTGCCAGGTGCGACGCTGGACTACGATGCGCGGCGTTTCGTGAAGCCAGCTTGCGTGCGGATCGGGTTTCCGTCCGCGACAGCAGCGACACCTCGCGTGGAGTACCGCCTGGAGGTTGTCTCGATCTATCCGAAACTGCCGGGCATAGAGACAAACCCCCTGTACGACGGCTTCCGCCGTGACTGGCTGAATATTTTTCAGGTCAACCCGCGCCTGCAGATGCTTGCCAACAACGCATCAAGCGATCCATGCGCGTTCACCTTGTTTGAGTATTCCGATGTTGCCCTGCACACGCCACCGCTGGCTGAGGGGCTGACGGCGAATGACCTTATCCGCATGACGCTCGATCGATACCTGTCTGGCGCGCTGGGCTACGGGCAGATTGGCTACGGCTGCACACCGAGCGAGGCGGACCTGATCGCATGGAAGACGCCCTGGCGGTCGCTGGACTCTTTGCCGTCGTTCCTGATCTCGGCCTGCAACTATGTGAAGGGCTCGCGCGATGAGGCATGGGGACGAGCCAATTATGACAAGCTCGCGGCGTGGGGGCGCGAAATTTTCGCTGACGACAAGAACAACAATGGCCTGATCGAGTATCTTGGTACTGGCAACTACGGCGACCGGCCCCAGTCCTACCGTCGTCCGGCGAACTGGTGGGACACGATCAATTTCGGCCACGAGGACGCCTTCGGCAACGCGCTGGCCTACCGTGCGGCGACGATGTTCGCGGAGTTGGCGAAGCAACTGAAGCATGACGCCGACGCGCAGTTCTTTGCGGACAAGGCGGCCAAGCTGCGTGCGGCCTATGCGCCCACATTCCTGAATCCCTCCACGGGCATGCTGGCGGGCTGGAAGAGCAGTGACGGGCAGTTGCACGATTATGCGTTCACCTTTGTGCAGGGCATGGCGGTTACCTTCGGCCTGCTTGATGACAAGACGGCGAATAGTGTGATGGACCGGCTTCTGGCGAAGATGAAGGACGTCGGTTACACGCGGTTCGACCTCGGACTGCCAGGCAACCTCGTCCCTGTGAAGCGTGAGGACTATGTTTACCATGACACGGCACCCGAGGTACACGGTGTGCCGAAGCTCGAGGACGGCAGCGACGGGTTCCAGTATTACGAAAATGGTGGAGCTACCGCGTGCTGGAGTTATTACACGGTCAAGGCGCTCTATCAGTTGGGGCGCGTGGCGGACGCGCGACGCATTTTCCATCCGATGCTGCAAGGGTATGCGCGCGGCGAGTTCCAAGGGTTCGGCGAGAACGGCATGTCGCGCGACTGGCGTGACTGGAAGGGCGGCTGCCACGGCTATGAGGGTCTTCTCGTGGACAACTATCATGC
>JBAXCC010000369.1:0-3671 GCA_037141675.1 bacterium | reverse complement strand
GTTACAATTACGGGACCGAGGTGCCGGACTACGAGCAGCGTGAGTTCGGTGTCACCATCAAGGTCACACCGCGCATCAGCCCCAACGGGAATGTCACCTTAACGGTCGATCAGAAGTTTGAAACCCTCGGAACGCCACAATTCATTCCTGGCGCGGGCGGCAGTAGTGACACAAACAGCTCCAGCGGCTCATCTAGTGGCGGTTACTTCCCAACCATTAGTACCAGCAAATTGCAGGCGGATGTTGCAGTCAGGAGCGGCCAGACCGTCATGTTGGGCGGACTTGTCAGACATGAGACGAGTTCATCCGATTCAGGCATCCCCATCTTGAAGGACATTCCATGGATTGGCCGCTATCTGTTCGGCAAGACTGAGGACAAGGATGACTCTAAGGAGCTTGTGGTCTTCCTCACCCCTTATGTTGTAAAGGGAAGTGAGCAAGCCCAGAGTGAGGCGAAACGTCGTCTGGAAAACATCAACATGGACGGTGTCTTTCAAAGGGGCTGGTCCGACAGCACCCTGGCTGAACCAACCAAAACAAGCTCTATGCTCTCACGCGAGAAGCGAAAGATTGAGCAAGCCGAGAAAGAAATAGAAGCACGTAAAGAACTCCAGGACCTTTACAAAGAAAAGGGATTAACGCCACCTCCTGAGAGGGTACCCTACTCTGCGCCAACTTCAGATCCCAAGCCGCTGGAAACAACCACCATCAAGGCTGCTGGACAAATGCGTGTGATCGAAGAAAAAACAGAGCCGCTTCGTTCTAGCCCGCCTCCTGCAAAGGCCCCTGCTCCTGCACCTGTCCCTGAAGCAGTTAAATAGCACTACGCATCAATGTTTCTCATGCGTCATGGAGACACCCTCAAAGGGAGCGGACAGATTGATAGGTTGAGGTAACCACACGCGGTAGCCACTGGCTTCGCCCCAGGGATTACCGGCTGAAGCATAATCGCATAGGCGCATGAGTCCGCTCTTGCCCTCTGCCGAAACAACTGGAATATCCAATACGATCTGCGCCTTGAATGAGCCTGTTTCCGGAACCAAACGCGCATCAATCACATGTGAATCATTCGTGACCACGGTTACAGACCCAGCAGCCGCATGAGCTTGTACCAAGCGACGATCCAACGCGAAAACGATAGGTCCGCGTTGCACACAGACGTGCGCAGTGCCTGCTGGATTCTTGACACAATACGTGGCGTAATCAACGTTCAAGGCAATGGTGTCTCCCTTTTCCCATACCCGCCGGAGCGAAAGGTAATGTCCCGCAACAACGCCGTCCACTGATTGGCCATTGAGTGTCACCGTCGTCTTGCGACTCCACGCAGGTATGCGTAGTTTCAACGTCCATTCGGTTCCCGTTGTTGGATCAACAGCAATCGAGACCGGACCTTGCTTCGGATAATCCCCTTTAATCGACAACACCGCCTTACCTGTTTTCGCCTTGCCAGGATTATAAAAATTCACGACCACGCCCTCTGCATCCTGCATAATAGCCAACGCCGGAAGCAACATCAGCGCACGCGGCCCGCTGGCCACACAGCAATTCATGTTCATGTTGCAGTGAAGCGGCGCAGGCCCGCGAATACCTTCGAGTGGATTGTAATGCGCCCACCACGTGCCATCCTCCTTCTGCGACGCCATTAAAGCATTATAGGCGCACAGCTCGATCTGTTCAGCGTAATGTGCATCGCCTGTCAGTCGCAGCAATTGGGCATTGAATTTAATCCACGTGGCAGCCACGCACGTCTCCATCCAAAACGAGACAGGCTCGCACTGTTTCATGCGGCCGGAATTCCAACGCTCCCAGCTTGACCCTGATCCGAGCACGGTCATCTCAGTTGCGGCAATGTCCGCATTCACATTCATTGCAGCCTGCAAATAGGTTTTTTCGCCTGTCGTGCGGTAGAGCTCCAAAAGCCCCTCATAGCAGGACATCATCTCATACGCCTTTGAATCGCCACCACTGGAATAGCCCTTTTTCTTCGGATCAGGCTTGGGGAACATCTCATAGACTGTCACCTTATCCAACGCCTTGCGCACCAAGCGCGGCCCCTTCTCGCCCTCCATCTGTGTGACAATGCCCTTTGCAAATTCCAAATACCGCGTCTCGCCCGTTGCCCGATACAGCAAGGTAATCGGTTCTAGGATGCTGGATGCCGCCATGCCCTGCCACCAGCCACATGTGGCAATATTTTTTCCTCCTGGCCCCACAACCTGCTTGTACGTATAGTCCGCTTCGGCCATGGCTGCCTTCAAGACGCGTTCATCCTGGGTCACGTCGTAATAAGCCAATAGCCCCAGCAGCACATACTTGCGGCCCCAGATGTCCCAATTCGACGTCTGCGCCTCAGGCGTATAGTTGCCGATATAACCATCCGCTGTCTGCGTCTTCAGCAACTCGGCAACCGCCTCATCCAAACGTTTTTTTAATTCAGGCGTGGGCTGATAGTGATATGCCAACATGGCGGAGGTGAACCACTTGCCCCAGAATTCACTCTGCCACACTTTCTTTTCCGTGCGCTTTGTGAACGGTTCAATCAATTCAGGGATGGACTGCTTCATCATGCGGCCCTGGTAACAGGTTGTGAGTTGCGCACCCCACCATCCTGAAAGCTCGATCTGCCCAGACTCAAGAAGCTGGAACGTATCCTGCACGCTCGGCTTAACTGTGGCAAACACGGCCATCCCGCAACCAATCATCAACCCGATCATAATCTTCTGCATATTCATTCCCTTTCATCCCTCAGTTGTTCAGCTCTTCAAACCTCACACTATTATCGTTACATCCTCGCATCGTGCCACATACGATTGACGTCAACATTACGATGCAACACCCATTTGCCATTGTTTAACGGCATCGATGGGACAGAGCAGCATCAGAACATTAAGGCTCAGATTATCGCGATATATGATTGCCATGACGATTTCGGTGACAGCGAAAAGAAGCAGAGAAAGGCGCAACCCAAGATATCGCGCGATGATGAAGCCCATTGCGCAACACGCCACATCGGAAACCGAATTCACAATCGAATCGCCTGTGTATCCCAGTGCGGCTGTGGCTTCGCGATAGCGGTTGATAATGAAACTGGAATTTTCGAGGATCTCCCAGGAAACCTCCAAGGCTACGGAGACAACAAATGACCACACGACCGAAAACTTTCGCATACATAGCCAAGTCAACCCGCAAAAGATGACGCCGTGCAGGATATGCGAAAAAGTGTAGGGATCAAGCACATGCTGTGAATTGTGCGAACTCCACGTATCCCCAACCCAGATCGCCCAACCATGACACGCACACCACCAGACGCGCCCCTGCCACCGCAACACAAAGACCTGCAACACAATCAGCAACGCAATGGCTGCCAGCGCATAGCAAATCGTCTTGATATTCGTTTCAGGCAGCCCCTTGTCTTGATTCATTCCATTCTCCAGATTCATTCAGATACCTTCGCCCCATTAATTCTTTCGCTTATCAGCTAAGCGTGTAATAAACAAGGATTAGCCGTATGTTATCATGGTCCCTCTCACGATGACCAGCTGAAAACAGACAGGAAAGGCTTGTAACTGATAAAATCTAGCTTGCTGGCAAAGGCGCCAATCTGCTATTATCCACCACGTTTTCAGGGCGCGTGGTGAAATTGGCATACACGTAGGATTTAGGTTCCTATG
>JBAXCC010000368.1:0-3679 GCA_037141675.1 bacterium | reverse complement strand
ATGCCATTCTCGCGTCGGCGAAGAGCGGACAACAGCAAGAGATTAAGTAGGGGATCGTCGCGGGGTCAGAGGGATTTAAAAAAAGGGGACTTATATGAACAGGGGAAGACTGGTGATGACGCTTGTTTGTTTGGGAGGGATGACCTTTGCTGAGGAGGTGAGTCTCTTTAATAACAAAGATCTGACCGGATGGGAAGGGCCACCCGGGGTGTGGACGGTCGAGAATGGGGCATTGGTCGCTCAGAGCACCCTCGAAAACCCTTGTAAGACAGATACGTATCTTGTATGGAAGGGCGATACGCCAAGCGACTACGAGCTGTCGGCTGATTTCCGCTTGAGTGCGAAGGGGAATTCCGGAATACAGATACGGTCGGAAAACCTTCCTCAATGGAAAACGTCGGGGTATCAGGCCGACATGACCGGAGATGGCAAGCTCGTGGGTTTTGTTTATCATCATAAACGCGGGCTCATTGCGGGTCGTGGACAGCGGGTGCAAGTTGCACCGGATGGTACTAAAACCATTGAGAAGATCGCGACTCCGGAAGAGTTGATCAAAAGTTATAAACCAGGAGACTGGAATACCTATCGGATCGTTTGCAACGGTCCGGAAATCACGCTGTATGTGAATAGCGTGATGATGTGTCAGTTTACGGACAAAGACTCCAAGTTCGCCACGACCAATGGCGTGATTGCCCTGCAGATGCATCCTGGGCCGCCCATGAAGATCGAGTTCAAAAACATTGTTCTCAAAAAAGAAGCAAAAGGAAAAACACCATGAATACAGCACGTATTGGCTCATCCAGTCGCAGGCAGTTTCTGAAGCAGTCGCTGGCATCTAGCGGTGCGCTCACCCTTCCGTACATTATTCCAGCTTCAGCATTAGGGCTGGATAACACCGTGGCGCCGAGTAATCGAATTGTCATGGGCGTTATCGGGGTCGGTGGCCGTGGCGGTAGCGACTTGAACTGGATGCTCGGCGAAAAAGATGTTCAGTTCGTCGCGGTTTGCGATGTGCATAAGGGGAAACGCGATAGGGCCAAGGCGGCTGTAGACAGTCGGTATGGCAATACGTCTTGCGTTGCTTACCGCGATTTTCGCGACTTGTTGGCTGCGCAGAAGAACACGGATGCCATGCTGATCGCGACGGGCGACCGGTGGCATACGCCGGCTACGGTTTTTGCGATGAAAGCCGGTAAGGATGTGTATTGTGAAAAGCCGGGCATGCGCACGATCGCGGAGGGGCAGGCACTGGTCAAGGTTGCAAAAGCCACCGGCAAAATATTTCAGACTGGCGCACAACGTGCAAGCGAACCGAATTTTATTTTCAGTGGCGAATTAGCGCGGACAGGTCGTCTTGGAAAAATCCATACGGTGTATGCGCATCTTGGCTATCTTCCGGCGTGGCCGCGAATCAATGCGGTATTGCCAGCAGTGCCAGAACCGCCGAAGGAGGAGTTCGACTGGGATTTATGGCTGGGACCTGCTCCTTTTCGCCCATATAACCCTGCGTTCCTGAAACCTTGGCCTGTTCCAGGCTGGTACACGCAATACGATTTTGCGGCGGGGATCGCGCAATGGGGGTCACACACGATTCTGCAGTGTCAATTGGATATGGGATTGGCAGACACCTCGGCGGTGGAATATGAATATCCCGCGAACCTCAAGGGCGAGGGCATGACGATCAAGTTTGCCAACGGTCTCAAATTGGTTGCCCGTTGCGGCGGCTGGCGTGGGTCGTGCGGCGTTCGTTACGAAGGCGCGGATGGCTGGGTTGCTTGTGCAGACGGCTATGAGAGACCGGAACTTTCCTCGCCGGATTTATTCAAAGATTACAAAAATCTCGTGAACACGTACATCGAACGAACCGGACATCCAAAGAATCATGTGCGTGATTTCTTAGAGAGCGTCAAAACGCGGCGTCCGACCATTACACACGAGGGTGTGGCGCACCGCACGATGACAACGAATCTGATTATGGATATTTGTTTGGATCTCAAGCGCAGTTTGAAATGGGATCCAGTGAAAGAGGAGTTCATCGGCGATGATGAGGCGAATAAGCTGCGTTCGCGGGTGACACGTGAGCCCTGGAATGTATGAGTCCTATAAGGAGACGAGCTTATCAAACCTCAAGTCATAGAATCATACGGCCAGCCAGCATGGGTTGTCGGGAATGGTCAGATTACGGCAACCGTAACTGTGGCTGGAGCGCACATGGCGCCAGTTTTTTTTGACTGTGGCACGCCAGCGCCCATACGGCCCTATTATATCAGTCCTTGGCAAGGAGCAGGGTTGCCGATGCCGTGTCCCGTTCTTGCACCCTTACGCGGCGATTTTTTCTGCATGCCGTTTGGAGGGAACGGCACGCCCTATCAAGGGGAGAATCATCCGCCCCATGGTGAGGTTTCGGGTTCGGATTGGACAGGGGTTGATACGACACAAAAAGCAGGCGTCACGACATTGACGATCAGCCTTGAGACGCTTGTCCGGCCTGGCAACGTGACACGGCAGTTCAGTCTGGTAGACGGACATCCGGCGCTCTATTTACGGAGTGTTGTCGAGGGGTTTACAGGGAAAACGTCGTTTGGACATCATGCGATTTTGGCCGTGCCGGACACGGAAAGATCCCTGTTGATATCGACGAGCCCATTTCTGTTTGGCCACACGTGTCCGCACCCGTTCAGCCGTCCAGAGGCGGGAGAGTATCAGGCTTTGGCGCAGGGTCACGATTTTACGAGTCTTGCGGAGGTGCCGACGCTCTTCAAGGATACGGCTCTCACCGATTGCTCATCCTTTCCTGCGCGCAAAGGATATGCGGATTTGCTCAGTCTGTTTGAGAAGCCCGCTGAGTCGTGCAATCAGCCATCGTGGTCGGTGGTCGTGAACACGGAGGAAAACTGGCTGTGGTTTTGTCTGAAAGACCCGCGGGTCATGCCAGCGCGAGTGATGTGGATGGAAAATCATGGACGTCATGGGCACCCCTGGAACGGGCGGAATTGCTGTTTAGGGATAGAGGACGGGTGCATGTATTTTGATGCTGGGTTGGCCGAGTCATGTGCTGACAATGTGATTAGCCGGCGCGGCATGACCACGTGTTGCGAGGTGCTGGCGGGCAATCCATTGGCGATTAATACTATTCAGGGAGCGCTTCGTGTGCCGCAGGGTTTCGGACGGGTCGTGGACATCGATTTTGGCAACGACCAGCTCACGTTTATCGCAGAGAACGGGCAACGGGTTACTGCAACGGTTCGTCATACGTTCGTGTATGACGGTCAGGTATGATTTTCAAAAATACAAAAGGGGGAGAACAGGATGAATATGCACGTATCAGATAAAAAGCAAGCAGGGAAAGGCGTCGTATTAAACAGGCGTCAGTTTCTAAAGCAAGCCACGGCCGTCAGCGGCGCCGTAGCTGCGCCATGGATTATACCCTCGTCGGCACTGGGTCGCGACGGGGCAGTGGCGCCGAGTGAACGGATTGTGATGGGGGGCATCGGTTTGGGCGGCCGAGGAACCGGCGACCTGCGGGGTTGGATTTTACCTGATCCGCAAGCGCAGTTTGTGGCGATCTGCGATATCAGAAAAGAGCGACGCGAGGCGATCAAGAAAATGACCGATGATAAGTACGGCAACACGGATTGTAAGATGTATCGCGATATTCGTGAGTTTGTCACCACGCGAA
>JBAXCC010000367.1:0-3682 GCA_037141675.1 bacterium | reverse complement strand
TATCTTTTTGTCGCTCGTCTGCCAGCGAAGAGCTGCGAATCCCGCAAGCGGAGCTGTTCTGAAATTGTCGTTATACACCGTAACAATCTGATTCCCGTTTTTATAATAGGTATCCGTATATCCTTCGGACCATGCGATTCCACCACGTATCACCCAGTTCTTCGTCATCTCGTAGGCTCCGTCGATCTCCGCGCCCTGCACATATCCATTGCCGCTATTTTCAGAACTCGAAAGGATGTCTGTTCCGTTTTGTTCATAGACCGCCGTAATCTGATCGCGCATCCAGGTGTAATACCACGCAGCCTGAAGGGTCAATCCATCCTTTGTCCATTTTCCGCCGCATTCGTACGTCAGGTAACGCTCGGGTTCAACATCCGGCGACGGTGTTTCGTACGTATTGGATTTTGATGCACGATACGAGCTCATGTCTGACAGATTAGGTGCGCGAAAGGCCTGCCCCACGCCGGTATAAAACATCAGCGAGCGATCGTCTGTCACATAATAAGCCAAGCGAATATTAGCAGATACATCATACCACGTCCTCTCAAATGGTTTGCCGCGTTGCTCAGGTTTCGTTCCCCCCGGAGCAACTGCATAATAATCTTGGACGATAGCATGCGCATACGTCCCGCGAATGCCCGGTGTCACTTCAACATGGTCCCCCAGCGGAATCCGATCTTCTACAAAGAGTCCTGCAAGGTCGTAAGAGGAGTTGTCCGCAACAGGTCCCTGGACGCGTGTGGTTGAGACGTTGTTTTTGACTTCCCTATTGTACGAATTCACGATGTCGCGCGAATAATCAAGGCCGTAGACAAAGGTACCCAGATCCGTTTCCTTCATCAGTTCGGTATTAAAACCAGGGGTCACTACACTAAAGCCATCCCAGACTGTTTTATTGTCTGCGGGTTTACTGACGGCATATTGATCTTCTTCCTGGATATGGCAGAAAAGCGTAAAACGTAAGGTATCGTAAATCCATGTCGGCTCGTCATCCCGATATTGAAGATAAGCTAGTCGGCGATCTTGCTCGAACGTGCGCGCGAGCTCATCACCAATCGTCGAGCCTTTCCAAGAGATGCCATAAATGGTCTTGTGCGTACGCCATATATCGTCCTGCTCAACACTCTGCCATGCCATGACAATTTCACGCTCCCCTGCTAATTTAATACGTGCCTTGATATCATAATCATACTCCGTATACCCGGTCTTCTCTTGGCGTCCCACATGGTGACCTCCTTGTAAGTCTCCAAAATTCTTATACGTCACGCCCGCATGAATCGCCGTTGAATCCGTCGCCGCCTCACCTTGCGCGCGGCTGATCACTGACCGTTCAGCGCTGGAGAGCCGTGTGAACAGACGGCTGCCATAATGGTATTTACCCTCTTCCGCATACTCAGGCTCATAGCTGAATGCCTGAACCGTTCCGCCCACAGCATCACTGCCATACAATACGGAAGCAGGCCCTTTGAGCATTTCAATGGCTGCAAGGCTATAGCAATCAACCGTGTTCCAGTATTGGTTCGGACCGCTACGGAAGGTCGAGTTATTTAAACGGATGCCATCGATGAGCATGAGCGTGCGAAATCCTGTGAAACCGCGCAAATAGGGCGAGCCTTGTCCTGAAGAGGTCTTCTGTGTGCGCACTGAGGGGTCTTCTTTAAACGCTTCCACCAAGGAGCGCGTCCCCTGCTCCGCCATTTGTTTTTCATCGATCCGCGAAACGCTCGCAGGGGTCTCCTGGATGGCTCGTCCCACACGCGAGGCCGTCACCACAATAGTCGGAAGATTGGTCGCCACATTTGATGCAGCCTGTTCCGTCTCGTTTGTCGTCGTGCCAAAGGCGGCGATCTGCGGAAGGGTTGCAATCAAGGCAAGGGTGATTTTATTCATCGTGCTTTAATAAACGCCCCCGAGCTTCATTCGGTTCAAAAATCAACATTTTTTTCGCACTTGCGTGGACACCCAAAGCACGCTACCATACTCGCTTATGACGCCCGCTTCAACAGACACCCCAACACCTCTTGACGACGCAGCCCTCATGCTCCGTATCCGCAATGGAGATCATGCTGCATTTTCCACAGTGATGAAAGCGTATGAAAAAAAAGTTTTGAACTTTTTTATTCGCCTGGGCGTTCAATATGATGCAGAGGATTTAACACAGCAGACTTTTCTCCGGCTGTATCGCTATCGCCACCGATATGAACCTACGGCAAAAGTATTAACCTTTCTTTTCCTGATGGCGCGGCAGGTCTGGATAGACGAACTCCGAAAACGCAATCGGAGAAAAATGCTGGTTGAGTCGTTTGCCAAGGAGACAGAAGGAGACGTTGCGCGTTCTGCCGCAGACGAAGTGGCTGCAACAGGAACAACCGACTTACAACAGGCACTGGCGACCTTACCCGAAAACATGCGCCTCGTGATCGAGCTGGGTGTCTATCAGGATTTGCCCTATTCAGAAATCGCACAGATTCTGGACATCCCTGAAGGCACCGTAAAGTCGAGGATGTTTAATGCGCTTGCACAGCTTCGCAGGTTATTGAAGAAAGAGATCTCATGACGATTCATACACATATCAACGAACTTTCTCAAACGGAGGCAGATGAGCTCCGTTCACTTGTGAACCATTTACGGGCCTTGCCCGAACAGGACGCATCCCCAGAATTACATGCACAGACGATGGCGCTTCTGCAGAAGACGCAACGCGTCGTCCTCTGGCGCAATCCGTGGGTCCGCATTGCCGCTGCAGCCAGCATCGCGATTCTGCTCTCCGCCGCGTATGTATTAAGCTCTCGCCCGCAACCGCTCTCGTCAGACCACCAATGGCTGGTCTCCCAGCAGGAGGAGGATGGCACATGGGATCCGGCACGCCATGGCGGAACAGAGCTCTTCCGGCCAGCATTAACCGCACTCTCCATCCTTGCGTTGGATAAATCTTCTGCCACGTGCTCAGACACGATTAATAAAGGAATTGCTGCGTTGGCACGACTGCAAACCAAGGATGGGCTGTTTGAAAGTCCGGATGCCCAGGCACAGGCCTACAATCTGGCGATGACGACCTTTGCTCTCGCCCGTTGCACGCCCCATACTCCGACGGCGCGCCCCATAGTCATGCGGGCTGTCGAAGCGATTAAAGCATCCCAGTTGCCCAATGGAAGCTGGGACTATGCACCGACGCCTGAGGGTAATATTGCGATCACCTCCTGGATGGTTCGCGCCTTGAAAAGCGCAGAAGAGAGTGGCGCGGGTGATTCACAAGCTGCCCAGCGAAAAGGCCTGCGGTGGCTGATGCGCACGACGACCTCTCAGAACGGGTATGTCAGTTACAAGCCAACAGAGCGGGCCTCTGACACGCTGACGGCCTTGACGGCCATCTCGTTCATCACAGCAGGGAAATCCTTCGCTGACGTGCAAACATGCGCCCATCAAATGACCGAACGCTTAGCCCAGCAGACACGTTCTGAATCACAACGCGACTGCTATCGTGATTACGCCAAAATTGTGGCACTTGAGTTAGATGGGAAACCGGCCGAAGCGCTTCGCATCCGCCAAGCCATGAAGTCCCTCAGCATCAATCCAGACACCTGGCAACTCGCAGGCGGCGAGCTTTATACTGTCGCCTTCACGGCTCTCTGCAAGTAAGAGACAGGATAACTCTCACCGCTGAACTTTTACTTGTCCACCG
>JBAXCC010000366.1:0-3686 GCA_037141675.1 bacterium | reverse complement strand
CCACAACCTTCGGCTTCGGAGGCCAACACTCTATCCAATTGAGCTACAGGTGCATGAAAAGAAGGGCAATACTATAATCTGAGAGTTGTTAAAGTTCAAGCACGGATGTTTCAGAACAGAGAATTATTTTGCATTTTTTATTGCTGCCATTTTGGATTTTCTCCTTTTTTTTCAGGGCTGTTCCCTATACAATACTCCTTCAATGTTTTGCTTTAAATTTCTTTTTATGGCACAAACAGGGAGGAGTAAATGAAACTGGAATTTCACGGGGCTGCACAGACAACAACTGGATCCATGCATCTTGTTGAAGCGAACGGGTTGCGCATCCTGCTCGATTGCGGACTGTTTCAAGGTTCGCGCAAGGAGTCCTTCGAGAAAAACCGTAACCTCCCCATCGATCCGGCAACCATCGACGCAGTTATCTTATCGCATGCGCATATTGACCATTGTGGAAACCTGCCATCGCTCTTCCGACGGGGGTTCCAGGGCACAATCTATTGCACCCAGCCTACTCTGGAACTCTGCGAAATCTTACTTCGTGACTCGGCATTCCTACAACAACGGGATTTGAAGCTGATCAATAAGAAGCGAGAAGCACAAGGAAAGGCTCTTTTCGAGCCCTTGTATGAGCCGCAGGATGTCGACCAGGTCATCCGGCACATGGAGCCACAGCCCTTTAAACGTGAATTTGACCTGGGCAACAACGTGCGAAGCATCTTTCACGTGGCCGGCCACATCCTTGGCTCTGCACTCGTCCAGCTCGATGTCAAACCTAAAACTGGGCCGTCGCACCGTCTGCTCTTCTCGGGCGATCTTGGACAACCCAATCAGCCCATCCTGCAACACTTTGACCTCCCCCAAGGCGCGGATACCCTCTTGATTGAGAGCACCTACGCTGACCGCGACCATCCGTCTGCCGAGGATGTCAAGGGCCGTCTCAAAGGTTTCATCGAGGACATCCATCAACAGCGTTCACGCTTGCTGATCCCCGCCTTCAGCGTGGGACGCACGCAGCAAATTCTTTATTACATGAACCGACTCTGGGAGGAGGGACGCATTCCACCCACCACGGTTTACGTGGACAGTCCGCTCTCGCTCGCAGCGACAAAAATCTATGCAAAACATCGCGAGTGTTACAACGAGGAGGCCTCGGACATCTTGCGAGAGGGCATTGATCCGATGAAGTTCCCGGGGTTGCGCTTCATTGAAACCCCAGATGAATCCAAAGCACTCAACGACCTGAAAGAACCCCACGTCATCATTGCTGCATCCGGCATGTGCGAAGGCGGCCGCGTGTTGCATCATCTGCAACGGACCGTGGGCGATCCACGAAACATCATTTTGATTGTCGGTTTCCAAGCCGAGAACACATTAGGGCGCCGGATTGTGGACCGTGTATCGCCGTTGAAAATTTTGGGCGATGAATTTGAATTACGGGCGCGTGTGCACACCATCAACGCTCTCTCTGCACATGCAGATCGTACCGCGCTGATGCAGTGGTTCGATGGCGTCAAGGGCAACCTCAAGAACGTTTTCGCAATCCATGGCGAGCCTGAGAAGGTCAACGCTATGTGCGAGCTGGTTAAACAGCACGGCGTTGAAAACGTCGTGGCCCCGGTGCCCGGGCAGATTTTTGATTTGAACTAACAACCAACAAAAGAAGGAATAATAACTATGGATGAACAAATCAAGGCCAAACTTGAAGAACTCCGCAAAATGTTACAAGCGGATGGGGGCGACGCTGAACTCGTTGAAATCGCAGGCAAGAATGTCAAGCTGCGCCTGCGTGGAGCCTGCGGATGCTGTCCGCACGCCACCATGACACTTAAGCAAGGCATCGAACGTGTACTTCGCGAAACGATCGACCCGGAAATCGTTGTCGAGCGCGTCATGTAATTGACACCCTAACAATCTCAAGAAAAGGAAATATTATGACACATAAATCAACAGCCCGGATGGCGGTCATATTTGCCATCACCTGCGTGGCGACTTTGATTCAAGCCGCAACACTTAAACTTGCTCCGTTCTATAGCGACAACATGGTCTTTCAACGCGAAAAACCGATTATCGTGCTCGGAGTCGCTGATGTGAACGCTACAGTCGAAGGTTCCTTCATGGGGGGAACAGCGACGGTAAAGGCGGACACTAACGGCCGTTTCAAGCTCATCCTGCCCGCCAAGGACATGTGTGCCAAGGGTTGTACAGAGACCTTCAAGAGCGGCGATATGACTGTCGAGCTGAAAAACGTGCTCGTCGGCGATGTCTGGTTCTGTTCTGGACAGTCGAACATGGAATGGACGATGGGGCGTTGCGCTCCGATTGCTGATGAGGATCTTAAAAGCGCAACCTTCCCGCTGATTCGCCGTATCAAGTTTAATCATGAGATAGCCCTTGATCCTGTATCTTACATGGACATGAAAGTGGATGGTCCTTGGAATGACGCAAAGCCCAGTTGCATTTCAAACTGGACGGCTGTAGGCTTCTACTTCGCCCGCAACATCAACAAGAATACTAAAATCCCTATCGGCATCCTCGACTGCAACTGGGGCGGAACCAAGATCGAACCCTGGACGCCTGCAGAAGCCTTTGGAAACTATGCCATGCTTTCGAATGACGTCAAGACGGTTAGTAATCGTTTTGAAATAATGAAGAAGAATGCAGATGCGGAGAAAGCCTGGCAAGCCAAGCTCGCAGCAGCAAAGCCCGAAGAGCGCAAGAAAATGCGCAAGCCTGGCATGCCTTGGGGGAATGGCTCCCCGACCGCCATTTATAATGCAATGGTGGACGGCATGACGCCCATGGCCATTAAAGGCTCGATCTGGTATCAAGGGTGTTCCAATTCCGGCGATCCATTGTATGACAAGCACATGGAAGCCCTCGTTTCCGGATGGCGTAAAAAATGGGGTTATGAATTTCCATTCTATTTTGTACAGCTCGCGAACTTCCAAGATGCAAGCGACGATCCTGCAAACGCCGGCTGGGGCAAGGTCCGTCAGTTGCAGCTCAATGCTTTCCACGCGATTCCCAAATCTGGCATGGCCGTGATCATTGACATCGGCGAAGCCAAGGATATCCACCCCAAGAACAAATTCGATGTGGGCGAACGCCTGGCTCGCTGGGCGATGCACGATCTATATGGAGCCAAGGACACCGTGGTTTCCGGCCCTATCTATAAAACCATAACCATCTCCGGCAAAAAAGCGATCATCTCCTTCGACTATGCCTCCGGAGATGACAAGCGCCAGGGACTGATGGTCGGCAAGAAGGAAGGAACAGCACCTACAGCCGAAGTCAAGGATGGCAAGCTCGAAGGCTTTGCTGTGCAAGACAAGGATGGAAAGTGGAGTTGGGCAAAGGCAGTCATTGAAGGTAACACCGTCGTGGTCACACATCTTGAAGGTAACGAGCCTGTGAACGTACGCTATGCTTACCAAAGCAATCCCAAGGCAAACCTTTACAACAAGGAAGGCCTGCCCGCATCACCGTTCACCACGGAGAAATAAAGCTCGAAAGCATGCATGCGCGTAACGTATGACGCGCAGAACCGATCAGGACGGAAGGATATCAAGTAGAGAATACACGCTTGAATCCTTCCGTCCTTTCGTCTTTATGTAAGCCCGCCCCACACAACAGGTAATATCCTGGGGATCGAAGGTGCAAAAAACTGGTCAGCCAACTGCATTTCC
>JBAXCC010000365.1:0-3727 GCA_037141675.1 bacterium | reverse complement strand
GGCATCCAGCTCCAGCGCAAGTTCTTCACCGACCGCCGGGAGTGGCGTCACGGACAATATCCCCGGGCGCTGGTCTTTGCGGATTACGCGCATTTCCGTGCTGGACGGGCCACTCTGTCCACATTCCCCATCTTGGATCGAGACCTGACCCAGGTGGCCAGACGTGAGCTTTTCCCTGATGGTGAGGCCTATGTGTGGCGGCATAATTTCGAATTGGCCGAGGCTTCAGGCAAAGTCTGGACCAGCCCACGCCTGCGTTTTCGCGTGGGTGACAGCGAGGCCGACGGCGCCCGTGCCTTTCGTGACGATACCGGCCTGGGCCTTGTGCCCTCGCTGCACCAGAAATTGGGAGAGCGTTACGACCGGGTCGTGTCCTCGCTCTCCACAAAGGCGGGTGCCGAGTGGATGGTGAGCGATTTCCGCCTGACCCTGGCGGATCAGGCCGGGTATTCAAAAATATGGCAGGGGTTGCCCGGACCGGCCTTGTTATTCATCACCGGTTGGTCACGCGGAGGCTTTGACGAGAGCAATCCCGATATCTTTCCCGTGGATCCACGGCTGGGAACCGACGACCAGTGGAAGCAAGTCTTCCAGTCGGCGAGTGCTGCGGGTCACCTGAACATGCCTTATCTGAACCACACCTTCTGGAATGTCAATTCCGAGACTGTAAAGTCCATGGATCCCAAGGAGTTCGCCTCTTATCGTGCAGACGGAATGCCCCTGCTTGAGCACTACGGCAGCAAGAAGAAGCCCCATACGGGCTATGCCACATGCCCCTATGCGCCGGCCACCAAGGTGCGCATTGCCCGCGTGTTCAAGGAATTGTCCCAGAAAATGCCCGTGGACTTGGTCTGGGAGGATCAGATCGGCGCACGGTTCAGCCCGGATTACAACCCTCATTCGCCTAATCCGCTGTGGCATGCCCAAGGCTGGCTGGAGCATACGCGCACCTATGCCAAATTGGGTCTGATGACCGAGTTCGGCTATGACCGCATGGTGGAGACCCATGTGGGATTCCAGGGCAACTACATCCTGGCCGAGCAGCAGCACTGGGGGGATTTCGGCCCCAAATACTGGGGTGAAGACACCTGGCGCATCTGGCCCGTGGTGCCCATGATGGCGCGCGACAAGGTGATGTTCTACAACGCGCCGGATAATTCTTGCGTGTCCAAGCAGGTTCTCACTTGGAGCCTGTCCATGGGCCAGATGCTCAGCTGGGCGCTGACGGGGAATCATTACCGCGATCCGTGGCATTTCACGGCCGATGCGTTCCAGCGCCATGTGATAGCCCGCTTCGCGGATCAGACCTTGCAAGATTTTGCCGTGCTGACCAACGGGATTACCCGTAGCAATTTCGGCGACTATACGGTCTGGGCCAATGAATCCTCGACGCAGGAATGGCAGGCTCCAGACGGACCCCGGCTGGTCCCGGGCGGCTGCTGGGTCACGGATCGCCAGGGCCGGCTGTCCGCTGGTATCTTCACAGCCTTCAATGGACAACCTCTGACAGTAGGGGATCATTACCTGATTGTGGAGACCCGGGATAAAGGCATTACGGTGCGTCATCTCCAAGGCCCGGACACCCCGTTGAGCCTCAAGATCGCCAAACCGGTCCGGTCGGTGACTGCCCAGCTTGATCAGGGAAAATCCGAAGTGCCCTTCCGCATGGAAAACGGCCAAGTGTATCTGGACATCAACAGCAAGCTGCAAGGGCAGGATGTGCGATCCTACGAATTGTCCTTCGAGAAATAGTCTGGCAACTATTCCCTCCCGCCTCCCTCGCTATCGCGCATCGGTAATTTTACCGATTGTCAGCCAGGGGTTGGGTGTGCGATAATCTAAACATGAATTAGAAAAGGCTTATGAATATCACACGCATCACCGTCCATGTGGCGGGGTGTCAATCAAGAGGAGAAATCAAATGCTAAACAGCGATTCAATTATTGGAATGGGATGTACACGGCGGACAATGATCAAGACTATGGCACTGGGCTCTCTCGTGAGCGCGTTGCCCCGCGGCCTGTTGGCGGCGGATAAAAAGCTGATCGGACTTTCCGTGCAGCTCTACTCAGTCCGCAATGACTGCAAGGTCAATTTCGACGAGGTACTGGAGAAGATTTCAAAGATGGGCTTCGGCGGGGTCGAATTCGCCGGTTACTATAACTATGGCGGAAAGGGCAAGGAGCTGAGAAAGAAGCTCGACAGCCTGAACCTGAAGGCGACAGGGACGCATATCGGCACCGGGAATCTGAAGGGCGACTCACTCAAGAGGGCCGTCGAGTTTCATCAGGAGATCGGATGCAAGTACCTGATCGTCCCCGGCGATGGAGCCTTCAGCGATCCTGTGAAGAGCAAGGAGTTCGCTGAAACGATGAACAAGGCCATGGAGACGCTGAAGCCGCTCGGGATGGCCTGCGGCTACCACAACCACACCGAGATCGCCAAGGTGGATCCTGAGACAAAGAAGAGCTACTGGGATCTGTTTGCGGAGCGTACTGTTCCAGAGGTTGTCTTGCAGCAGGACTGCGGCTGGACAATGGCGGCCGGGCTAGATCCGGTTGAACGCGTCAGGAAGCATCCGGGCCGCACAAAGATCCCGCACTTCAAGCCGACCGTCGTCAAAGGCGAGGCTGGCAAGAAGGCGATCTTCGGTCAGGACTCGGTCAACTGGAAGGGCGTCATCGAGGCCTGCAGCGAGGTCGGTGGAACCGAATGGTTTGTGATCGAGCAGGAGTCCTATCCAGACGGCAAGTCTCCCATGGAGTGCACGGAACTCTCCCTCAAAGGTCTCAAGCAGTTGCTGGCGTAGTGTCAAAGTGCCGCACCGGGGGGGGGGTACGTCCTCCAGGTGCGGAACGCCCTCTCTTCTGAACCTGTAACCTTTCACCGCTCCTAGACCATCTCACTTTTCTAGGTTCGAGGGAGAACGGTTTAACGGAGTGCTTCCGTGATTAACGTGCTTCGCCAACTTGTGGACAAGGGATGTCCGTCAGCGGTGCTTTGATCCATGAGGTGCAGAAATGATTCTATTTCCGCGCGCGATCCGACCAGCGCTGGGTCGATATGATGGGTCGCGCACACGCTGCTGATGTGAGCCGACACCCGTTCGTAACGTGTCTTGATATTATGTTTCGAGACACCCTCGTCAGCCGGGCGCGGATAGTCCCCTTCCTTGACTGCCAGGCCGCGACTGATCGCCGCCAACAAATCGGACATCACCGTAGCAGGCATCGCCTGCGGCAGGTCGGGTATCGCTTTAAGCGTTGCAATATCGCGTGGTTTGCGTTGAGCCATCGTGACGAGTAAGTTGTCAGACAAGACATGGCCTCTGGGCCAGTCGCGCTGGCGGGCCTCCTCTTCGCGCCAGGCCGCGAGTTCGGGATGGCGGAAAAGCGCATTGTCGTCAAAGTTGATCTTGGCATCCAAGGCCATCACCAGGTCGTCGCCGGTAACAATCAGGGGATTGATTTCCACCAAAGACATATCTGTTTTTATGAAAAGCTCATACAGGCTGGACAGCAACTGGGAAAAATTCTTCTGCTGGACTTTACTCAGGCCCAGTTTGAATGCCAGGTTGCGGATATGGCAATCGGCCAGTCCGGTAACCGGATGAACGTGCTCCTTGAAAATTGACTGCGGCTCATCCTGAGCGACTTCCTCGATTTCCATCCCGCCCCGGGCCGAAGCGATGATGACCGGCATCTCCTTTTCACGGTCGATGATAATG
>JBAXCC010000364.1:0-3735 GCA_037141675.1 bacterium | reverse complement strand
AAGCAGAGTCAGTAACTTTTATCGCTCAAGTTTCCAGTTTCAAATTTCAAGTGCACCTACTTTCAGCTTGCTTTATCCGTCAGAAAAAGTAAAGATTTACCCATCGCTGGCAAGGTTGCCAGCAAAAGCCACGCGCGGCACATTAAACGTTTGGTGAAAGAGATGATCGATAACCATGAAAGACTGATTGAAAAGGGGCTTAAGCACCATGAGGCGTTCAGGTACTCGACGGCGCTACCCTTTTTCAAAAAGGCCTACAAGTCACATCCAAACTGCCCATGCGCGATATATAATCTGGCCAACACGTTGCATATGCTGGGATACGAAACTGAATCAAAGCGCCTCCTGAAATTGTTGCTCAAGACCCCAGATTCGACACTCAGGGACGGCTGTCCTAATGCCGACAAAAAGCCTGCTAATTTCAAGCTCGACGCCTTCTTCCTTCTGTTTCATGTCGTGTTGTGCCAGACCGGCTCATGGGCACAGGCCTTCCCTTTCGCACAAGAGCATTTGAACCGTAGAAGACGTGGACTTTCATCTGTTTGGTCAAAAAAAACCGTGTTGAAAGAAATCGAAGATTATAGAAAGTACTTCGAGGAAGTATCTAAACAGCGGCGGCACAGAACACGCTGACGCACGTTGGTGCGCCGTAACGTTTGGCAGAAAACAAATCATGAAGCCTTACCTGACAATCGAGCGATTCCCTTACGAGGAACCATATCATCTAAACCTCATTATGAGGGCCTCCAATGATAGTCAGGCTGGAATGCTTGAAATTTACTCCTCCCCCGAACAATTAAATGAAATCGGAAAAGACCTTATCGATTTTCCCCTGAGCATTGGTCATGTTGTGCTTTGGGAACTTGGGTCCGAAAGACCGGAAGACCGATTTGCCCATTACATGCGGTTTCGCGCCTTCGCGCTGGATTCTGTCGGACATACAGCACTACATCTTCGGTTTTGCAACAATCTCGATTTGCCAGCCAAAGCCATTTCCGAGTTTTGCATTACCGCAGAAGCCGCCGCACTGAATCGTCTCGGTAAACTGCTTTGTGACTTTGCCTTGCTGAAGCATAAGTATTTATTTTGGTCTCCGACTGAAGGAGATCTCTATTTTAACAGAAAAGAGGCCGAACAAGGTGGTGCAGCCAACATTGCTCCGCTCTGCGGCTGACCACTGACGTTTGGAATAATAGAATGAAAATTGGATTAGTAATAATCATTGCGATTGTGTGTTCTTCCTGTTGCCTAGATGTCATTACCCCTGTGCAAATGACACACAGTGCAATTATCGAAACGTTTGTCCGAATGCACCTCTACGCGCAACAACGCCATTCCATTCCCACCTCGTTAGACGTTCTACCAAAACGCACAGGGTATGCCAACAGAACCACAGATGGTTGGAATAGACCATTGTTGTTCGAAACTAGTGCTGACGGAATCCTTACGCTTAAAAGCTTCGGTAAAGATGGCAAGCCTGGCGGAAAGGGAGAAGATGCTGACATTTCCACGAGTTATTATGCCAAGCACGAAAATGGAACTCTATGGATTGGTGATGAAATGTGGATCGTGGAGGCATTGACGAAGGTGGATAGTTCCCAACCCGGCGACACACCCAACACCCATTCACCAGAGGAGAAATAAATGCCATTACAGAGCATAGGGGCCTGCCCGTCATGCGGCGCTAGTATGGACATGAAGAAACAAGACGGGGCTTTCAACTGTAAGATATGCGGCTGTGTCTTTCGGCACAATTTGAAAGCATGGCTCATCGGAATTCCTCTCGCTGTCTTTGTCGCCTACGGTACTTTCCTGCTTCTGCACGTTGGAATCTTCTCGGCATTCGCGGGAGCATTTGCCGCAATCGGCATCGTTTCTCGCATGGGGCTATATCAGCCTCTAAAGGAAGGGAAAGCAGAAGCGACTGAAGCAGAGGTTTCGGCAAACAAACCGGAGAAAAAGGAGAGCACATGGGTCATTGTCTTTCTTGCTCTTCTTTTGCTGGCAATTGCAGCGGGAGCCTTTTTCTTGTGACGAATAATAATGATTTGGTGAACCAGGTAACGTTGCGTATCGCCGCTGACGTTCGAGGATAAGGGGACAGACAATCTGCGCAGGATGGATGGCGTGAGTTGACGGCGTGACCCAGTGATGACGGGATTAGAAGCAGAGTCAGTAACTTTTATCGCTCAAGTTTCCAGTTTCAAATTTCAAGTGCAACCTACTTTCAGCTTGCTTTATCCATTAAAAAGCGCAAAGATTTACCCATCGCTGGCAAGGTTGCCAGCAAAAACCACGCGTGGCACTTTAAACATTGTGCAAATTGAAATGCAAGCCGGAAGACACATCCTACTTACAGTGCTCCTAGCAACAGAATTCTTGCTTGGTGCTTTCTTGTTCTGTCCTCGTTTGGTGGATGATTGGCGCGTGGCAACCGCGGTAAACAACTATCACAGGAATCCAACCCAAGAAACAAAGGCGATAATGGAGAAGGAAAGTGCAAGACTCAGAAGAAATCTGCTCATTTTAGACCTCATTAATACCGGCTTCTTGGCATTGAACACCCTTGCGCTTTATCTCACAGTGAAAAGTATCCGAAAACAACACAACCAGCCCTCCCAGTCAACGGCTGCGCCGTGACTGGAGGGCGACAATATGTCATCGCTTTCTTCATTGCTATTCCTCAAATTGACCCAATGCGTCCAAAGTTGCTTCTGAGCTCAATTTATCATGTCATTTAGCTAGCGGCCCCGAGTGTCCGCTTGAGTAATGCTTCGAAGAGAAAGACAAAGTCGAATTTTCATGAACAACAATCTCTTCTTTCGCATTCATTCCTCTGCATAAGTAACCAACATTCGTATGGACTGATTCTTGTCCCTCTACCCTAAAATCTATACTGTAACAAGTGTCTGAACTCGCCATGAACACAAGTGTTGTCGCTGCTTGTGGCGCAAGATTTGAAATAACTTGTTTTGAGTTTCGAATACCTATTATAGCTTCCGAGACGACACGATCCGTTGCATTTGTGAAAATCAACTCATACCGCCCTGGAGGCAAAAGAAATACCCTGACTAACATAAGGCTCACAAGTAGAAACGTAACCACCAATCCCACAAGCAACATTAAGCGAATCATACTGTTATGATGACGCTCTTGAAAGTCGGTCTTTAAGACAGTCGGGGGAACAAGGGGCTGTAATTTGCCATTAGCCATTTAGTTTCTTTCTGTCGCTCAGTTTCGTCGTGCTCGCGAATAGGTCAGGGTTGCATACCTTCATCCTCACAGGTGAGAGTATACTTGTTTTTGCCCGTCTCCTTCAAGGTGCAACTTTCATCATTCAAAAATCAGCCATCACGCCGAAGCATGAGAATGTGCGTGCTGGCTAATCGTGGCCGCAAGCCACATGTTGAATTTAGCTACGGCTCCTGGCATTCCCTGATTCATTAGAGATTCTACATTTGACCCAATAATCAATGTAGCAACAAAGAAAAGTACCTCCTAGCACAGAACATCCAGTAAAAATATTATTACTTTTGCCACAATTGCGGAACCAATCAAGTTCACGGATGACCCTTAGTATTAAATCCGAGTTTACAGAAAATGAATAGTTTGGATCACTGAAACGCTTTTCTATATTTGCCAAGAGAATAGATGCCATATCATCAAGATACCAACGCACGTATGTTTTGCTTCAGTCGGAATTGGACAACTGCCTAAAATCGGTTAATATAAACC
>JBAXCC010000363.1:0-3786 GCA_037141675.1 bacterium | reverse complement strand
TGCCGAATTGGGTGAAGTTTCCTGTCCCGAAATCGATGGCCCACAAAAACTTGGGGTCGCTCTTGTAAATGTCATAGATCGGTGCCCCATGCTTCTTCATCAGGTCGAAATAGGCCTGCTTCCCTTTTTCGGAGTCAAATTTTCCGTCTTTATAGAAGTCGCTGTTCTTGAGTTGCGTGGTGCAACCCGTGAGCAGAAGTCCTGTGAGGAGGAGGGCTGTTCCTGTGAGCGTCGTGAGTTGTTTCATGGTGTATTCTTTCTGTTTTAGTGTTATGGGTTTGTTATTGTGCAAGTTCAAAACGTCCGATCCAGCCGCCGCCGGGCTGCAAGACAAGCTTGATTTTGTCTGCGCCGTTTACGGTGATGATCTCTTTTTTCCAATCTTCAGGGTTGCGATCCGCATTGATGCCATCTCTGAAGATCGTTGCCTTGTAGCTCTTCTTGGCCAATACTGTTGAGAGGTCCAGCTCATACTCCCGCTTGTCCCAGTTGCCGATCCCGCCAATATAGACGAGATCGCCAACACGGCGTGCTAAGATGCAGAATTGTCCAGGTTCGCCGTCAATGCCGATGACCTCGTCCCATTTGGTGGGGATCTTGCTCAAAAATTCTGTGCATTCTGGGTTTTTCAGATATTCCGAGGGTGAGTCGCACATCATCTGAAGAGGCCCTTCCAGAAGCATGAGTAAGGTCATCTGGTGGACGCGTGTCCCTTGAGCCCCAGGCAACTCAAAATTAGGCTTGAAATGCTTCCGTGTCTGGTTCTTCATCGCGCCTGCTGTGTAATCCATGGGCCCTGCCACCATGCGAGTGAAGGGAATGATAGTGTCATGCCGCATGAAGTCGCGGTTTGAATCTCCCCACTTGACTTGTTCTAGTCCAAACACTCCCTCATAGTTGATTAAGTTCGGATATTTACGATGCATGCCGGATGGTTTAAACGTGCCATGGTAAGCCAGCAGAACCTTGAATTTCGCTGCGATCTGTGCTGTCTTTTCCATGTACTGCAACACATCCTGGTCATCACGGTCGAAAAAGTCGATCTTGAACCCCTTCGCTCCCATCTTGGCGTAATGGGCGATGATCTCTTCCTGACGGTTATAGAACTGAGGCCAGGAGGTCCACAAGATCAGGCCGACGGTTTTTTTCTCTGCGTAAGCGAGAAGGGTTTTCAAATCGACGTCATCCGAGATTTCCATGATCTTCAATTTTTTCGACCACCCCTCATCCAGAATCACATAGCGGATGCCATATTTGGAGGCAAAATCAATGTAGTACTTATAGGTTTCTGTATTGCATCCGGCTCTGAAGTCAACGCCCGTCACGTTCCATTCATTCCACCAGTCCCAGGCCACCTGGCCGGTCTTGATCCATGACACATCGTCTAATACACACGGAGAGGCTAGTTTATAATTCAGGTCCGCGTTAAGGAGTTCCGCCGGGCGGTCCGCCATGGTGAAGGTGCGCCACGGGAAGGTCCGTGTTCCAGAAGTCTTGGCGATGAAATTCTCGCGCTCATGTATGCGACGATGACGCTGATTATCGATCACCTTCTCTTGAATCGGATAACGAGCAAAGCCGGATTTCAGGAGTGTTTGCTTGTCGGAAGGAAACAGGTTCCAGCCCGGATAATCCAGCAGGTCTGTTTCGCTGATGGTCATGCAGCCTGTCGGCGTCTTGACATAGAGCGGTAACAGGACCATCTTTTCAGTGTTCAGTTCCGAAACCTTTTTGCTATCGTAGAGACATTCAAAGGAGTTTTGAAAGAGGTCTTTGTTGTAGGGGTCGTTGTTGTAGGTCGCGAAGACTTGATTGTCTTCAGCAAAAGACAGATCAGCTTTCTCGTTCAAGACCGTGATGGTTCCCGGCAGGGTGGTTTCCCAGCGGTAGGCTACGCCGTCATCATACGCCACTAATGTGAGTGCAGTGTTATTCTCAAAGACGATCATTTTTCTCATTCCGTTGACAAGAATTTCATGCTTCTTGTAAACAGGTGGGAGGATTTTCTCGTTGTCTGTGGAGTCGATACAGTTTTTTATTTTCAGATTTTTGCCAACTGTCACGCCTTCTATCTCCATAGCAATAGGCATCTGCTTGAGGATGCATGCGCCTTTCTGGGTGATGGAGATCGAGAGCCCCTCTTTGACGTCCAATGCGATTTCATTCTTTCCGTTAGGGGATTTGACGGAATAGGTTTCAGCAAAAACAGGCAAGATGATTCCAATGCCGATAAGTGTCAGGGTTAGTCTCTTCATAGAGTGGTCTTCTTGTTGCGTTTTTGTTTTGCTTTTTTCGGGTCTTCCTTATCTGGTGGAGCCCATGCGGCGGGTTTCGGATTGTCAACGACGAGAGGGATGGGATCATCGCATTGCTTCATCTCGGCGGATAGCAGGGTCAACATTTCCATGACTGTGTCAGGATTTTGAGCAGAGACATCGTTCATCTCATACGGGTCATTTTGCAGATCAAAGAGATGTGTCACGTTGATGAGTGGATATCGTATCAGCTTCCAACGCTGATCGCGAATCGCACGCTGAGAGGCGCGATAGCCTGTGTAGAGCAGGGTTCGGGTATTCTCCTGCTTCCCCTTAATAATGGGCATAAGTGACTTGGCATCCACATGCGCTGGAATTTTTGCGCCGCCAATGTCGCAGAAGGTGGGGAAGATGTCCATCAGGTAGACTAGTGCATCGCTCTTTCCCTGTGGAATGCCAGGGCCTGCAATGACGCAAGGCACATGCATGCCGCCGAACTCAAAGAGATTCTGCTTGCCGAGCAGTCCATGGTCGCCAATGGAGAGACCATTGTCACCTGTGAAGACGATGACGGTGTTTTCGTATTCACCGATTTCTTTCAGTTTCTCAATGACGCGGTTGAAGTTGTAGTCTAGTCCGCTGATGCAGGCGTAGTAGTCAGCGCGGACCTGCTGGATCATCTCCTCTGTGCGAGGCCAGGTTTCTAGCTTCTCGTCTCGGACAGTCATCTCGCCATTGTCGATCGGTAACTGCGGCAGGAAGCAAGGGGACTTTTTAATGTCCTTCGGTTTGTATTTGCCATGGAACTGAGGTTCTGCCGTGCGGGGGTCATGAGGGACAGAGGGAGCGAGGTACATGTAGAAGGGACGGCTCTTGTCGCGTTTTTTGTCCAGGAAGTCAATAGCCAAATCGCCCATGATGCGGCTGACATTGGCACGTCCGTCGGCGAGCTTGTCATCCAGATGGATGGAAATCTCATACTCCTTGATACCTGCTGAAAAAGAGTTGCCGGGTTTGCCGGCGTGAAAGGTCTGATAACCGGCCGCTTGCATGACGCGCGGCAGATAGGTGGATGTGTCAGTCGCCGAGGGAAGGGTGGACGTTGCATTTGCGCCGGGAATGTGCTGCCAGGAGAGCCCGGTCAACATCATGGTGCGGCTTGGGGTGCAGACCGCGCCGGTCATCGCGCCCATGGTATAACAATGCCGGAAAGTGAACCCGCGCTCCACGAGTTTATCGAGGGTGGGGGTGTACACCTTGTCGGGATTCCCCAATGCGGTCGCGCCGTCCGCACGATGGTCATCTGCATTCAAATGCAGAATGTTGATCTTCTTAGTTGGCTCCGCCTGCGCCGCTCCAACAAGAAGCACAGTTACAAGACTGTCAAAAAAGCGTTTGTTCATCAAGCCCCCCTGTTAAACGATTGCCGAATTACCATAGCACATTTTACGTGTTTTGCCTATAGAACGTTTAGAGGGGTGTAATTATTGTCGTTGTGTTGCGCGCGGCAAGCAGTATTCCTCGCGATACC
>JBAXCC010000362.1:0-3788 GCA_037141675.1 bacterium | reverse complement strand
GCAGGAAACGAAGGGACGCTGGAACATTGCGATCATGTGTTTGACAACAACCACATCCACGACTACGCACGCTTCAGCATGACCTACGGCGCAGGGATACAGGTCTCCGGGTGCGGACACACGGTGTCACACAACCTGATACACGACGGCCCTCATGTGGCCGTGCTCTATGGCGGACGTGAGAACGTCATGGAGTACAACGAAGTCCACAGCATCTGCCTGACCTCAGGCGAAATGGGCGCTTTCTATACAGGACGTAACTGGACGCTAGTCGGCAATGTCATTCACGGCAACTACATTCACGATATCTACAATCCGCGTGCACAACGGAACCGCGCGATTATGCTTGATGATGGCGCAGGCGGCACCACGATGACACAGAATCTGATCGTCCGCGTGGCAGAGGGCATCTCGCTCTCCGCGATTGGCAACGTGATTGACAACAATGTTTTTGTAAACTGCCATCCCTCAATCTCCGGCTGGCAAACCTACGAAACGCCGGCCTCTGTCACACCGCCCAAAGGTGTCCATCCCGGAATGGTCGAGGCGCTCTTTGCTGTGCCAGTCGATGCCTCACCCTGGAAAGAGCGCTATCCATGGCTAGCAATGTTGCGCAATGCGGTGCGCGACAAGACTCTCCGTGCACCTGAGACACGTACGCGGGTTGAACGGAATGTGAGCTGGGGCGGATCGCAGGAGTGGATGGTGCATTACAAGAGTTATCCCGCCACCACGAATTCATGGATGATCGGCAATAACAACTTGGCGGGCGTCGATCCCCTCTTTGTAAACGCCGAGAAGGATAGCTACCGTATGAAGCAGGACTCCCCCGCCTTCAAGATGGGCTTCAAGCCACTGCCGATTGAGAAGATGGGGCTCTACGCCAGTCCCGAACGCGCTGTCTGGCCAGTCAAGCATACGCCACGTCTCATCTGCACCAGTCTGACGCCTGCGAAACCATAAACTGTTTTGAAAATGGACTCCGGGTCGTCGTTAAATATTCTACAGTTGCGATTGAAGCGGTCTGTAGGAGTTGCCACTCGATGCGCATCGTGAAGTGGCTGGGAAAGGAAAAGGAACTGAGGGTTACTCCGCTTCAGGTAACCCCACCAACGAAGTAATCTGTCATGAGTGAAAAAAATGATATGCGTGGAATGATATTTATCGCTGTAGCGCTTTTACTCGGCGGTAACATTTTTGCCGGTAACACCCGACATGAATTATTTTCCGCCGACCTGGAAAAATTGAGGAACAGCACGAACAAGGCAACCTGGCAAGGGCTTATCCTTCAACTTGAGGCGAAGCACCCATACTGTGCGGACTGGCTGGCGCAGGACGCGGATGAAAGGGATGCCGATGCATGGCTTGCCGGCAGGAAGGCGGTTTTCTTCGCAACGCTTTGCCGGAAGGCTGCGGTGGAAGCAGGCAGTATTCCTGCGGCTTTGACTGCACAACTCGAAAAGCTCGCATTATCCCAGGATGAAGGTTTGGCGCTTGGGCTTTACCTTGATCTTTGCGAACTGCGGAGACAATCGCGATTGAAACCGCTTCTCGAGAAAACCAGCACGATCATATTCACCAAATTCACCGACACCGCCAGCCAGGGCTACTCGCTGATCGCAGACGGTGGGAAAAGTCTCTGTATTCTAGAGATGGCCGGTTGTTATGGCACGGTGAACACGTTATTCGCTGATCCAGCAGGAAAAGGAAAGATTCGTGATCCCGAGGTTGATTTTGATGGAAAACGAATCCTGTATTCCTACAGTCCCAGCGGGCAGCGGAACGATTTCAGCCTCTATGAAATGGAAGTCGCGACACGCGCAATTCGCCGGATCACGGCGGAAACGGATGTTGCGGATATCCAGGGCGCGTACCTGCCTGACGGCGGCATTGTGTTCAATTCGAGTCGTTGCGCACAGGAGTGCGATTGCATAAGTGTTACGACGTTCAACATTTATCGGTGTGAGCGCGATGGCTCTCGCTTGCGTCGGCTGGGTTATGACCAGGTCAGTGTCTGCTATCCGAAAATAATGGACGATGGCTGTGTCCTGTACACGCGTTGGGAATACAACGACCGGGGCCAAATCTACCCGCAGGCGCTTTTCCAGATGAATCCTAACGGGGTGAACCAGACCGAGTATTACGGGAACAACTCGTGGTTCCCTACTTCTTTGCACCATGCCCGCAGCATCCCGGGCACCAAGAAGGCGATCGCCATTGCCTCGGGCCACCATACGCCGCAATCCGGCAAGCTGGTCATTGTCGATCCGGCCCTGGGACGACAGGAAAATACGGGCATCGAGTTGCTCGCGCCTTCGCGCAAGCCAGTGGCCGTGAAAGTTGATCGGTGGGGACAGGAAGGCGATCAGTTTCAATACCCGTATGCGTTGAGTGAGAACCTTTTCATAGTCGCCTATTCCCCCGAAGGGTTCGTGACCCAAGAGTCAAAAAGCAAAACAAAAATTCGGAGCATCCGTTACCGGCTTTACCTGATGGATCGAGACGGTCACCGCGAGCTTCTTGCCGACGACCCGACCCAATCCTGCAACCAGCCTGTGCCTTTGCTGCCAAGGCCCAAGCCGGCTGTGCGTCCGAGTATAGTCGACCTGAGCAAGACGGAGGGAACATTCTATATTCAGGACGTCTATACAGGTCCGGGATTGAAGAACATCCCACGCGGCACGGCGAAGAGCCTGAGGGTAATCTCCCTGGAATACCGCAGGACGTCCATCGGGTGTTCGCTCAATACCGGTCCGGCGGGCGGCAACTGGCATGTGCGAACGCCCATCTCGATAACCGGAAGCTGGGATCCAAAACGTGTTCTGGGTGACGCAATGATTTATGCGGATGGTTCGGTGTTCTTCAGGGCTCCGGCGAACACACCTGTTTACTTCCAGGTGATGGATGCCAAAGGACATTGCATTCAGACCATGCGCAGCTGGGCGACGCTGATGCCTGGCGAGAACGCATCGTGCGTAGGCTGTCATGAGGACAAGAACAGTACGCCGTTGATCAAGGACGGCCCCACAGTGGCACTCCAGTCGGGAGCGCAGGATTTGGCTTCTTTTTATGGCCCGCCACGCGGCTTCAGTTTCATCAAAGAAATCCAGCCTATTCTCGATCGCCATTGCGTCAAATGCCATGACGGTGTCCGCTGGCAGGCGGTTGAACAGAGGACACTGACAGAACGCATTCTCGCGTACCCCGGGAAAGGCAACTGGTTGGAAATACTCAAGCTGAACGCGGACATGGCTGTAACGCCGAAGGTCCATGCCGCCGGCAAACCGTTCAGCCTGCGAAAGGATCTTGTGGTAGAACATTTTTCGGCCAGAAAATGGAGTGATGCTTATGTTGGGCTTCTACGTCCCTTCCTCTTTCCGCCGAATGTGATCAAACGATCGGGGAGCGACGACAAGCATATTCTGCTTGCACTGCCCAACACGTTTATTTGCTGGATCAGTCCGCAATCTGAGCCTTCCATGCTTGAACCGTACCCTGCAGGGGCTTGCAAGAGCGGTCTCATAACTTTGCTGGAGAAAGGGCACAAAGGAACCAGGCTTAACAAGGAAGAGATGGACAAGATCGCCTGCTGGATTGATCTCCAGGTGCCGTTCTGCGGCGATTATCTTGAGGCCAACGCATGGACCGAGGACGAGGCGAAAAAATGGCAAGCCCAGGAGGAGAAGGCCAAACGACTTGCGGCTACGGAAAACAAGTAGGAGACAAGGGTCTCCGCGTTGCGTCAAATGAAAACGACACCGAAAGTGGATGTTTTTAAGGCGGGAGGG
>JBAXCC010000361.1:0-3799 GCA_037141675.1 bacterium | reverse complement strand
GAAGAACGGACGCCAGGAGTTGGGAGGGGACCACATGGCCGGGCAGTACTACGGCATCCATGCCACAAAGGGAGAGGGGCTATTCGTGTTGGAGAAGGCCTTTGGCGCGAAGCCGATCGCACGCAACCTGCTCGCGGAGTCGGCCTGCGAGAACGGACGTTTCGCTGGCGTGCGCCTTCCGGACGGTGCCTATCTCTCCCCTGATCTTTCATTTGATGGACGGCGCGTACTCTTCGCCTATACCGAGGCTGAGGGTTACCGTCCAGGCCAGCCCGCGTCCGAGGATGTGAAAGGACTTTACAGCTACAGCGGACTATCCTGCTCCTTCACCGAGAAGAATAGTTGGCATCTCTTCAGCGTGGGCGCGGACGGCAAAGGGTTGCAGCAGTTGACAGATGGCGTGTGGAACGATTTTGATCCGTGCTGGCTACCGAGCGGCAAGATCGCCTTCATCTCGGACCGTCGCGGTGGCTTCGGCCGCTGCCACATGACTGCCAAGGGCGGTGCGCCCTGGTTCACTTACACGCTCCACAGAGTGAACGCCGACGGTAGTGGGATGGCGCGGCTTAGCCACCACGAGACCTGCGAGTGGCAACCGAGCGTCGCACATGACGGCATGATCGTCTACACGCGTTGGGACTATGTCGATCGCGGTTTCTTTCAGGCGCACCACCCATGGATCACCACGCCGGACGGTCGCGGCGCAATGGCGGTTCACGGCAACTATCCGCGTGACTGGCGGGATCGCCCGTGTATGGAGATGGATATCCGCGCCGTGCCCGGCTCGCGTCGGCTGATGGCCGTGGCGACTGCGCATCACGGACAAACCTATGGCTCGATCGTGCTGGTCGATCCTGAGGTGGAGGATGATGATGCGATGAGCCCGGTCAAACTGTTCACGCCCGATGAGCGTCTGCCCGAGTCGGAATACGGCTACTTCTGCCGCGAGGCTGCCTACGCCACGCCCTGGCCGCTGAGTGAAAACTACAGCCTGTGCGTGTTCGGTTATCCGTCGGCTGAACACCCCGATTCAGTGGAGAACTACGGACTCTACCTGCTGGATGCCTTCGGCAACAAGGAACTGCTTTACCGCGATTCTGCAATCTCCTGCCTGAGCCCGATTCCGTTCAAGCCGCGGCCCGCCCCTCCGGTGATCCCAGAGGTGGTACGACCAATGCCTGTCGATCCGGGCCAGCCGCGCCTGAACCTCGACCGTCCGCACCTGCTGACGGAGTTATCGAGCCGACCTCTCAAGCCGCGGGCGGAGGAGCCTGCTGTGGTCACCATCCTGAACGTCTATGAGAGTCGCCACGCATGGCCGACAAACACCGTGATCAAGGCGCTGCGCGTCATCCAGGTTCTGCCCAAGAGTACGCCTGGCCGCAACAATCCTGCCATTGGTTACGGCACCGAGAAGAACGCTCGCGCCGTGCTTGGCATTGCGCCAGTGGAGGCCGATGGCAGCGTCTGCTTCTATTTGAAATCCTACGTGCCCGTCTATTTTCAAGCCTTGGACGAACGCGGAATGGCGGTGCAGTCGATGCGCACCGATGTCTATGCGGCACCGCGCGAGACTATCAGTTGTGTCGGGTGCCACGAGCGGCGCCGTGCAGCTCCGCCCGTCGCACCGCAGCCGTGTCTGGCCACTCGCAGGCCCCCCTCGGTGCTTGCACCTGAGCCTGACGGTTCGAGCCCCTTCAGCTTTGTCCGCCTCGTACAACCGGTACTGGATCGTCACTGCGCGGGCTGTCATGCCAAGAACGCTAACCGCGCGCCGTCGCTAGCGGGTACGCCGGATGAGAAGCCTTGGACGCCAGCCTACCGCAACCTGAAGCCCTACGCCTTCTATTACGACGGAGGTGGCTCGTTCACAGAGTCCAAAACCTATCCCGGCAAGTTTGGGGCGCGTGCATCCAAACTCTTCGCACTGCTCGCGCGTGGCCACCATGATGTGAAGCTCCCTCCCGAGGATCTGCGCAGACTCACACTCTGGCTCGACTGCAACTCAGACTTTTATGGCACTTACGAGAGCCTCGACGCGCAACGCCGCGGCGAGGCTGTCCAACCCCTGATCGAATAGTTGTTGCCGTACAAACTTCAGAGTTAAGAGTTGGGCGTTCAGCGTTAAGAGTTCCACCTTCGCGATGCCTACGGCGGACAGGTCAAACTCTCAACTCTCAACGTTTAATGTTTAACTCTCAATTAAAGAAGTTACTCCTTATCGTTTATTCCAACCCAGCGGGCGGGGCGCTTGTCTTTGACGAGCGTGAATTTCGATTCCGTTCAAATTGTAGCTTGTCCAACTTGTCCTATAACACGTATAATTCAGACTGTGTTATAAAATAAATTAAGCATAAGATGCATGATGTCATCTATGAGGTGCATATGAAAATACTCAGAGGCCTTCTTTTTGTCATCGCTGGCGTTGGCATCAGCTTGGGCGCTGTGCCTGCTGATCCGTCGCTTGTGTTAAATCTTCCGTTTGAGGAAGGCTCTGGCCCGTTGGCTGTTGATTGTTCTCCCAATGGCCTTGAGGCAGATCTCTCCAATGTTCAATGGGCTACAGGCGCATTCGGTACTGCCCTCCACTTCGGCGGCACCAATGCCTTCATCGATCTCCCCGCTGTGCCTGGACTCAATGGCGCGACGCAATTCACTCTTTCCGTCTGGGCGACGTGGGAGGATCTCTCCCCTCGACGGTATCCCAATCTTCTGACCTCGCAGACGTGGAGTCCCGGTGGCCTCATGCTTTTTGTTTCCGACAACACCTGCTCTTTTCGCCTCGGACGGCCTGGTGAACGCGCTGGCGTGCCTGGCAACAAGTGGACCGAAACAGGGGCATCCCTTCTCAACGTGTTGCCGCAACGCCAGTGGACGCACCTCTGTGTCACCTTCAACCTGCCGCATCTCACGACGTACGTGAACGGCAAGCCCGTCAGCCGTGTCTCGTGGCCCTATCCGGTCGAGGCGAAGGACCTGCGTCTCGGCGGCTGGTTCGGTTCCGTCTGTCACAATGGCTTACTTGACGATCTGCGGATCTACTCGCGCGCGCTTTGCGAGACAGAGGTTGTTAACTTGGCAGATGCGTCAACCCGCGTCAGCGCCATCTACACACTCGCGGATAAATCCAAATCTGCTCAGCCTCTCATAGCGACGTTTAAAAATCGCCACGCCACACTCGCGATTGATAAGCACGGACAGGCTGTTTCCCTTCGAAACAGGACGACTGGACGTGAATTGCTCGCGGCCCCGCAACCGTTCGTCTCTGTCCGCCTGAAGGATGGACGACAACTCTCCGCTCGCACGGTGACGCGAAAAGGGGATACGCTGACCTTTTCGTTCGCGCGCAATGAGGGTTCGGCAGTCATCGATGTCGACACGCATCGCGATTTCTTCACCTTCACGGTCCGCTCGCTCTCCCTCACCAATGCGGCATCACTCACCTTCTGCACTTTGCCCGTAGGCGTCACAACCCATCGTGGCAACATGGCCAACATGCTCTCGGATGATAGTGACGCGGTATGCTTGCGTGGGTACGACCTGCCGGTCGAGATGGACATCACAGGCAACAGCCTGCGTGTCTGGACCACGGAGAAGTATGGACTTACCGGTTGGCGCGCGGGTCTTGCTGCAGGTCCTAAGTCTGAGATGCCTGCGATGTTGCGCGCCATGGCTGAACAGTCGGGGGAGCCGTATTCCAAGCTCGGCGGCCCGTGGTCGCTGGATGCGGAAGCGACCCGAGGCTCTTCCCTGTTCGCGGGGCTTTACTACCCATCGACTGATGACTCGCTCGAGACTG
>JBAXCC010000360.1:0-3839 GCA_037141675.1 bacterium | reverse complement strand
CGTGCAATCGCGACTTCCGTGCCATTGACTTGTGCAGCCCACAGTTCGCTGGTTGATGGCATTCCGATTTTGAGGAACCGCAGGCGCCCTGTGCGCAACTGCACCGAGACTTGCGTCAGCATCTTGCCGCTGGCGGAAAGCACGGTTGTGAAGCGCGCGCTTTCAACTCCGGCTGGCAACACTTTTGCTGTTTCATGACGGATGACGGACAAGTCCAGAGAATACTCAGACTGCAACACGCGATAGCAACGGATGGCGCCTGACAAGTCCCCGGCCCCAAAGTATTCAGGAAGACTGCGCGCATCTTCGACGCGCAATCCCACCACCTCGCCGCGAGGTTCAACCTGCACACGACCACCGCCTGTAATCGCCACCCAAGCCGTCTGACGTGCACTTCCGGGTGTACCAAAGGGTCTGACCTTTACTCCGCCAGCAGCTGGATCATACGGTTCCTGATAGAGCGCTGTGAAGGCGTACGTGTCTTCGACTTTGCCATGCAGTTCAATCACCCATACTTTTCCAGTGGTCCCCAGTTGGGCGTCCGCAGTCTCAACCTTCCCGGTTGCGACTTCCGGGTAGACACGCGCAATATTGCGTCCGGAGACCGTGAGTGTCGCATCCTTGATCGGCACCGAAACGCGGAAGAACTTCACACCCGCATTTTCAATTTTGTAGCGGGCATAAATGCGATGTTGTAACATGCCCTCAGCTAAATCAACGCGATGCAAAAGTTCTGGCTTTAACACAGGTAATAAAACCTGCGTCTTAAGTTCCATCTGCCAACCTGGGCGCAGAATATCAAATACAACCGCGCCTGTCTGGTTTCTCAAGGTGTCATCACGAACCAACGTCACACCCTGCTGCGCCTCCGGCACCAACCTGACACCGCGCTCCGCAGTCACGGCCATGCGCCCGGTATGGCGCAATGCATTTGTGATCGAAACACGAGGAACGATAATCTTATCTTCAATGCCCTTAAGCTGACGTGCAAGCACCATGTTGATCGAGGATGCGCCCAGCAAGCGTGTATTGAAGAAGACCTCGACTCCCCCGCCTGTCTTACGGGTGTCGTCCCAGTGACTGACACCGCTGCCAGTCAGCGTTTCAATCTCGTATCCTTTCGGAGGATCCAGTTTAAGCGAGAAAAGTCCCGCCTTGGCAATCGTGACATCCAGGCGCGTACTCAGTACGGAACGTTCATCAGCAATGCTGAAGGCGCCGGTTTCCACGACACGAATTTCAGATTGTACTGCTTCCGCGCGGAACGTGACAGCGACCTTTGCCGCGTCATCATAGCGATACGCCCGGCGAATGGGTTCTTCCTTGTTTTGTTGCAGGAGGGCTGCGGCCATGGGATAGTCAGCCACATTAATCGCATTGACGCCCTGATCTTTCTCTATCTTCATGAGAACTGCTTCAGCAGCAGCTAAAGCCAAGAAACCCCGCTGACGTTGCACACCTTCAGCAGAGGGGGCGCCCAGCGTAACCTCATAAGGCAAGCCTCCGCTCGCGCTCTGCAATCCAATCGCAACAGTGAATGCGCCTGTCTGCGGTTTTTCAAAGATAACGGTGAGCATACGCGTAGCAGAATCAAGACTCCACGTTGCGATGCCCGCGGCAGTAACAGAGGTCACGCCCATTCCAACAGGGATCTTCAGGTGTAATTCACGCGCTTCACCCTGTGCCACGGTGTAGTTAGCGCTTGCAGAAATATCGACAACGCCTGAGCGTAAGAAGGCAAGCGTGGATACATCGCAATAAACAACGGCTGTTTCTTTGCGTGCATCACGGACGCGCGGACTGAAACTAACACCGAAACGGCGCGTACCAGTCGTCAAGACGCCGGTTACCGTAGTCTTTCCATTGCTAGGCGTGCTAAGACATTGCGTAATCGATTTTCCCGTGACCGCGAGTTCTGCAGAGGGAAGAATGACTTCCACAGTACTCTTCACGCTTCCATAGCTACCCCACGAGAAGAATGTCGCAGCAGTCTCGTTTTCACGGATTGTCTCACAGGTCTCAACCTCAAGCGTGTAGGTTCCAGGCTTCTTTAGTGCAAGTAAAACACCTTGCTGGTCAACCGTAATTTTCGCCTGCGCTTGATCCTTGAACGTCAAGAGGGCTAGCTGATTGACATCATTCGACAGCAACAAGCGATAATCCCCAGCAGATTTAGCCGTGAATGCGATGACACGTTTGACAGTGGATACATATTCACCTGTCAACGTGCGCGGCGCAACAGTGACGCTTGTCTTCTCTGACAACACGATTATGCCTTCAGAGCCACTCGCAAACAAAAGCTCTGCTTTAGGAATATTGGTTGCTATCACTGCTGGTGCCTCTGCCTTTTTCTCACTGGCTGTCAGTGTGAGACCAACAAAGCCAATGAGGGCTACAAACATCATAAGGCCAATCCGAACAAAGCCTTTGTTTTCATCGTTCCCAGTATTCACCCTTTCCTGGACTTCAGGGACCGGGATTTCGCCAACCTTTTCTTCTTCCAAGGGCAATGGCATTTCAAAAGTCTCACACGGGGGCGGTTGCGTATTTTGGATCGCTTGTTTACGCTCTTTAGCGGCACGCACCCAGCGAATGATCAGACGCACAAAACCGCTAATCAGAAAGACAGGGACGAGAACAGCAAACAAGACCGTTGCAACAGGGAGCCCCAATTTCGTCTGTGCAATGGCCATGCCCAAACAGGTCAGCGCAAGAGCAAGCCACATCTTTTTGCGCCGAACTGCAAAAATAAGCAACGAAATCAGCCCTGCAATTATTCCGCCGCCGAGTACCCATAGCGAGCCGCCTCCCAACCATGCTGGTACGATGGTGACTGTTACTTGCAGAGGCGTCTCCCGCGCCAAATTGGCTGTACGATAGAAACGTTGCGTCCGGGCAGCCCATGGATTATACACAGGCCATTTTGGCTGCACCATTGAAACTTCGGGGGTCATATTACCTTCTGCACGACTGATGCTAACTTTTGCGTCTGCCTGAATTTCCCAGCTTGCAAAGGTCACAGGCGCATCCGTCAATACAGGAGCCGTCAATGTTGTGGTACGTGTTCCCTTGGTGCCAACGTTCGCATAGACAACTTCAATGGTCACCGCGTGATTCGGATCGCGCGGACGTTCTACGGGAACGAGCAGGACGCCATCCGCTTGTTGCGCTGAAAGATCTTTTGGCTTGCTTGCGTCATCATCGTTGATCTGACGTACGGACCACAGCACACTGCCTGCAGGAAGTTTTAGTGAGAGATATTGACGAACGGCATTTTTAACGGAATATACGGCTTTTGTCACATTTTCACAGTCACGCGCTATCTTCGTGGTCAACGTCAAGTAATCCGCCACTTGACCGATCAGCCCTTCAGTCGCATACGGCGTCACTTTCAAGGTAGCCGCATGTGGACGCCGGACATACTTGTAGGCACCAATCACTGGCGCGGTGACGGTTGCTGCATAGCCGGCAGGAATTTCTTCACGGCCAATACGAATCAGTGTCTGCGGCATCTCTTTGGCCTCCTCCAGCTTCACGCTCGCAGCCGTAGCGATCGCGAGATAGCCCATCTCGCTCTCGGTATCCACCATCTCAATCTCGCCGATCTGAAGGTCGCCACCCTTATAATTCAAGGGACGGTCATATGTAATCAGCAGCGTATAATCCCCGATAACACGGTTCATCAGTTTAACCGTGCAGATATCCTTCTCCCGCGTCCACGTATCAATATTTGCGCCCGTCACATCGAACAGCGTAATATGCTCCGGTATGCGGAACATCAAGCTTTGAACAGGTGCCCCACTGATATGGCAGGTCACTGCCGTCGAAACATAGACGAC
>JBAXCC010000359.1:0-3845 GCA_037141675.1 bacterium | reverse complement strand
AGCACGCGCAAGGCGTAGTGAAGGCGATTGACCAGGACTCCAAGCAACTGGCTGCGGCCTTGATTGATGGCACGAAGATCGTGATTACCACGTTGCAAAAATTTCCCTTTGTGTTGCGTGGTCTTCTTCATGTCGCGGGTGCAGAGAACCAAGAAGAGGCAACCGCCGAACAGAAAGCGGATGCCGCAAAATGGGAGGCTGAAATCGCGAAACGGCGGTATGCCGTCATTGTGGACGAAGCGCACTCCAGTCAAAGCGGTGAGACAGCTCGAGAGTTGAAGGAGATTCTCGGAACAGCGACCAACGCCGAGAACGCCGAGGAAGAGCCGGATTGGGAAGACCGTTTGAATCAGGTGATGCAATCACGCGGACGTCAGCCGAATCTGAGCTTCTTTGCCTTTACGGCCACGCCCAAGGGTAAAACACTTGAATTGTTTGGACGCAAGGGGGATAACGGTTTGCCAGAGGCGTTCCATCTCTATTCCATGCGCCAGGCCATCGAAGAGGGGTTCATCCTCGATGTCGTGAAAAACTACACCACCTACGCAACCTACTATCGGCTCGTTAAGGCCATCGAAGACGATCCGAACCTGCCGAAGAAAAAAGCTGCGCGGGCATTGGCCAAATTCATGAGCTTTCATCCTCACAACATCGAGCAGAAGACCGAGGTCATGATCGAGCATTTCCGACAGAAGGTGCGCGGTCATCTCGGCGGACAGGCGAAAGCCATGGTTGTCACATCGTCACGTCTTCACGCCGTGCGTTACATGAGGGCTTTCCAGCAATATATTGTCGATAACAAGATTACAGACGTGCGCCCGTTAGTCGCTTTCAGTGGTACGGTGAAAGACCCAGACATTCCGGGCGAAGAGTTCACCGAGCCAGGAATGAACACGGACTCTGTGAGCGGCAAATCGATCAGCGAGAAGCAACTGCCTGATCGGTTCGCCTCACCGGACTATCAAGTATTGCTTGTGGCGAACAAATACCAGACCGGTTTCGATCAGCCGTTGCTGTGTGCCATGTATGTGGATAAACGGCTTGATGGCGTTCAGGCGGTGCAGACGTTGTCTCGACTCAACCGAAAGATTCCGGGTAAAGAGATCCCGTTTGTTCTGGACTTTGTCAACATAGCCGAGGACATCTACAAAGCCTTTAAACCCTACTATGATGCGACAAGTTTGCAGGAATCTTCCGATCCGCAGAAACTGGAGGTGTTAAAGCACGACCTAGATGCGGCACAAGTCTATTTCTGGAGTGAAGTGGAGGCCTTTGCAAGAGTGTTTTACAAACCCGTCGCTCGGCAGAGCGCACAGGATCATGCGGGGATGCAACTTCATCTTCAGCCAGCCGTGGATCGATTCAAGGCGATGACCGATGAAGTGAAGCGAAGTGAATTTCGTGATAAGCTAAGCGGTTACGTAAACGTCTATTCCTTCATGAGCCAGATCATTCCCTACTGTGATCCTGCGCTTGAGATGCTCTACAGCTTTGGGCACTCCCTCTTGCCCCATCTGCCGCTCGATCGCGATACTGAGCGCGTCAAACTTGGCGAAGAGGTCGACCTGCAATACTATAGGCTCCAACGCATTCATTCAGGGGAAATCACGCTTAAGGAGGGCGATCCCGTAGGTGTGAAGAGTCCGACGGACGTGGGAACTGGCAAGGCTAAAGACCCCAAAGCGCCACTGTCCGAAATCATCAAGGTTTTAAATGATCGTTTCGGCACTAATTTCACAGAGGAAGACCGGTTATTCTTTGAACAGATTCGCGAAAAGGCGACCACAAACGAGCAAGTCATCAAGCTTCGCCGTGCAAACCCCTTCGACAATTTCCAACTTGGGCTTCGCCAGCACCTTGAGAAATTGATCGTTGCTCGTATGGTGGATAACGACCGGATTGTCATGCGTTACATGGACGATAAAGAATTTGGCGACGTGGCTTTCGACGTATTGTCCAAAGCGATTTATGATTCCATCCCGTTAGAAAGCGGTGCTGCGCTGTATTCCACGGCTGCCATCTATAAATGAAGGGTGAGTTTTTGTTACACAATGTGTGAGGAATCTTCGAATGCGTTTGTTAGATTCACAAGTAGTTAGCATTGATTGTCCAAAATGCAAATTTACCTCCCCAATCACCTTTCGGGAGATTCGGTTAAATGATGCAATTATTTGTCGAGGGTGTAAACGAACATTGCAACTAGAAGATCATTTGCTGTCTGCTCGAAAAGCGCAACGACAAATTGAGTTCTCACTGAGAAACTTAAGTCAATCAATGGGCAATTTAAACATAACATTGGAGTTTTAATATGAACAGCGATCACGTTCAGAATTTGCGATACAAATTGCAACGGCGAGTTCGTCGCCTTAGCGGTGTTGACCACACCGTGTTTCATTATGCGCTAAAGCAATTCTGGGGTTTTGTCGTTTCACAGCCAATTTTTGTGGGTATTCTCCAGGATCTTCAGACAAGAGAGCCAAACGCAAAGGAAATAGCAGACACTATTTGCAAAGGCACCGCACAAGTCGTTGATTCCGAGGATGAAAACGCTGCCATATGCTTGCATGTGATTACAAGTTGTGTTTCATCAGATAAGCAAGACGCCGAATTTCGTATTAGTTTTTCTTACGGACATGATGGTAATTATGATGCTGGTGTCGAAAAATTCAGAACGATCTTTGTTGAGCCATTGTATGATTACTTAGATGAGCACATGGATGATGCACGTTCAGTTTTAGCACTTTTATTAAGATATAAACATAAATGCGAGTGGTTCCAGAGAGAACAGCTTTTTAATCTTTGGAATAACGAAACAGTCCGTGGCGAACATCTACTCTCTGTTGCTTTATACGAATATCTGTTTGATCAAGGGATTGACTTGTCGATTGAACCAAAGTCCCCCTCTGGTAGAACAGATTTTGTGTCTTCCCAGTCATCAGGTTCGGCTTTAGTTGCCGATGTTAAAATCTTTTGCCCTGAAAATAGCAAAACTAAGTCATATATTATTTCCGGATTTAATCAGGTTTATCAATACACCTGTGATTTCAATCAGACTTTCGGATATCTAGTTATTTTCAAAACATGCGAGCAGGATTTGAAATTATCTTTTTCAGGCCAAGAATCGGCTATCCCCTTTGTTACACATAATCATAAAACGATTTTCTTTCTCGTGATCGATGTTTATCAGTATGACTCCACTGCATCAAAGAGAGGAAAGCTTGAATCCATCAGTTTGTCTGAAGAAGAGTTAGTTCAAGCAGTTACAGAGCAACCATCCGATGGTTAAGTAGACTTTGGAGCAGGAATAAAAATGGACATGACGGAAATTGGCTTTGTTAATCTACCACTCGATGCCAACGGAGAATGGTTATTAAAACTTGCAAGAAAGACAATTCATCCCCCGATGTTAACACGTATATTTCCGAGTTGAAGAAAGCAAATCCTATCACTCCTGTCGGTGACGAGGTTTACTTTAAGCGACTTAGGCAATAGAATTAAGCAGGGAATTAAAGAGAGAATGATTGCTTTTGAAATGTTGCTAAAAACACTTGCAGAGAAATCACCAGTTTTCTTCTGCAAATATTAGCCTAGAACCGTGGTAACAATTAAGGAAATATAATGGCACTCATAAATTGCCCAGAATGTTCCAAACAAATTTCCGAAAAAGCAGGAGTATGTCCTCAATGTGGCTTCCCCTTGCGTCGTGGGGTTGTCGGCAATGTCCTCGAGAAAACCCTTTCAAGTGCCACGTCAGGTAGCCGGCAGATCGTGGATGCTGTTGCGAAAAGAAAACACTAGCATCCCATAGGATTTACCAGAAACATTCCAGCACCTATGATTGGCAC
>JBAXCC010000358.1:0-3858 GCA_037141675.1 bacterium | reverse complement strand
TTGATATAGTTAAACCATATCTACGGGTGCAAAACAATGGAAAAGAGTTATCATTTAATCAACAGGTTATCAACAGGCTGACCTGAAAGGCATAACCGATTAAATAAAAAGACGTTAAAAGAAAAAAAGGTGCCTCAAACGAGGCACCTTTTGAAATGAGACCCCACACTTATTGACAGTCTTCCAGAATCCGCATTTCGCCGAGACCTGAAGCTTTGAGACTCGCCTCGATTTTTGCCCGGTCCCCCACGATAATCCAGGACAGATTTTTTGGTTGAATAATACTGATGGCGGCCTGACGGGTTTCCGCGCACGTCACAGAGGCGGCGCGTTGTGCGGCCTTCTGGAAATAGTCATCCGGTAAACGGAAAGTTACCAATTCAGCAAGGGAATCCATGACATGATCCAGTGTCTCCCATCTGCCGGACAGGCGCAGCGCCTGAGCATTACGAACTTGCTGGAACTCAGCATCCGAGATCGGACGTTCGTGGAAGATGTCGTTGATCTCTTTGGCAATTTCACGCATGGCATCTACGGTCTTATCCGTTTGCACCTGTGTTGAAACGTAGAACGGCCGTATTGCAGGCGAGGAAATAATTGCCGAGCGCGCACCATAGGTCCAGTGTTTTTCTTCTCGCAGATTCATGTTGATACGCGAGGTGAAGGAACCGCCCAGCACGTGATTCATCAGTTCGCAGGCCAGATGTGAATTCATGTCGCGCGGCGGCGCGAGATTGGCAGCCACAATGACACTTTGACCAGCGCCTGGCTTATCGATCAGGGTAATGGACGGAGACAATGTTGCACGATAGGTTGGATAGGTTGCTGGCCGGGCCACCGCATGAGGTGTGGCGCTTTTCCAGTGGCCCACAGAATGCTCTAGCTTGGTCAACATGTCTTCGCGGGTGAAATCTCCGGTCACCAGAAGTGTTGCCGTGGCGGGTGTGAAGGTCTGATGATAGAATTGCACACAGGCTTCGCGTTTCAATCCGGAAACATCCCGTTCGAAGCCATTGCCTGACAACGGACGTCCGTAAGCGGATTGAGGTCCATAGAGGACATAGGGCATCAGGCGCATGGCCATCGACATGGGTTCCCGAGTCTCTCTGCGGATGTCTGCGATCTGCTTGGCTTGCAGGCGCTGGAAATCGACTTCTGCAAAGCCGGGCTCAGCGATGACCGCAACATAATAGGAGAGCGAAGACTCCAGATTTTTCTTCAATGCGCTGAGCGACACCGAGGAGTTTTCCAAGGAGGCCGAGGCAGAGATCGAAGCGCCGAGCAACGCCAACCGAGCCGCCAGGCGCTCGGCGGTTTGATGACGTGTACTTTCCGGCAAGACATTCATGGTCAGACGCGCAGTTCCAGCGCCCCCGACAGGGTCGGATGTAAAACCGCGCGGTGCGATCAAGGACATCTTGACCATCGGCACACCCGGACGCGGTGCGAGCACCACGTGAAGGCCGTTACGCAGTTTGGCGTGGCTAATGGCGGGGAAGTGAGCTTGCGGCTGCAAGAGCGGCACAGATACCTTAGTCCGGTCAACCGTATTCGTTTCGCCGTGAAACTGTGGATACGGTTCGATGGTCAACTGATATTCACCGTCTGACAGCCAGGTCTTTGCGGCTTCGCGAATCTGATAGGCCCGTGCAGACTGGATATCGTCCTGGCGGACGAGATAATAGCTGGGGTCATTAAGGTATACGCTGTTCATGGCGAGCATATCAGACTTACCTCCGAAGCCGCCAATGCGCTCCAGGCTGCCAATGAAATTCGCTTCGGCTTGTGTTTTGACGCGCGACAATTCTTCGCGTCTCGGCCCGTCGTTTAAAAAGCGCGCCAGCTCCTCGTCAATGGCCGCGTTGATCTGCGGAATGTGACGATCTTCCCGTGCGGTGGCGACAATAAAAAAGAGACCCGCGATTTCGCTCTGGTGAGCGTTCACGGAGACATCGGTTGCGGTCTTGTCCACGCAGACCAGGCGCTGATACAGACGGGAGTTTTGTCCGTCACCCAATATGGCTGCTGCCACATCCAGATGGGTCGCGGTCTGGTTGCCATAGCCAGGAATGTTCCACACCTTGTAAATACGGGCTGCGGGCACACGGTCATGTGCGCGTTGGCGATGCGTGCCTGTGCGCTTGGCAATCCAGGCGGATTGACGCGTCAGGGGCGGTCCGGCCGGAATGTTACCAAAGGCGAGTTTCACTTTCTGGAGCACGTCTTCAGCCTTGACATCGCCTGCAATGACCAAGGTCGCATTCGCTGCGCCATAGTAGGTCTTGAACCACGTCTTCGCATCATCGAGCGATGCTGCACTGAGATCCTCCATGGAGCCGATGACCTCCCAGGAATACGGATGGCCTTTGGGCCAGACATTTTCCGTAATGAGTTTCCAGGCGACGCGATAGGGCTGATTGTCGCCCTGACGCTTCTCATTCTGTACGACCCCGCGCTGCTCATCGAGCTTCTCTTGGGTTAACACGCCCAGAAAATGGCCCATGCGATCAGATTCCAGCCATAACATGTAATCGAGTGCGTCTTTCGGCACATTTTGAAAATAATTGGTGCGATCGTCGCTTGTGTTTCCATTCAAATCTGTCGCGCCGACCTTTTCCGTGGACCGGAACCACTCATCCTTAAAATGCTCACTCCCGTTAAACATGAGATGCTCGAAGAGATGCGCAAGACCGGTGCGACCGGGCTTTTCATTTTTCGAACCCACGTGATACCACACGTTCACTGCAACAATCGGGGCCTTGTGGTCTTCATGGACAATCAAGGTCAGCCCGTTGTCCAAGGTATAACGTGTATAGGGGATGGGGGGAAGGACCTCAGGGGTTGCTGCCGCTGCAAAAAAGGGGAGCATCGCCAAAAGAGAATAGAGACTATTTTTCATAGGGTATTATCCGTGTGAAGGGTTTGTGAACATTGAGAAAAACAAGAGTGTGCACCAGTTTTTATCTGAAACGAATGGACGTGATGCTCTTGGCTCCGCGTCGCGGATCAGAGAGTATGGCATCTGAAACAGGCGTGACATTCGACAAGACCGTTGACCGTTTTTCACGCCAGCCTTTGCGATGGCCAAACACCGTCAATTGATAGCCTTTTGTGAAAAAGAGGAACACGGTGTCCAAAATATTGCTGATACTATATAAAATGCGCATTCCCGCACCGGGGATGATACCGGCTTGACGCTGCTGCATTTCCCATGAGGAGATGAGCTGGACGAAGAAACGACAGGAATATCGGAAGCCCAGCACATCAAAGCCGTCGCGGATCAATTGAAAGACCGCAGCTTCGCTATATCCACAGAGGGCTGTCGTCACCCCTGTCGCCGCATTTTCTATGGCGGGACCTAAGTCAGTGGTCTTTTTCCGGATCACAGTAAAGATGATGTGCCCACCCGCTTTGATGACCCGATGACATTCACGAATCAACTCCGACGCCTCCTTGGGGTTGGCAGAAAAAACCGAAGACGAAACAATGACAACATCAAATTGCTTGTCCTCGAACGGGAGCTCGCCCTTGCGGCCGGCAGCCAGCACCGTCTCTGCGTCCATTGAAGAGGCGACAAAGGCACGGCGCGCCTCGTTCGTCTCCACGGTCATCCAATAACCCCCAGCCTGGCGCAAGGACCTGCTGACACCTGCATTATTAAACCCTATATCGAGCCCTGAGCGAATCTTTCCATTGCGCTGGTTCAAGAAATGAATAACAGATTTCACCTCGCTTTGTAAGGGAAGCGTGGAGGCCATCCATTCAGATGTAATGTCAGTATCAAAGTGCATAATCTTTATAGGTTGAATAGTTTAACACGTAACCCTTAAAGCGTCAACCCCTCCAGGGTGAAAAAGG
>JBAXCC010000357.1:0-3864 GCA_037141675.1 bacterium | reverse complement strand
GTGTCCGACGATGTGCTCGACCACCGCCCGCACGCGCTCCGGGTTCTTGACCAGGACCGCCATCTTGGCGGCTCGCTTGGCAAGATCGTCCCGGTCCTGCTCACTCAAAGCACCCGTGATCTCCTTAAACGCCTCATCGATAGCGTCCTTGTCAATCTTGAGCTTGATCTCAGGTGCCTCGAAGTGCAGTGGAAGCGTGGCTCCGTCGCGAATAGAGTCCTGAAACGAATAGCGGCTCATGTAGCCCTTATCATCCTCGTCCGCCCCAAAGGCCCAGTAGGTGTTACGGTCGGTTCGATTGATGGGCGTTCCAGTCAGCCCGAAGAGGAATGCATTGGGCAGGGCATCACGCATTTTCCGTCCAAGGTCTCCCTCCTGCGTACGATGCGCCTCATCCACCATCACGATAATGTTGGATCGTTCATTGAGCCGCCCATCCGCCTCTGCAAACTTATGGATCGTGGTAATCAGCACCTTTCGCACATCCTGCTTCAACAGCGACTGAAGCTCTTCGCGGCTCTCAACCCCGATCATGTTAGGTACGTCTGCAGCACTAAAGGTGGAGGTGATCTGCGTATCAAGGTCGATACGGTCCACAACGATCATCACCGTGGGATTGCCCAACTTCGGATGCAATCTCAGTTTCTGAGCAGCAAAGACCATCAAGAGCGATTTGCCGCTTCCCTGAAAGTGCCAGATGAGTCCCTTCTTCGGATAGCCCTTCACCACGCGCTCGACAAGCTGATTGGTCGTGAAATACTGCTGATAGCGGCAGATGATCTTGATACGCCGATGCTTCTTGTCCGTGGCGAAGACCGTGAAGTTCTGGAGGACATCCAGCACCACGTCTGCCTTCAGTAAGCTCTCGACGGTCCGTTGTACATCAGCGAGCGAACCTTCGGGTTCATTCTCCTGCAACCGCCAGGGACCCCAGATATCAATGGGCATCCGGACCGAGCCATAGCGCAACAGCTTGCCATCGGTGGCAAAGGAGAAGACATTCGGCACAAACATGGCAGGGACCTGCCGCTCGTAAATCTCATTCACCTGGAATGCGCCATCGAACCACGTGACCGAACTGCGCGTAGGCGTCTTGGCCTCGCCGATGACCAGCGGCAACCCGTTGACCACAAACACCACATCAAACCGCTTCTCAATGGCGCCGACTTGGTAAACCCACTGGTTAGTCACCACAAGTTGATTGTTGGAGGGGTTGGCTGCATCCACAAGTCTCACGGACACATGCTCGCCGTTAGGACCAAAGGGCATGGTCTTCTCGCCGCGCAACCATTCCGTGAAGTTTTCATTGGACCGGACCAATCCGTCCGCCTGCACGGAAAGCAGGATCGCCCGCAACGCATAGATCACCTCGTCCGCCCGGTCTGGCTGCTCCGCGATCTCAGGATTGAGGTGGATAAGCGCCAAGCGCAACCACGATTCCACCATCACCTCATTCGTCTTTCGAGGAACATCTAAAGTTGACACATACGACCACGGTACAGGATGTAACTCATCCCCAAGCGAATCGCCCCAGCCAGGTGGATTCTCCTGTAAGACGGACATTGCATGACTGCTGTGCTTGGAAATAGTAGCAATGATCATCTGCTCGACAGTGTTGGATTCTGTAAATGTCATGTTGTGGTCCCCAACATAGTGTTTATGAGGCTCTGAAAAATAGACTGCTGAGCGGCCAACTGGTCTTGGATCGCAATTAGCGCATCATCTGCCATCTCAATGCGACGTTGTGCCTCTACCACATTCTCCGGCCAATATACTTCAATGTTCCCAACGATGGCAGAGTTGATGTTCGGCATCGTCGTTCCGACTGCATTACGTTCAAGCCAAACACTAACGGAGGGGCGCGATAGAGCGTAAAAAAGCAATCGACGACGATCTGCTAAGTCATAGCGAATGCGAATTGTTCCAGTGCCACAGATCCAACCACCTTGTCCTTGATGAACGAATCCGAGCTTTTTGAGATTGCCTCGTCGGGGAAGGAGAATGTCACCTTCTTCGAGCTTATGAACCGCTAATTCATCGACTTTCAGTGCGGTTATTCTTTTTATTTCATCCAGCACGATTTGGTCTGCACTAAGATTCGCGGGCATGACTACAGGGATGCCGACGTCCACATATTCATGCGCGTGCAATTGGCTTCCAAAAGGCCCAATCCTAATGCCCTTATTTACACATAGATCGCCAAGTCGAATTTTAACAGATCTTTCCGGAGAAAAACACCATTCAAGCAGGACTCCCTTATAGTTCTGGGCATCACTAAGCAACGAACTGTGCTCGACTAGGACCTCATCCACCGCCCAGAGGATTTCGGCAATACGGCGTTGCTGATCGAGAGGGGGGAGGTCGAACTCGAAAGTTGCGAGGCTGCTCCAATTGGTACGAGGCGAAAGGGACCCCGCTGAGGTTCCGACCGCATGTTGAAAGAAACGCTCGGAAAGGCAGATGAACGGCAAGAGCTGTGACAGGAGTTTATCATTTTTCGGTGCAAGCACGTAGATATCCCCTGACACGACAGCATCAAACTCTGCAACCGCCACTTTACGTTGATAGGCGCGACGCTTACCAAAGAGGACTTGCCCAGGGCGGCATTGTCTTGTAAACGTCGTTCCATCTGAAACATCACCCCATTTGCGGATATGCAAAGACCCTGGCTCAAGATGTTCCAACCCAATGAACCGCTCCAATCCCGATTCCTCAGGATCGCACGTTTCATTGATATTCTCCACCACATCCCCAAACCGAACCCGCTTCCAGCCCTTCCGGTCAAAAAGCGGCAGCTTGGCCCAGTCGGGGCTAGCATGAAATTGGTGCAATATGGGGCGTGCTCTTGTCATGTTCCTGCCCCAATGTGATGGATTGCACCTAGAATCTTACACTGGGGAATAATATTGTCCAAAATTTCTTGATAACCTATGTCGTAGGGTGGTGGCGGAAAGAGAGCATGAACATTCAGGAGGTCACCGGCACCCAGCCACTCCAGCGCATCGGCAAGGTCTACGCGTATTATACCAGTGAGCAAAGGCGCGTAGTCGACGGGTGCCCTATTCCGGCTGTCCAACGCTTTGACGACAAGTCCGTGCTGAGCGTGTGGTCTGACAAATTGTGACGGTGCTGCGATGCGCAAATCAATAGTAGCTGAATTGCTGTCCTTAAAACACCCTGATCCAGCTTCGGTGTCAGGTTTAGCTGCAGCCTCCATAAGCAAAATATAGGCATAACAGGAATCTGGCTTCGAGTGGCGAACGACCCGTTTCTCAAAGTGAAGATACTCACTGTTTTTGCCGCATGTATGGGCCGTGTGACAAGCGAACCACAGTGCAATCCAGACATTGTCGACAACATCGAGCCACCTTGTATTGATGCCATAGTGTTGTAGAATCGGCTCTTGAACATGGTCGCTTACGGCTCGCAAGACTTGCTGATTATTTCGTATATCTTTAAGAAAAACCTGTATTTTCGCATCACGCTTGTCCCTGGCTTGCGGCTTAGTGATTCCACGATAAAGTGTTGGAGGAAGAGTCGGATAGAGTTTGCTCTGCCCCCTGAAATACACCGATTTGTTATGCAATTTGGACCGAACGTGTTTTAAGTAACCGGCCGCTTGTACCAATACAAACGGTTTCTTTGCGTGAAAAACATTGTATCCAACTGACGGCACAGGTACGAGAGAAGCATGTTGATGAGTAAGCGTATCCAACGGCAGTTTTCTGATTGTCATATTATGCCCCCGCCTCAGTGCTGGTTGCCTGCACATAATCATGGTGTCCCTCCTCAATGATGTCGAGCAGGCGAAGGGCGATGGTCCGCAGTTGATCGGCTGTAACAGGACAAAGATAAAGTAACCCA
>JBAXCC010000356.1:0-3873 GCA_037141675.1 bacterium | reverse complement strand
GGAGATTCGTGGGCTGAAAAAATTAAGTGGCAGGTAAAGGAGATTTGTGAAGCCAAGGCGTCAACCGTTCAAACAACCAGAATCACATGCTATGCTTGCTCTACGCGAGCAGCGGTTGATGTCTGCCTTGGATCGTGTTGCCGCGTTCCAAAAATGGGGCAGGCGCGATATCCTGGACTTCCAGTTGAAATCCCTTCAGTCCTTGGTGCTACATGCATTTGAAACCGTCCCCTTCTATCGGGAAAAGTATACTGCCGCAGGATTTCGACCAGAAGAGTTGCATAGCTTGGACGACCTCGCTCGCATACCTATCCTGACAAAGGACGAGCTGCGGCGGGCAGATCCGGAGCAATTGAAGAGCACACGCGTGACAGGGACCGCTTATCTGTTGGCTTCATCGGGGTCCACAGGCATACCCGGCCGTATCTGGCGCGATGAAGAGTCGCTCTGGCAGGTGACGGCCCGCAATCTGGTGTGGTATTACGACATCTGCAATCGCAAGCCCCTGGACAATGCGTTGTATTTTGTTGACCTGGCGCCCGATTCGATCGACTGTCTCTTGTCAGACTTCTTGCGGACGCTGGTGTCAGAGGAGCGGCTGGTTTCCGTGACCGAACAGACCCCTGTGCTTATCGAGAAGATCGATGAGTTTCAACCTGATTTTATTTCATCGTATCCCTCGACGATGCGGAACATCGCCTTTCTCTTGCGTGAGCGTAATGAAACGTTTGAGCCATTGCAATTGCTCCATCTCACAGCAGAGATGCTGGATCTGCGAACGCGGTTGTTGCTGGAGAAGGTTTTTCCAAACGCGCGAATCATTGAGAGCTATACGTCAACGGAAGCGGGACTCGTGGCCTATCCCTGCAAGGATGGCCGGTTGCATCTGACTGAAGAGAGCGGCATCTATGAGATACTCGATGATGCGGGGCATGCCACGGACGAGCAGGGACAGCTTGTTGTCACAGATCTGACGAATCAGGCGACACCCATTATCCGCTATGAGGGGCTGGGGGATTATTGCCGCTGGGCGAAAGCGGATTGTGCCTGTGCTTCTGCGTTCCGTTCTATCAGTCATCTGGAAGGCCGGGCTGCTGAATCGCTTCTGCTTGCCGACGGCACGCGACTCTCTCCATACATGCTCACCAATGCGATGGAGGAGGTCGAGGGCATTTGTCAGTATCAAGTTATTCAATATGCAGTGGATGACTTTGAGTTGCTGGTTGTTCGGGATAAGCTTGGAACGTCTGCTGAGACAGAGATTGACGCATCTCTCCGTCAAATACTCGCCCGCATCGCAGGAGACACCTGTCTCTGCCGCGTCAATTTTGTGGAACGCATTCTTCCGAAACCTGGCGCACACAAAGTGCCCTTGGTGATCTCGCATGTCAGGAGGTCATCATGAGCAATCGGCTATTAGAATTGTTTAAAGACGTTTTTTGTGGCTATGCGCAATTGTTTCTCTCCAATCGCGCGATCGTTGGCTTCTTCTTTTTCTGTGGATTTCTGATCCTGTCGCCTGTGGCAGGCTTGTTCAGTTTACTGGGCGCTCTTACGGTGACAGCAGTCGCGCTCTGGCTCGCGCCGAGTGAGCCGACGATTAAATGTGGGCTCTTCGGGGTGAATGGTGTCCTGCTCGGAAGTGTATGGGTGCTCTTTCCTGAAATCCCGCGATCTGTGACGCTGACGCTGACACTTTTCGGTTCAATAGCCATGGCCGCAGCGCTGGTACCCTGCGCCCGCTGGATGCGACGAAAGCGAGCGAGATTCACGGTCTTCAGTCTGCCGTATGTGCTGACGGTCTGGATGAGTCTGCTGGCAGTGATTGGAATGGGACTCTACGACCGCCATCTATTGACGGCATGGACGGTTCTGTCGGCCAATCGCCCGGCAGAAGCTTTGCAAGCGTTTACGCAGGCGCGGGTTGTCACGCGACAAGCGGAGAGTTACCGGCAGGACGGTTTGGGCTGGTCGCATTTTCATTTAAAAGCCTATGCACAGGCGCGCGACTGTTTTAAAAAGGCCATTGCGCTCTCTCCCAAGCTTGCCGATGCTCATGACGGACTTGGCTGGGCAAATGTCAAGCTCGGTCATTTCGCTGAAGCGCGGACCGCTTTCCGAGAGGCTGTGACATGCGATCCGATGCTCGCAGATTCATGGGATGGCTTAGGCTGGACAATGCTGTGGGCAGGCCAGTACAGTGAGGCGCGGCGCTGCTTTGGTCGGGCTGTAAGAGCTGCACCGCTCTTCAGTGACGCCTATCAGGGGCTATTCCAAAGTTGCACACAGCTCAAGGAGAAACGTGAGGCAACAACGTATAAGCGCATAGGTGCAATGATGCAGCAGAGCATTGCTGGAAAATATCAGCGCGTGTCATCGGGACAGCTTCTCTGCTGGGTATTGTTTTTTAGTGGCATCCTCTGGTATTCACGTATTTCCGCAGGCGTTGTTGCGATTGCGTTGGCTGGCTGTGTTGTTGCCGCACACCTGTTTCCCAGTTTCAAGGAGACGCTGCTGGATGTGAACTTTATCTATAATCTGCTCGCGATTCTCCTCGCATTGGGCGGGCATTATTTGACGTTGAGGCTCACGACACTTCTGTGGCTTGGGTGTGTTGCGCTTGCGATGACTGTCTGCTGGGGCGCGCTTTCCGGAGTGTTTATCGCCTGTGGATGGCCGTTGCTGTGCCTCCCGTTCAATGTGCTCCTGATCGGAAGCGCACTGCTCTTTTCATCGCTCCGCAGAAGCCGCTTCTTGGATTGCGCTGTTCCGCTGGATGTGGCTGTCCATGCGCCAGAGCATGTGTTTCTCTGGGCGCGCAAACGCGAGATCGCTCAAAAATGTTGGAGCAAACTTCAAACGGGCAAGTGATTATTGCTCCAGATACGGGGTCGAGGTTTCGGCCACGTGATGGAGGTACTGTGTAGATGCGTTCTTTCGCGCTTGCAAATTGACGATGCGATTAGGATGCGCCTGCTGCGTGGCTTTTAGCCGTTCAAAAAGCGTACGCATGTCATAACCGCACGTTTTCGCCATGCCATCTTTTATATTCCAAAGTTCTTTGAGTATAGGGTCATTCATCGTCAGTACCTCCCATCAACTCCGTTGGAGTGCATATTTCTGGGCAAACATAGCCCAGCTTAGTGCAAACCTCCCGTATGAGAGCTTTCTTCTCGGCATTGTTTATATGACGGCAGTTCCATGTCAGCAGATAGTCCAAATGATGTACTGCAGCTAGAGCAATATGCGCCGCATCATCTTGCGCCTTGCTTGGTAATGCGGCTGCAAGGAGCAAAGCGTCTGCTAACTCGCGGGCTTCGTCAACGACCTCCACCATGGTAAAAGATTCCAGGGCCTTTAACCTTCGTTCTGCTGCATCCGCATCCCCTTGCCCAGCCTCGGCAAGTACAAGCGGAGAGATGTAGAGATCAAACTTGCCCTTGTGTCCGTCCCACCAGTCATGAGTGCTTTCCTGATTGGCAGCAACCACCAAGTCGCGGCTCGGACGCGCGGTTAGGTAACTGATAATAGATGTTTCGATATAGACTGATTTCATAACCTTTGTATCGTGAGTATAGGCGTTCTGGCTGGAATGGGTCAAGCACTTTCGATGGTTCGTTGAATCGTGGTTAAATATTCGTCAATTTAAGGGAAGGTATTGCACGAAAGCTTTTGTTAAATTAAGAGTTAAACGTTCCACCTTCGCTAAAGCTACGGCGGACAGGTGAGAGTTAAAAGTTTGACCTGTCCGCCGTAGTCGTATTCGCGGAGGTGGAACGTTAAACGCTCAACGTCCAACGCTTAACGCTCAAGTTATAGGCAGACGCAGTGCAAAGGTGGTGAGCGCGTTGTCGCTGCGCAGGAGCGTCAAGT
>JBAXCC010000355.1:0-3877 GCA_037141675.1 bacterium | reverse complement strand
CGGAAACTGAAATACAGGCCGATGAGGGCCGCCGCCACAATCCCGAGGGTCAACAACCACTGAAACATGCCGGTCCCTTTGCCACGGTTAGAGGCCCCCAGACATTCAGCTAGATAGAGCGGCACAACCACTCCAATCAGGCCGGCGCTCATCCCCTGCAGCAGACGGCCGACGACCAGCGGTCCGTAGCCATGCGCAAGGGCGATCAGCGGAATGCTCACGATGAACAGAAGACCACTGAACGCCATCAAACGCTTTCTTCCCATCCAATCCGCAAACATGCCTGCAAACAACGTGCTGAACACACTACCTAGCAAGACGGCTGCAACCACCACAGAAAGCTGATTGGCCGTGAGCCCAGATGTCGCCTCCAAATAGGGCAGCGCGCCAGCGATGATGCCGACATCAATCCCATAGAGCAACCCGCCAAGGCCTGCGACCGTCAGCAGAAGAGTCATGTAACGTGAACGTTTTTTGTCTGTGTCCATTGCTTACTCCATTTTTATTTCAGCGACGTCCTCTAGCTATCGCTAGGCTACCTCATCTGTTGTCTTTTGCGCCGCGTCTCCCTCGCCAAACGCAACGTCGATCAGCGGTTGAGGCAGCGGGCGGGACATCAAGCTGACCAGCGGCACAACCAGCAGGGGCAGAAACATCGTGATGGCCCCCGCGAGTGGCACGCCGTCCTGGCCCCACCTGGAGAAAAGGGTGAATGCGCTCACCAGACCAACAACAATTCCGGCATAGACGCCGGCCAGCGAGGTTCTTTTCCAGAACAGGCCATACAGGTAAGGCGCAAGAAACACTCCTGCCAGCGTGCTCCACGACATGATCATCAAGTTCACGATAAAAACCGGCCGCTTCAGGGCGATATAAAGCGAGCATCCCACAAAAACGGCACACATGCTGCGCAGAAAGACCATCGTCTTTTTGGGGTTGGCGTGTCGGTTAAAAAACGCGCCGTAGAGGTCGATCGCGATGGCTGAACTCGACACCAGAACCAGCGATGATAGGCTGGACATGGAGGCCGAAAAAACCATCAGCACAATCACCATGATGAGCACTGCCGGCAGCCCTGACGTCGTGATAAAGTGAGGCATGATCTTATCCCAGATCGGCCCTTTTGCGCTCATCAGTTCGGGAGGTAGCTTCGCTCCGTAGTAGAGGTGGGTCAGCGCGCCGCTGTAATAAGCGCCGAAGGCCATGAAGAGGGCGAAAACGCCTGCGATCACGATAGCGCGATTAATGTCTGCCCGGCTGCGGATCGAATAAAACTTCTGCACCATTTGAGGTAGCGCCCACGGTCCGAAACTCGTGATGAGCACCAGCGACAACAGGGTCAGCCATCCCGGAACCGACACGGCCAGCCAGCTTCCAGCCCCCAGCGCCTTCACGCCTCCCAGAGCCGGCGCTGTAGACGGGTCTGCCAGCAACTTGCCAGTGGCCTGGACAAAGCCGCCGATCTCGGGGCGATGCGCCAGAAGATACACCATGACCATCACACCAATGAACTCGATGATCCCCCGGATAAAATCGCTGACAGCGACGGCAAAATAGCCGCCCATGACCAGATAGACCCCAGTCAGCGCAGTCAGAAAATAAAGCGCGTGCTCATAAGAAATGTGGAGCGTCATCTCAAACAGATAGCTCAACCCCATCAGCACAGAGGCGGAGTAGGGAACGAGGAAAATGAACACGACCAGCGCCGAGATAACCTGGAAAGGCATGTGCCCATAGCGTGCGCGAAGAAATTCCGGCATGGTGATGGCGTTCAGCCGGGTCGTCATATCACGCGTCCGGCCCGCCAACAATTTCCAGGCCAGAATGGTGCCGATGAGCGTATTGCCTATCACAATCCACATGGTGTGGATGCCGAACCCCCACCCCAGCTTGCCGGCATACCCGATAAAAAGCACTGCGGAGAAATACGTGGTGCCATAGGCAAAGGCACTCATCCACGGACCCAACGTGCGGCCGCCCAGAAAAAAATCCCCCACCGATTTTGTTTTCCGCATACACCAGTAACCGACCCCCAACATCACGAGAACATAGAATACGACCGTACTCACATAGATCCATGAACTCATATCTTCTCCCTTAACCAGCCCTTTTAGGCAAGGTAATTATCTGGCCACCCGGTATCGATATCTCGCACCGTCTGCCGTTGCATTTAAAACCTACAAACCGCAAAAACACCACGTAATCCCGTCCCCGCGGCAAAACTGGCCTATAGATTTTCAAAAACGTACGCGCTTGTCAAGCGTTTAGGGAAACCGCGTTTAGAGAAACACGGATTAAGCTTCCCTTTGCCCTACCCTAATAGGAAGGACGACGAAGGGGATGCCGCTCTGATAGAACTTCCGTTGTAGTGAAAAGATGGTGCCGTTGTGAAGCCAGCGGGTCAAAAGCGACTCTCTGGGGAACACGAGCTGTCCACCGAAAATTACGGCATGCGGGAACCGCTGTAAAACATCGGCGATGACCTTTTCAGCCTCCTCAAGGACATCGACCCCCATATAAGCCAGCCCCTCAGAAAAACTCCCGTGGCGCTGCATGAGCTCCACATAGCGCGCCAAGTCTCGCTTGATCTGCGCATCAAGATTGCTTACCTCGGCAGCACCCTTGAAATTTCCAGCGTCGATCACACCGATTTGCACGAAAATGAAGTTTTTGAACTCCTTGCCGAAGAAACGGGTGATATTGAACAGCGTATGCAACCCAAGGCCGTTGAACCCGTTCACCAGAACGACCGCTGTACGGCCCACCGGATCGAAAGCGGGTATTTTATCTATGGGTTTTTCGTCTTTCGAAGCCACATGAACCAGCACGTTCAAGTGGCGGAGCATCTTGGCGACTTTGAGATAATGCCTTTTGATGAAGATCGCCACCACGACGAGCGCTCCCGTGACAAACAAGGTGATCCAGCCGCCCTCATCGAATTTCAAGACCACCACGGCCACGAGGATCACTGTTGTCAGCAGAAGGCCTGACCCGCTGACCAGGAGTCTGCGTTTCCATTTCTGTCCGGCCTCTTTGCGCAGGCTCCACCAATGCTTCGACATTCCCAGCTGGGACAGAAAGAACGTGATGAACACGTTGATGCTGTAGAAGATCACCAGTAGCTGGACCTTGCCGTGCGCAAGGACAACCGTCACAAGTGCGGCTGCGCCCATGATCAGAATGCCGTTCTGGGTCACGAGCCTGTCGCTCAAGTTCGCGAATATGTTGGGCAACCAGCGGTCAAGCGCCATGTTCGCGATCACCCGCGGTCCCCCCAGAAAACCGGTCTGAGCCGCCACGAACAACAAAAGTGCCTCCGCAAGAAGCGTCGTGATGACAAAAATAGTTCCCCACCGGCCCCAGTCGCTTGTCATGGATTCAAAGAGAACAGCATTCAGCGTCTTGCCCGGCTGAGGACTCACATTGAAAAGAAGATAAGCGATCATCAGCCCGAAAACCGTAATAGCCAATGACCAGACCATATATCGCATGGTCCGCTTGCCGGTCTGGACTTTGGGCTCCCGAAGGATATTCAGCCCGTTGCTGACTGCTTCGATGCCCGTGTACGTGCCCGCGCCCAGGCTATAGGAGCGGAAGACCAGCAAGAGAACGCCCCAAAGGCCGATCTGGGCGGTCGCGGTTGTGGTCTCCTTGGAGACCTCGGCAATGATCTGCGGCACCTGACCAGCATGCGTCAGAAACGCATAAAGGATCACACAAATATGCGTCGCCAAAAAGATCAGAAAAACAGGGATGAGAGGTTCGACACTCTCACGGACGCCACGCATGTTAAGAACGATCAAGACTACAATGACAACCACCGAGGCTTCGACTTTATAAACAAGCCATTCGGGAGGCAGAAAACTGAACAAAGCTT
>JBAXCC010000354.1:0-3913 GCA_037141675.1 bacterium | reverse complement strand
CCCGCAAAGCCCCACCTGTTCCAAGGACACGCACGCACCTTCGACCTTGCGAACATCAACAACAAACGCCTGAGCTTCGCCCTGCCGGATTACACGTATGTGCAACTTCAGGACAACCGCGAATGGGGTTGGAATATCTTCTGGGTCCAGTTCAAGATTCCCTATCTTGCCGACCGCAAGACCGTCGATGTCGCTGTTGCCATGGACACCAGTGCCGCCCAGCGCGTTATTTTGGTCGATCGTTTGGGTCAGACCACCCAGCGTGATTTCCCCGGCAAACTTAAAGACGAAGCTGAGCTGAAAGCCGATGTCGGAACTGACGCCGCTTACTATGCCAGCCTCACGCCTGCTACACGCAACCGCTTCGGCGGCCTGCCGGGCAGCGGGGCCAAGCTGGGCCTCAAGAAAACAGGCTTCTTCCATGTCGAGTCCAAGAAGGTCGGTACACGCGATGTGTGGGTGATGGTCGATCCCGACGGCGACGCCTTCTTCCATCTTGGCGTCTGCACTTTCGGTCCGGGAGAGGACTACACCTCGATCGAAGGACGCAACGATGTCTTCGAGTGGTTGCCGCCGCACGAGGGCGAATACGCGAATGCCTGGCATCCGGACAAATGGTGGAATCCGCGCGCAGTCTCGTTCTACAAGGCCAATGTAATCCGCAAATATGGTGCCTATGAAGACGACCAGCAGATGGCCCGTCTTGTTGACCGAGTGCGTCAGGTCGGCTTCAACTCGGTCGGCGCGTTTTCGGGCGGCTCGCCGGTCTTTGAGCAGAAGAGTTTCCCGCGTGTCGCTTCCTTGCCGCTGGGCGGCTATACCCTTGGCGCCGCCATCCCCGGCGTGCGCGGTGTCTTTGATCCGTATGACCAAAAGAATCTCACAAAGATGGACACCCTCTTCGCGAAGTCCATCGCTGAGCGGGCCAATGACCCATTGCTCATCGGCTACTTCCTCGACAACGAGCAGGGCTTCGAAGATCTCCCGCGCGCCATTCCCGCGCTGCCCGGCAAGCATGCCTGCAAGCGCGAACTGGTCAGCCAGCTCCAGGCGAAGTACAAAGAGATCGCAGCCTTTAACAAAGCATGGAACCTCGATGCCGCTTCCTTTGAGGCGCTCGCCGACCGCGGCTTGCCCATGACCACACAGGCGTCCTACACCGACATGCAGGCTTACACCGAACGCTTCCTCGAAGCCTACTACAGCTCCATCACCACCACCTTCCGCAAGTATGACACGAACCACATGCTGATCGGCAACCGCTGGCAGCCCGGCACCGCCAACAGCGAAATCCTTTGCCGCGTAGCCGGCAAGTATATGGACGTCATCAGCATCAACTACTACGCCTGCGGCATGGACGCCGCCTTCATCCGCCGCCTCTACGAGTGGACAGGCCGCAAGCCGCAGATGTGGAGCGAGTTCTACTTCACGGCGACCAAGGAGAGCAATGCCGGACCCAGCAACATGGATATGGCCTCACAGAAGGAGCGCGGCCTCGCTTACCGCCACTACGTTGAAGGCGCCGCCTCGCTGGGCTTCGTCGTCGGCATCGAGTGGTTCACCCTGCTTGACCAGGCCGTCACCGGACGCTTCTTCGAAGGACTCAACGGCGAACGCGCGAACACCGGGCTCTTCAACGTGGCTGACCGTCCCTACCGCGACCTTCTCGCTGAGATGGCCAAGACTCACGCAACGATCTACGATATCTGGCTTGATGGCAAGGCTCCATACCTGCTCGACAACCCGCACTTTAGCGGCAAGGCTGGCAGTGGCACACGCAAGGTTTCTGCCGGACGCCCCACCGCGGCTATGGTCATTGACGGTCAACTCGCAGGCTGGCCGGGACGTCCGCCCGAGCGCATCAGCGCGGACCGTCTCGCAGCAGGTCGTGAGACCGGCGGCGTGGAAGCCTCCTTCAAGGTGAGCTGGGACGACAAGAACCTCTACCTACTGGCGAACGTCACGGATCCGACACCCATGCAGAACGAGCAGAAGCCCGACCATCTCTGGAACGCCGACGGCATCGAACTCTTCATCGGCAGCGAGAAGATAGATCAGGGTGGCCCGCTGCTCTTCACCGACCGCCAAGTCCTGCTGGGGGCGGGCAAGAACAACCAGACCTTTGTCGCGAACCAGTCCGCGCAGCCAGCGATCGAAACCTCCGTCACGCCCACGGTGGACGGCAAGGGCTATACACTCGAGGCCTCCATTCCGTGGACCGCGCTTGCCATCACGCCGAAAGAGGGTATGGAACTCCTCTTCGACCTCGCGCTCAACAACAGCACCGACGGCAAAGGCCGCTCCGCTCAGCTTGTCTGGTGCGGCGGCGCGCGCAACTCCTCCGACCGCAGTGCCTGGGGCCGCCTCACGCTGGTGCCGTAAGGGAAAGAGACGCTGGAAACTTGAAACTCGAAACTGGGCATCCCCAAGTCCCGCGTCGCATGTCCCGTGTCCAAATTGCTTTTCGCCAGCCGAACAAAAGCGTTTGCCGAAGCATTTTTGATCTGACTGCAAACGATTCTTGACCTCCGCAGATAACTATGCGATTGTTTTAGCAATGCTAATTTTTACAAGGAGTTCACGATGAGAGAGTATCAGATGAAATATATCTGGACGATCTGCCTGGTTGCAGCCATGGGCGGACTGCTATTCGGTTATGACTGGGTCGTCATCGGTGGCGCAAAACCTTTTTATGAACCGTTCTTTGGTCTGACGGGCGCAGATCAAACCTGGTGGGCAGGCTGGGCCATGAGTTCAGCGCTGGCCGGCTGTTTAGTCGGTGCAATGCTCTCGGGCATGGTGGCGGATCAGTTAGGGCGAAAAAAATTACTCGTGGGAGCAGCAGTCCTCTTCACCCTCTCCGGAGTATGGACAGCTTTAGCGAGCACCTATACCAGTTTCATCTGGGCTCGCATTGTTGGCGGTATTGGCATTGGCTTGGCATCCAATATATCGCCCATGTATATTGCAGAGACCTCACCGACTGAAATGCGCGGACGCTTTGTCTCCATCAACCAGCTCACCATCGTGATTGGTGTGCTGGCCGCGCAGATCGTCAACTGGATCATCTATGAGATTGCGCCTGTAGCGAAAGATGCTTCGCTTGATGTCATCCTTAAATCCTGGAACGGACAAATCGGCTGGCGTTGGATGTTCGGCGCAGAAGCTATCCCTGCCGCGCTCTTCTTCCTGTTGGCGCTGGCGATTCCCGAGTCCCCGCGTTGGTTGCTCAAAAAGGGACGTGCGGATGAAGCGCGGAAACTCCTGACCCGTATCGGAGGCGCAGACTATGCAGAGGCGGAGATCGCCGATGTAGAGACTACGCTTAAGAATGAACACGACACCGTCCGCTATTCGGAACTCTTCCAGCCGGCCCTGCTCAAAATCATTGGACTTGGTATCTTTCTGGCCGTCTTCCAGCAATGGTGCGGAATCAATGTGATCTTCAACTATGCGGAGGAGATCTTCCGCTCGGCAGGATATGATGTCAGCGGCATGATGTTTAACATTGTCATCACGGGCATCGTGAATTTGGTGGCGACCTTTGTGGCTATCGGCACGGTGGACAAGTGGGGACGCCGTCCGCTGATGTTGCTCGGGGCAGGCGGATTGGCCGCAACCTACACGGTGCTCGGGCTCTGCTACTATCTTGAACTCAAGGGCATTGCAGTATTGGTCACAGTTCTCGTCGCCATTGCTATTTATTCCATGACCCTCGCGCCCATCACTTGGGTGCTGCTCTCGGAGATATTCCCCAATCGAATCAGGGGTGCGGCCATGAGCGTCGGCGTCTCCGCGTTATGGATCGGATGCTTCGCGCTGACGGTCAGCTTCAAGCCGATCAATACAGCCTTGGGGCCAGCACAGACATTCTGGATGTTCGCCGGCATTTGTCTAATGGGCTTTATCGTCA
>JBAXCC010000353.1:0-3914 GCA_037141675.1 bacterium | reverse complement strand
GTGTGCCACAGCCATGAAGCAGAAATAGGTAGCGCCGATTAGGAATGCATACTTAGTTGGTTTCGAGTTTGTCATACTGGGCATCTCCTTTGTGTTTATCGATTTTTTGAATATTTACTACATGCCTTGTGCACGCCTTGAAAACTTTATAGTACTGACTCATGATGCGATTGGCTCAGTATGTGTTTTAACAGTTCTTCCAGGTGGGGGTGGCGGAACGTGTATCTGCTAGCCATCAGCTTCTTGGGCACCACCCGGGTGCTTGCCAGCAGCAGATCATCGGCCATTTCGCCGAATGCTATTCGCGCAGCAAACGCTGGCATTGGGAATAGGGCCGGACGATGCAATGCGTGCCCTAGAAGTCTGGTGAACTCCCGATTGCTGATGGCATTGGGCGAAACCAGATTGACTGGGCCTTGCAGTGAATCGTTCACGATAACGTGTTGGATCATCTCCACGACATCATCAAGACCCACCCAGCTCATGTATTGTTTCCCACTGCCGATAACGCCGCCGAGCCCCATTCTGAAGGGAAGAAGCATCTTCTTCAATGCGCCACCCGCAGCGCTTAGGACCACACCCAGGCGAACATTTGCTACTCGAATGCCTGCATCGGAAGCGGCAGACGTAGCGCCTTCCCACTGCTTGACCACATCGGCCAAGAAGCCGGTTCCTGGAGCACTGGTTTCGTCAAGAAGCGCGTCTCCGCGATCTCCGTAAATACCAATTGCTGAAGCGGCAACGATGATACGTGGTTTGTTCTGTGACGCTGCAAAGAACTCGGCCAACAGCTGGGTCCCTCTGACACGGCTGTCAAGAATTCGAGCCTTCTTCCGCTCGTTCCATCGGCCCTCCGCTATGCTATCGCCGGCCAAGTGAACTACAGCGTCGATATCCCTGACATCAGCCAAATTCACGACGCCACGCTCTGGATCCCAGAAAGGTGAGCCTTCCAAGACGTTATGGCGCAGTAAACGAACCACTTCATGACTATTTGCGGAGAGGCATTCGGTCAGCGCCGACCCGATCAACCCAGAGGACCCCGTGATAAGTACTTTCATGACATGATTCCTCGAGATTGTTTTATTACGCTACACAACGATTAGTGCTTTATGCAATGTGCGGCAAAGTTAGGACGGTTCGACCTTTTCTCTTCGGATGCTGTAAAGGGCTTATCCGCAGAGGCCCCTGACAACTCTGGATTGGCCCCCAATGTTCCCAACTACTGAGGCATATTGTTAAGGCATTCTTCACGGCCGATACGATAGATAGGCATGGAACGATTCTGCTGTTCGTCATAACCTGTTTCTTTGGTGTCCTGTTTGACCTCCAGCACTCTTAACAAAAAGCCGCTAGGACCTGCACCGGAGAACGTAATTCTGCCCTCGTTCCGGTAAAGAGCATCGAATCGTGCCTGGTCGGCCCCCGCATAGAAAGGAGTCAAAGCCTTTTTCGTATAATACAACACGGCGCCAGTGGGTTGTCCGAGCTGATCATAGACATCCTTCATGGTCATCCCAGTGCTGATCTTGTTCAGCCTGTTGCCAGTCGGCATGACACCATGATGAACCTGTTCGCTTGCTTGAGCAGAAGAGTTTGGCTGCCCTGGCGTGTGGGTTAGCCGGGTGTAACGGATTCCGTCACAGACCGCAGCATTAACCATGTTCGCCACAGTAGTCTTAAGGCCATTGTCCCATGTTGTCCCTTTCCCCTCGACGCATTCATCAAACAGTGTTTGATCAACATGAATCCACCGGAACCCCTGATTGCTGGCGATTATCTTCAAGGTTTTTACACTATATACATCTACAGTCACTGTACTGTATAAGGCGATCCGCCCGGCGCCTAAATTTCTCATAGTCATTTCCTTTGCGATCCCATTTCCTCCAATCGCAACTGTACGGCCTGTCAATGGAAAATGCTGCAACTTACCTTTAGAGATCACGATTAACGTATCGATATGATATTTTTTGCCAAGTGCTTGCAACAGGGGCGCAGCATCTGGCAACGTCAGTTTTCGTCCCGTATTTGTTTCTTTCTTGGTTGCTAAAAGCAACTCGCCTCTGGCTTTGGAAATATCGACAATCGAATAACTGGACATTTCCCCGATGGCTTGGCGCGCGGCCTTCTCTGCGCTGGCGTCTATGCCCCACTCGGAGATCTTATGGGTGCCACGCTTCCAGTTCCATACCAGAAGATCAAAAGCTGTCCAGTCAAAATCGTCTTCAAAGATAGAAACTATTGCAACCTTCTTGATATCCTGAGCCTCTTCAGGCTTAATTGATAAAGGCACGGTCGCACATCCTGTCAGATAAACAGCTAGAAAAGCCGAAAAGATGCAGCAAGCCACTTTCGTTAGTTTGCGCCCTAAGCAGACGTTGTGATGGTTTCCATTTGCAATGGAGGCATGCAGTTTATATATTTGCCAAATTGTCTTCATGTTTATTTCCTTTTTGCCTAACGTTTAGCGTTTTATGCACTGTGCGGCAAGTATAGGACGGTGCGGAATGAAGCGCAAGCTGAAATTTTGCCACCTATTAGGCATTCCTCGGAATTGATTGTGGCAGGGACGATGTGGTATAGTTGCGATTACTTAATTGAGCGTTCAAACGCTTAACGCTTAAGTGATTTTTAGAAGAGAGGGTATGTTTATGAGCAGGAGTATAATTTCTGGGGTGTTGCTGAGTGGCATGATGATGACGTTCTGTTCCGCAGAGCGGGTTGATCCAAGAACGCGGACGTATCTGTTGCCGACGCGGGTGCTGTGGACCTCTGGCGCGCAGGAGCAGGCCACAGTCGGTGATGCGACTATTTTGCTGAAGCCCAAACTGGGGCAGGTCCCTGAAGGACGCTTTCTAAATGGCAGTGGCTGCCGCATGGAGAACAAAGGTACGCCAGCTTCGGTGCTCGTAGATTTTGGCCGTGAATTGCATGGTGGAGTGAAGCTGATGTCCGGTGGCCCAAGCGGCAAGGGCGTAAAGGTGCGCATCCGCTTCGGCGAATCCGCGGCTGAGGCGATGTCTGAATTGGGCGAGCGCGGGGCCTGCAACGACCATGCAATTCGCGACAGTGTCATAGATCTGCCGTGGCTGGGTACGCGTGAGGTCGGCGAGACAGGCTTCCGTTTTGTGCGCATCGATCTGGTCTCCAAAGGCGTGCTCAGTCTGGAATCGGTTGAGGCTGTTTCGATTATGCGTCAGATGGCGCAACTCGGTTCCTTCAAGTCAAGTGATGAGAGGCTGAATCAGGTGTGGGCAACCGCGGCTCGGACCTTGCATCTTTGCACGCAAGATTTTATCTGGGATGGTATCAAGCGCGACAGGCTTGTCTGGATGGGTGACATGCATCCGGAACTGATGACCTTGATGGCGGTGTTCGGACAACAGGATGTGCTTCCGAAGTCGCTGGATTACATGAAGGCTACGACCCCTGCAAATGCATGGATGAATGGCATGCCCTCCTATACCCTCTGGTGGGTGCGTTGCCAGTACGACTGGTATTTCTATACTGGCGATGTTGCCTACCTCAAAGAGCAGCAGAGCTATCTCAAGGGAGTCTTTGACAATTTGGTCAAGCACATTGATAAAGAGGGCAAATGCGCGACGCCCAGCGGATTTCTGGACTGGCCGACACAACACAACGGGCCTGCTGTAAAGGCCGGCATGCAGGCGCTTATGGTGAATGCCTTTGTCTGTGGCGAAAAGATGGCGGATGTGTTTGGTGACAGCGCAATGAAGAGTGCCTGCACGGCGGCGCTGGCTCGCTTGCGCTCAATCAAGCCTGACCCTGCAGAGAGCAAGCAGGCTGCGGCTCTGTTGGCGCTCTCCAATTTGCGTGACCCAAAAGAGATGATGAGCAGCGTGTTGGGCAAGAATGGGGTGCAGGGTGTCTCGACCTTTTACGGATATTATATG
>JBAXCC010000352.1:0-3915 GCA_037141675.1 bacterium | reverse complement strand
CAACCAGCGAACTGTGGGCTGCACAAGTCAATGGCACGGAAGTCGCGATTGCACGTGACAGTGACAATAACTTGAATATTCCACTTGAATTGCTGGCATCAGAGAAACAGACATCCATTGACCTGGTCTATGCGGATAGTCTTAAGGGAACTGCGGGTGGAACGATGACAATTCCTGCAATACGCTTCCCAGAATTGCCCTTGCAGAATATTCAATGGACGATCTTTGTTCCCCCAGGCTCAAAGTATCGTCTGGCCAATCAGGACTTTGATGAGCTTGATGTAAAGGATGATCCTGAGGAAGGTGGCTCGGTCAGGAATTTCGGACGTTCCCAATATCTGGCAAGCAATGCAGCGCAGGGATCTAGAAATCTTAAAGAGGCGAAAGGTAAGTTGGGATCGATTGGCGCCTTATTGGAAAAAGGCGACCGTATTCAGGCGCAGAAGGCCTTGCAACAGGCTGTCAACCTGTCGCAGGCTGAGCAGACCTTGAACGAGGATGCCCGCGTACAATTCCGCAATGTGGTCCGGGAACAGGTCAAGATCGGATTAGTCAACCGCCGGGAAGCGCTTCGCATGGATAATAACATCTATGATGAACGCGCGCCACAAACACAAGTGGGCTACAATGACGGCAACTTCAGTCGCGAATTTGCTAATCGGGTGGACGAACAACTCTCCGTTCAAGACCGTGATTCGTTGGATCGCGTTGCGACAAAGATTGTCGAACAGCAGGCTGCAGCAGCAGGGCAGGGGACTGCCATCAACATCGCCATGCCCGAGCATGGTCGCTTACTGCGCTTCGCACGCGCCTTGCAGAACGAATGTGGTGGCAAGCTTGAACTCTCGCTCAAGGTCTCGTCTGACTACTCCACGGCAACAGCCTTGACCTATTGGCCCGTCATTCCGCTCTTCCTCGGCCTCTGGCTCCTCCTCCGCATCGCATTAGGTCCACAACGGAAGGCGTAGAGGAAGTCGATTGGAATAGTGGAAAGGGACGGAGGGGACGAAACTCCCTAGGTCCCATCTGTCTCATTAGTCCCTTACGTCTCATGCAATATATGAAGCAGTCCTTCCTGATTTTTGTTGATGCGGTTAGCTTTTGAGCATGCTATACTGTGCACCATATTAATTGGGAGATGCTATGATGATGAAACAATGGGGGATGTTGGTCGCAAGTGTAATTGCCATGTCGTGCTTTGCTCAAGAGGCAAAGAAGGAAAGTCCAATGGGGGTGGGTGGAAAGTTAGTGCCTCAGGTGTTGACCTGGATGCCAGAGAAACCAGAAGGCTTTTCTACTCCGATTACCAATCGCGCAGTATGGGACAGTACAAATGTGCAGAGCGTCTATCGTGGACGCTTTCTAAAGGCTGCAGAGCAGACACTTAAAACACCCTTGCCCAAATGGGACAACGAAGCCTATCTTGAGTTTACCGTCAATGGAGGTCGCGACAAAGGGCAGAAGATGATCGGCGACCGCCGCCGCGGATTTATGCCGTGTGTCTACATGGAGTGTGTGGAGAACAAGGGACGATTTCTGCCCTATATCTTGGAAGCAATCCAGGCGTATTGTGACGAGCCCTGCTGGACCTTGCCTGCACATGACCGCAGTCTTTCAAATTTTAAGCGCAAGCAGTATACGATTGATCTGGCATCCTCCGCCTTTGCCTATCAGCTTGCCAATGTGACCTATATGCTGGGGGATAAAGTTCCCCCGGCACTCAAGCAGAAAATAGTTAACACAATTGATGAACGTATTTATAAACCGATAGAACTGGCTGTCATTATTCAGCCGAATGGAAAAACGACGGAGTGGTGGACGGACTGTGATCACAACTGGAATTCTGTGTGCTGGAATGGCGTTGTGGGAGCAACACTGACCTTGCATCCCGATAAATTGTTTCGGGCAAAGATTACTGCAGCAGCATTAGTAAAAATTCAACGTTTCCTTGAAGGTTTTCCGAGTGATGGCTATTGCTATGAGGGTACAGGGTATTGGAATTACGGCTTTTCAAACTTTCTCTATTTACGCGAGATGATTTGGCAGCTTTCAAAAGGAAAATATGATTTGTGTAAGGATGAAAAGGTTGATCAAGTTGCTCGTTATGGCGTGCGCATTGAAGTGATGCCGAATCTCTCGCCGGCATTTGGCGATTGCGGATTAGGCACACGACCCTCTAGGAACATTCTGCAATATTGCAATCAAGTGATGAACTTGAAGTTACCTAATATGGAACCCTTGGCCTCTGATCCGCTTCTCTGTATGGATTTTTGTGATATGGTGCCAGCGTCAATCCGATATCCTTTGGCATCTGCGACAGCTAAGCCAGAACAGCCTTACGGTTTCTATTTTAGCAGTGCTACCATTATGATTTCCAAGATGCCTGATTACTCGTTCGGAGCAGCGATCAAGGCTGGAGGAAACGGCAATCACAGTCATAACGACATTGGCTCCTATATGATCGCTGTCGGCGGCAAGACCATCACCGGCGATGCGGGTGGCCCCAAGCGGTATACGGCGGAAGTGTTTAGCGGCAAGCGCTACACCTTCCCGATTCTGAATTCCTACGGACATCCAGTTCCGTATATTGATGGCATTCAGCAGGCTGTGGCTACAAAGGTGAAGCCGATTGTTTTGCGGGCGACGCAGAGCGACAAGCAGGACAGCTATTTGATTGATATGCGTCCAGCCTATCCCACTGTTAAGAATATGACTATTCTGGAGCGCGATTATCTTTTCGACAGAGAAGCGCGCACTATTACTGTTGAAGACCGTTTTTCAGCTACGGAGAATAAAAAATTTGAAACCGCTATTGTGTTGACGGGCACTTTTAAGACGAATGACACAACCACGGTTGAACTGATCAATGATAAGCAATCCATCCAAGCGCGGGTTGTTGCCTCAGCTCCTGTCGAGTTGGTGCCTGAAAAACTTCCTAACTTCGGAAGCGAGTTCACGCGCATTGCTGTGCGCTTTAAAGAGCCGCTCCAAAAGGGAAGCATCAAGATTGTCTATACGGTGCGCTAGTACGCTGTCAGCATATCCTTGACTTGCTTGGTACCCCAGATGCTGACTTCGTCGATGACGCAGTTCGCGGGAACGTCAATGCAGTGAACCAGTGTGCGCGCAAAGTCTTCTGCGGTGGGATAGCCTTCCATCCAGCTATCGTCAATTTTAGCATTGCTGCAGAAGTTGGTGCGAGCGGCGCCAGGGATAAAGCACGTTGCCTTGCCGCCCCATGTTTCCATCTCCTTATGCAGGCAACGGGTGTAGCCGACCATGCCGGACTTCGCTGCTGTATAAATAGCCCATGACGGCCAGGCAAAATGTGCGCATCCGCTGGAAACGTTGATGATGTGTCCGGAACCGGATTTGCGCATTTCCGGAATAACGGCGCGGGCACCCTTCATGATGGAGGTCAGGTTGGTGTCCAAGATGGACTGATATTCGTCATCTGTCATGACATCCACATTGGCGATCTTGACGCCGCAGCCATGATTACATACTAGGACGTCGATTCTCCCAAAGGCCTTCACCGCCTGTTTGACAACCTTTGTCCAATCCTTGGTGACGGTTGCATCTGCGGCAACGGCGATCCAGGATTTTGGGTTCAGTTTTTTGCCAACGGCATTTAAGGTCTTGAGCGTGCGCCCGGTCAGAACCAGCCGTGCGCCCATTTCGTTGAGCATGTAAGCTGCTGCTTCGCCAAAACCGGAAGATGCTCCAGTAATAATAATCACTTTGCCCTCAATGTAATGCTTCATGAATGACTCCTTTAAGTTGTTGATCAAAACTGATTTAGATATAATTTATCAGTTTCTCTCTTAACTGTGAAGCCTAGACCGCAATACAAATTGAATTGGTGACTTGCAAGATCAAATGAACGTTTTTAGGCTGTGAGTTTATTGAGTTCCT
>JBAXCC010000351.1:0-3920 GCA_037141675.1 bacterium | reverse complement strand
CTTCGGAACCACAAAATCCACAAAAATCACAAACTTTCTTGTTAATGCCCAATTCTTTGGGGTCACACAGTTGTGTATTTTACCGCAAAAACCGGGGTTGTTTCGTCCCGCCAAAGGTTGCGACCTACATGCTCTGCGGCGTTGGCACAGCGTTGGTTGTTGCTTGCGGGGACTTCGGACGGCCATAGATGATGTCCAGCAGAGCAGCGTTGGTGATCTGCTTTTTCAGGAGTTCCTCGAGCACTTTCAGCTTTTCCTGATTCCCTTTCTGCGCTGCATCCTGCTGCCTGGATTTAAACCCCATCTGGATAGTCCTTAGGCTTGATTCGTATTTATCCTGAAGCGTGTGCTCACGAAAGTGCTTTTTTCGATTTTTTTCACTTTCGGCAATCTTTTGTTCAAGTTCGGCTTGCATTTTAGGATCAGGTAAAGGCATGCCAATACTGTATTTCTCAAAAGGTGGATGATTTTTTAAATCATAATTCCAGTCACGCATCTCGTATAAGAACTGTAGGATATCCAGACGTAAAGCAAGGATGCGGTCCGGATGGGCCTGAAGGTATTTTGGGAACTCACTGTCAATATAACACTTCGGATCAAGTGCATACATTTGATCAAACAAGCGCTTGTTTTGATCCATGACGCTAAAGTTGTCATTTGTCCTCGCCTCCGCTAGCAGGGTGCGGATCTTCAGTTCATACGCAAGGCCACGTACCTCCAAATCTTGCTCGGAAAAGCTAGGAACCGTAACCATAAGGAAAAACAAAAGTATAGGTGTTTTCATAATCGATTTACCTGAACGGGGAAAAGCGTCGCGCTTCGTTTTGTTGCATTGTTCGCGATAAAACAAAGGGCCGCTGATCCCCTTGTTTATGACAAAGGCTTGTTCAACAGCTCAATCTCTTTTGCGTCTGACTTGGCCCGGCGGGCGATCTCATCCAGGAACACCTTGCGTTTTTCAGGCGGGAGTTTGGAGGCGAACTCACGAATCTCGACAATTTTGCATTGTGTCCAGAGACGGCATGTCATCTCAAGCGTCATTTGATAAATTCCCATATCAGCAGTCCAGTTTTGTAAGTCAAGCACGTAAATTCGCTGTTCATCTGAAAGTCCAAAAACACCGTTTATCCCATTATTACATTTGTATCCCTCAATAATATTTGATCGCACATCTCCCAGTAGCCACGCGAAATCCATCCATATGGAAGATGTGTTGTCCAACGATGGTGTGTCTCTTAGCATTTGATCCAATGTGTTCCATTTAAGATTGAAGTAAAAATCGCTGCTTATTTCATTCGTATGGTTAAACGACGGGATAGGGAGGCACGTGACCATGGTGAAAAGGTGGGCCTTACGTTGCTGCGCAACACCTCCAGAGTTATCATTAGTAACGGATTTCACTGCATTAAGGGCAAAAGACTTGAATTTTATAGGCTGGTTAGTCCATGCGGCTTGCAGTTGGTTCCATTGGTTTTCCAGCCATATTACTTCATCTTTATTCTGTTGTGAATTGACGAGAGTTTTGATAGCGGATGGGGCGCAGACAAAATACCCTCGTGGGCGACTTGCCCATGCTGCCTGATCTCGTTTCCACTCGGAAATATTCTGCTTTCCAGGGTGTGCCTCATGATCCTGAACGGGAGAGGAAGAGGTGGCTAGGCTAACGTGACAGATAGCCAAGAAAGATACAATAACACCCAGTAATCGATTAAGTATGGCACTCATTCGTGAACAGCTCATTTTAAAAGACCTCCGGTAGAAAAGCGATTATGGCACATTGGATACGGTTGAGTGTGTATCGGTAATCTCACGCCAAGCGGAATAGACGAACTTTCTTACCGTCACAGCGCCGTTCGAAATAATGGAAAAGTATTGATTACTCCATGGAAGATTGTTTTCTGTAGGCGCATCAGAGCCATCTGGTATCCGCCAAAGAGCAGGTATAGGCCTTCAGCACAGCCAGCACCTGCGCCGGCGCAACCGCCATGCGAATCTTGCGGTAATTCGAAATCAACTTACCGAGATCTATCTCCAACCAAACACGTCGAGGTATCGTAGTCATAAACATGAAGATTATTGTGCTTCGGAACCACAAAATCCACAAAAATCACAAACTTTCTTGTTAATGCCCAATTCGCTGGGGTCACACAGTTGTGTATTTTACTGCAAAGACCTGTTTTTCGCCCCGCCAAAGGTTGCGACCTACATACTCTGCGGCGTTGACACAGCGTTGGTTGTTGCTTGCGTGGACTTAGGACGGCCATAGATGATGTCCAGCAGAGCAGTGTTGGTGATCTGCTTTTTCAGGAGTTCCTCAAACGTTTTCAACGCTTCCTGCTTCCCTTTCCGCGCTGCATCCTCCTTCTTGGATTTCAGGACCATGTGGATGAATCTCAGGTGGGACTCGTACTTGTCCTGAAGCGTGTGTTCCCGAAGATGCTTCTTTTCGATTTTATCCTTCAGTGCCAGTTCCTTGACATACCGTTCCCTGACTGCCGGGTCTGGGATCTCTTCCGGCGGGGTGCCCGGGAACCAGTTCCTGTCGGGGGTCAAGGGCGGCGTGATCTTGTAGAGGGGAGGGTTCTTCACATCGTAGCTCCAGTCCCTCATTTCATAGAGAAACTGCAGGATATCCAGGCGCAGCGCGAGGATGCGGTCGGGATGGGCTTGAAGGTACTTTGGGAAATCGCTTTCGATGTATTCTTTTACATTTAAAATGTTCATCTGCCTGAACAGTTGATGATTTTGATCCATGACTTTGTAGTTGTCGTTTGTCCGCGCCTCCGCAAGCAAGGTGCGGATCTTCTGTTCGTAAGCAAGGCCGCGCGACTCCCAATCTTGCTCGGAAAAGCATGGGACATCGTTCGGCTTTAGGAGGACACTGTTCGTCGGGTCTGGAGAGATATTATGTGGTGCGGCCGTCCAGATCCTCTTGCTCTCGACGTTCTTCTGTGCGGCGGACCTGAGAACCTCGCAGACCGCTCTGGCCTTCTCTTCGGAATAACCCATCTCCAGCAATTTTTTGTTGAAGTCGTAACGTTCAAACGCGGATGGATCGCAGAGCACAAAAAACGACTGAAGAAAACTGTCTCGGTAAGTCAAAAGTTCGTTCTGTTCCCTGGCGTATTCAGCGTAAGCCACCTGTTCCGCATAACGCTTTTCCAGTTTAGCTCTCAAGGGGCTCCCAGGGGGGGAGTCAAAGCGATCAATGCCGCGCAGAGACACTCGATCTGTGACCTTCAGATGATCAAGGGTTAGTGCGAGACCCTCTAGATAACTTATAAGCTGCCGTTCCGTTAGTTCTTTAACAGCCGACGGCAATTGCTTGGACTGCCTATTGAGTGCTTCAGAGAACAACAGATGCATATCGCAACGTATAAGCAACGGGAGGTTCTGACATTGAAGAGCTTTTTGTGCATAGCTAGATTTTTTTGCTACAGCAGTTGTGTTTGTTTCATACCTATACAACCGAGCGATTTTTGCAAATGCTTCAGCTTTCTGTACTTCAGTAGCCTCATGCGGAATGGATGTGACAATTTCGTTCTCAGAGGATTGAAGCCTCTTGAGCCGTATATCCGAAATATTTCCTCCATCCCCCGCAGACCTAGAACTGATATTCTGTGCAGAAACAAAAATGCATGCCGTAGTAATAAGAAAGAAAATGACATATTTCATCGTGATTTACCTCCGATCATTCCCATGGTCCCATCCAAGGGCCATACATCTCGTTTGACATGATTGTTTTGACACGGGCCTTGAAATCTGACCCGAGGAACTCCCTGACATGCTGTTCCTCGGGCAACCACGAAATCCATTTCCCCTCTTTGATTGGAACCACAAAATCCACATAAATCACAAAATATATTTCACTACTGTCCGGTTAAAAAACCCGGCAAATAGGGCTCTTCGAGCATGCCGGG
>JBAXCC010000350.1:0-3991 GCA_037141675.1 bacterium | reverse complement strand
TGTGCCAATCATAGGTGCTGGAATGTTTCTGGTAAATCCTATGGGATGCTAGTGACAAAATTTCTTCACGTATCCCACTTGCACTCAGCGAGAGATTCTTCTACTTGCGTTCGCTCGCTCCCCACCCAAAGAGACTTTAAAACACGTTAGACAAATTAACTTACCTCTCGTGAGTTCGATTTGGACTGTGTGAACAACCACTTCCTGTTGATGAAGAACCACACCAAACGCACTTGTTGTTACCGTGCCCGTGGCGGTGTTTGCCTGTCGGATTGTGAGAACACCCACCACCATAAGATGATGAACCACAAAACTCACACTTGCGATCATCATCGGTGTGTTCATGCTTTTTGTGTGGGCTATGCGAACAGCCCGAACCATACGAACTTGAATTGCAATACCGACACTTACTCATACCGTTGCTCCTTTTTTACATGCGTCCACTCATTAAACGATCTTCTGTATAAACAAATTTCAGCCATACCAATCGGACATATTCCAGTCAAAACCTGTCTGTTTATCTCCAAAACTTTAATGCGCATACGCGCAAAATCAAAATGTACGGGATGTGTTCCCCGCTATGGAAAAGAACAAACTGATTTTTTCCCAAACGGAATATGGTGCTAGCTTACGTCTTTTACACAGAAAGTTCAAGTGCTAAAATAAAAGATATTTGTAGCCGACAACAGAGTATAAATAGCCCCATCATGGCTGAAGTGTTTATAAGGAAGGTCATACGGTACGATTAAGAATCGCGGCGTATTTGATGCTCGCTTCTGGGTGACTTCTATAAGCGGCTTTGTGATACCATCGTTGGGCTTCTCCATCGCTCTGTTCGACACCTATTCCGTTTTCATAGCATTCGGCAAGTACAAACTGTGCTTCAACGATGAGCGGACGAGTCTGTTTGCGACTACGTATGTCAATACCCTCATTAGCCTGTTCGGCGGCAAGCGTATAGTATTCCGCTGCTTTGACGTGATCAAGGGGAACGCCAATCCCTTGGCTGTAACAACGTCCAAGATTGTATTGCGCTTCAGCATAACCTTGGTCTGCAGCCATACGATACCATTTAACCGCTTCGGTATGATCCTGCTGGACACCGAGTCCCTGTTCGTGGCAAAGTCCGATGCCATTCTGTCCTCCAGGATCGTTCTGATCCGATGCCTCGTGGTAGAGTTTGAGTGCTTTCGCGGAGTTTTGTTCGACACCAGCTTCCGTTCTGTGACAGTCCCCCAGACGACGCAATGCCTCGGCATACCCTTTGTCTGCCGCAAGACGATAAAGCCGTGCCGCTTCGGTGGGGTTCTGTTCAGTGCCGATACCATATTCGTGACATTCTCCGAGTCGGATACATGCTGGCGTATGTCCCCGGTCTGCCGCATATTTTAAATAACGAACTGCTTTTGCTGCATCCTGCCAACCGCTTTTTTTTCCTTCCAGCGCCTCGAGACCGACGGCGAATTGCTCTTCAGCGGTTTGCATATGCCCGAGGATGCCTATCAGAAATGATTCTAGTCCCATGATTGTATTCCTTTCTTTGTGATGTGAGTAAAGCTTGTTTAATGACAATGAGAATCTGTTGCGAATGGAGGACTTATGATTGCCAACTTTAAACCTTCTGGCATATCCTCCCACCCGTTCATACCTTCATGGTGATAAACGGTTGTTTGTTTGAGACCCCCAAAAGAGTGTTCCATAATCTGGGGCGCATAACCTTCGAATATAATACGCTTAAGTTTGGTACAGCCTCCAAAGGCGAGATGATTGACAGCGACCACGTTTGGAGGGACACGTACCTCGCGCAGATTTTTGCAATAAGCGAATGTCCCCTCGTGGATAGTCTGGAGCGAACAGGGTAGCGAGACCGACTCCAATCCGGCGCATTCAGCAAAAGCTTGTTGGCCAATTTGGTGCAAGGTGGCTGGGAAATGAATATTGCTCAGTTGGACGCAGCCGCAAAAGGCTAGTTCGTTTATGGACACAGTCCCTTCAGGAATGGCGTAGGCACCTGACCGACCAGCAGGATACTGAACCAGTTCTGCTTTCACGCTGTCAAACAGAACACCGTTGACGGTGCGAAAGGTCGGATTGCAGAGATCAACATCGATGGATTTAAGCGACGTGCATTCCGAAAAAGCACCGGGGCCAACATCGGCTGTATCTTTGGGTATAGTGACTTCTTCCAGACTGGCACAACCTGCGAAGGCGTTGAGGCCAATCCGTCGAAGATGCGTCGGCAGGGTCAAGGCTGTTAAGCTTTTACAGTCATGAAAAGCGCCGTTCTCAATAGATTCGACACTGTCCGGAATATGAATTGACCTGAGAACCGAGCAATGTGAAAAGACGCCACTCTCCAGTTTTTCGAGGCCAGCAGGGAGCCTTACGTCTTTTAGCCGTATGCACATCCGGAAAGCGTCAACCCCGATATCCATCGTACTGTCCGGCAACTTTATGGATGTAACCCCATGGCAGTAGGCGAATGCGAGTGCGCGGATTGCTTTGACGCCTTCCGGGACATTATAAGCGCCGACCTTCGCCTGCGGGTATTGCAGCAATTGAGTCGTATCCTTGCTGAACAGGACACCATCAAGTGAACACAGGTAGGGATTGCTCGGCGCTACTTTAAATGCCTCAAGGGAAAGACAAAAGCCGAAGATCTCACTTGTGACTTTGGATACACAAGCCGGGATAACAATACTCTGCAAATTCTTGCAATCTTGGAAGGCAGCTTCAATCGCGCAGACTCGCTGGCCGCCTAACGTCTCCGGTATGACAAGTTCGCCGCTGCATGCTCGGTCGCATCCGCAGATGATGGCGCCTTCACTGCTTGGACGGTAAACGAAGACACCTTCATGGCACTCGCTTGCCTTACATGCTTGAGTAAAGGCGATCTTTTCTTTTCTCGACTCCTGTAGTGTCATGTGTTTGAAATCCTTATTAGGGTAGTGACTGAATAAACCTCTCAACATGAAGTTCACATTGCATGGCAACAGTTACGGTGTTAAAAAAATACTTTCCTGGGAACATAGATAGATGAATTATGCCTTATTATGGTCATCAGAAGGCACAGTTTGGTCTTTGTCTTTTGCGGAACGTGTAGGGCGCAAAATGACAATGGCTTCATATCCAGGCATAATTTCGCCCTCGGCAACAATCCAGCGTTTAGCATTGCCTAGAAAAGAGCGATTCTTTTCTAAATAGGCCTTTATCTCGTCAAATGTTAAGCCCCGGATGTCCCTGCGAGGTTTTATCCCCTGTGCATCCAAATTTGCTTTAGTTTCCTTGTTTCTTTGCCGAAAATAGAGGGACTGTGAAAGACCGAAGTACTGTCTAACCGCATCACGAGATGACGCACCACTCTTATAAAAGAAGTCCGCAAGAGCAGTTCTTAAATCGCGGTACTTATTAACGCGCTTATCCCCTTCAACAAAATTCAGCTCGCATCGAGGGCATTTATATCGTTGCTGCTCATTTCGAACCTTACCGTTCTTGATGCACGCATCACATCCACATCGCTTACAGACAACTGACTCATTCATATTATTATCCTCTTAAGAATGATAACACTATAGCAAATGCCTTTTTTTAAAACTATCTATATGATTGAATGATGTTCTACGAAAAGGGCGCAGCGAACGAGATGAGATAGCGTGATATTTCGGGTGTGGTGACAATCCGGCAGCAGCCGGACGAGCGCGGCACCGCTTTTCCTGGTCTCTCAAAAGAGGTGTCTCGCGGAATACCGCTTGTCGCCGCACTCCAAAAAAACCACTCTTCTCTGTGATCTCTGTGCCTCTGTGAGAAATAAGTTGCTCGTCTGTGTATTCCCACGTGGCGGGCGACGGGCTTACCTATAGCGAATGTCACCCGGCTTCGGCGCTCAAACTTGCGATATTCAGTGGGCATGATGCCGACGTGCTTTTGGAAGACCGTAAAAAATAATGACTCCAATTTCCCAGCAGGTGCAACCAAGCGTCCAGACCTCGTG
>JBAXCC010000349.1:0-4023 GCA_037141675.1 bacterium | reverse complement strand
TTTCTTCTGATTCGCACCTTGTCTGTTTACTGCCAAAAACCGAAAGTCGCTTTAGCCATTTTATGAGACTGGACGCATGACAGAAATATGGTATTCTTAATACGTTATCGCTACAGGGGAAAAAGGAGGAGAAAATATGCAGGGAAAATCAATCGGTCGTTGGATAGTTCTTTTTTTAGGGACAGCCACACTCTGTCTGGGAGAAGGGGGCACGCCTAGCGCACTGGTCGCTGACCGCAGCCTGTTGAACGCGCCCATCCTCTTCACGAAGCGCTTTAATTATCAGTCACTTCATATCTACGACACCTTTTACCAATGGCGGCCCGGCGGCGGACTCTATGTGCTGGAGAATCCTGCGGAGCCGCAAGAGAAGCAGCGTATCCGCGCGATCATCGACGCAACCACAAAAAATACGCTGGGCGAAGGCATGTATTTTGATCCGTCTCTTTCGTATGATGCAAAAAAACTTCTCTTCTGCTTCAAGGATCAGCCGAAGGGAAATTCCATCATCTATGAAATCAATGTGGACGGGACAGGCCTGCGCCAAGTGACGAACCAGGACAAGAACGGAAACCCTTACAAGGGCAGTTCTGGCGGTCATCATGATGTGAAGCCCTGCTACCTTCCAGACGGACGCATTATCTTTACCTCCACGCGTTACAGCGGACTCGTCCCATGCGCAAACAATGGCGTAGCCATCCTGCATGTGATGAACGCGGACGGCAGTGACATACATACCATCTCCGTAAATAACGTGACGGAATTCGATCCGTGCGTCCTGCCGGACGGCCGCATTCTCTTCGGTCGCTGGGAATATGTCGATCGAAACGCGCTCGTGATTCAAAGCCTCTGGACCGTCCTGCCGGACGGACGTAATGAAACAGCGCTCTTTGCCAATAACATGGTCTTCCCCGAAGCCGTGCTCCAAGCCAAGCCCGTGCCGGGCGACGATTCACTCGTGGTCGCGGCCTTCTGCCCGCACAATGCGCCTCCGCGCGGAACCATCGCCATGATCGACACACGCGTCGGCAAAAACGACCCGGCCGCCATCATCAATTTTGAGTCGCCCGAAAAGCCCACGCATGACCGAGGGGACTCCTGTGATCCTTGGGCGCTCAACGCCCATGTCGTGCTCTACAGCGGCATACCGCAAGAAAAAGAGGCCCCTTCGATTGCCGTGGAGACACCGGGCTTCAGAAGGCGGAACACGGGCAAACTGAATGCGCTCATGCTCATCGACCGCTCTGGCAAAAAGGTCCTCATTCATAGCGATCCGACCATTGACCTGCACAATCCGATTCCGCTGGTACCGCGTCCTGTGCCGCGCACATCGCTCGACATGACAGACCGCACAAAAACCAGCGGAGCCTTCTTTGTGAATGATGTGTATATCTCGATGCCGAACGTGAAGCGCGGAACCATCAAGTGGCTGCGCGTCCTGGAAGAGACCTCGCGCGTCAGCGGAACGCCCGGCAGCAATGGCTTCAACCAGACCTTCTCCATTTCAGCGGCGCTGGCCTGGAGCGCAAAGATTTTCCACGGCATGGTCCCTGTCGAAGATGACGGCTCCGTCTATTTCGAGGCGCCTTCCGGACGTGCGCTCTACTTCCAGTTGCTGGACAAGGATTACAAGATGGTGCGCGGCATGCGAACCTTCGTTCAGGCCGCGCCTGGAACCACGCGCAGTTGCTCTGGCTGCCATGAGTATGCGCCCAAGGCTATGGGCATGCCACGCCTGGCAGACCGCAAACCCAAGCAGTTGAAACCGGAATCCTGGGGCACAGGCTGGGTCGATTACACAAAAAAAATCCAGCCCATCTGGGACGCAAAATGCGTGCTTTGCCACGGTGGCGAAAATGGCATGGCTAAGGGACTCGATCTCTCGGCCGGCTGGACAGAAGTCTTCAACATCTCTTACGAAAACCTGACCGCTCGCCGTGAACGCATGTATACAGCCGACATGGTCGGCGGCATCTGCGGCATGAACGGGACAGCCTACTGGTCCTGCAAGGTCTTTGACCCTTACGAGCATGGAAGCGGCAAGGCGATTCTCGCAGACACCCTGCTCAAGCCCACGCACTCCGAGATTCTTTCAAAGGCTGAAAAAGAGCTGGTCTTCGCCTGGATGGACTCGAATGCGATGTATGCCGGCACCTGGGATTACACGCTGGCGCCGCCGCGCCTGCCGGCGTATCCTAAGACCGTCAATGCGCTGAAAGCTGTGATGAAAGAGGCGGGCTGCGCTTCGTGCCATGCGGATGACAAGGGCGTGATGAAACGTTTTGACAACTGGATCAACTTTGACAAGCCGGAGATGAGCACGATTTTGCGCGCCCCCTTGCCCCAATCCTTTGCAGCCAAGGGCGGATACGGACTCGCGCTTTGCCGGGATCGAAAGGTTGACCAGACCTTCTCGCGCCGCGGCGTCTTTTATGGCTTCGGCTACCTGCATAGCGTACAGGACCTCGATAAGTTCCCGACACAAGTATGGCCCACACGCTGGCCCTCAGAGGGCAAGCCTGTCACATCGCTAACAGGGACTTCTGATGCGCACTATCAGAAGATGCTCGCCATTATCCGCGCAGGACGGACAGAGATGCTCGCAAAACCGCGCATTGACATGCCCTACGCCGACCTGGTCGGCAGCGGCATCATGGCTGGACGCGCACGCCAAATCCTCCCGCAGGACTTGCCCAATCCATTGCCTGAAGTCAAGACAGCCGACGAAGTCTATGGCTTTGTCCGTTTGAACTGGGAATCCTCCGCCCGCATGATCGGGTTGATCGCAGAAGTCCATCGTGGCACAAAAGCGAAATTTAAACCGGACGAGACCACGCTTATTGGTCGCACAGAACGCTCAACCCTCTGTGATACCAATCCGCCGCCTGGAACCGTGCATTACGCCGTCGTCTTCGTGTCCGATCCAGCAGAGACCTGCGGCACGATGAAGAGCGGCGCTGTCTACGACTACCAGCATAAGCCCGAACCCGCGGCCATGCCCGCTGGAGAGAGGTGTCCTCTGACCTCCTTCAAGCCCATGCGTGCCGCGCCGATCTGGATTTCGCATGAAGCCAAAGCACGCACAACGGCACAGCAGATCCTCAAGCCGCGCGCGGAAGCCGGCAATGGCAGCATCGCATTATCATGGGATGTGCAAGGCGTTGTGGGACTTGAACAGTATGACGTGTATGGCCAATCCGAAGAGGGTGCGATTGCAAAACTCAATAAAGCGCCCTTAGATATACCCTCCTTTACAGATTCCAAATTCCATCAGCAAAAAAAGACGCGTTACATCGTCATCATCCTTGCGCCTGGAATGGCAAACATGACGCCCAAGAAAGAGGATGCCGCCTGGGTCACAGCACAAGCCAATCCGCCCCAAAACGAGCCTGTTTTTAAATTAGTGCCGCAAGCTTCTGGATTGACACTCGAAAAAGGCGCAAGTTTTACGAATGGCATACTCGACATAAAAGGGCAAGGCTGTGCCGTCATCAATGCCATGCCTGCTTTCAGCGGTAACCCGTTCAGCGTGGCCATGGAAATCTATTTTGACGAGATGGGCAAGATGCCAGTTGTCTTAGGCATGGGCGACTACATGGGAGCAGGCTGGCTTCTTCAAAACTTCGGCCACAAGTGGCGTTTTCATCTGGGCGGCGTATCCTGCGACGGCGGCGCGATTACAGCTGGTAAATGGATTCGTGTGATACTCACCTTCGACGGAACAACAGCCCGCATTTATCAAGAAGGCAACAAAGTCGGCGAAGCGGCTGTCACCGGCGATATCCGCCCCCATTCCGACAAAGGATACATCGGGCAATATACAGCCAGCCTCGAACAGCCATACCAGTTTACTGGCAAGATCCGTCTGCTGGAAATCTATACCCGCGTCTTATAACTTTTTGTCACCCGTGGGTGTGATTCATTTTAGTTGAAATGAAGCACACCAAGGAGGAAGTAGAAGGGAGGAGGGAGGATGTCCAGTCCTGATTTAAAGTTGTCACTGTTTTCTTCATTACCTTGTTC
>JBAXCC010000348.1:0-4059 GCA_037141675.1 bacterium | reverse complement strand
TGACCTGGACATTCCAACTCGCTTCGCCCCGATAGGGATGCGCCGACAAAAACACCACACGGAAAATAGTGGCCTTGGTTTCAGGGAAAAGGATGGCCTTCGCCTCCAGCGGCTTGAAGGTCTCGCGTTTGAGCGGACGGAAGGTCGCACCGTCATCCGAACATTGCACTTCAGCCTCTTTGGGCCCGCACTCCGGATAGGCCTTTATATAGATGCCCCCAACCGCTTGGGGCGCGTCGAGTTTGAACTGGAGGAATTCAGGCTTCTCAGGCGTCGGCCCCATCCCGGGCTTGTTGCCGTTGGAAATCCAGCGTGATGTGTCATCTCCGTCTTCAGCTAGAGCCGGACCGTAATCCTGAAACTGTGAACTGGCGCTCCATTTGCCTGTAAAGGTGGACTCTTCCGCAGGAGAGGCCAGGACCGCGATGTCACGATAGAAGCCCTGCACAGCCTGCGGCTTCGGCAGGGTGACAGAGAGAGTGGCAGGGCCTTTTACGATTGCCTGTGAAGAGACCAGTTTTTTTGCGGCATGTTCAGGCGTGATCCACGGCCCTCCGGCATTCCAGCCGCTGCAGAGGTTGACGGTCAGGACGATGCCGCAGCGATCCGCCTCGCGCACGGCGTGCTTGTAGAGCTCGCGCCACTCGGGACTCATGAAGGCCGGACCTCGGGGTGCCCCCGCTCCAGCCTCGCCTGCGTCAAAGAGAAGCGCGCCGCTGATCCCCTGCTTGTGCATCTCCTCGAAGTCGCGTGTGATCCCTTCCTTGCTGGCCGCGCCGTTGAGCCACCACCAGTAGCACCACACCTGCGCCTCCTTGGGCGGCGACAGGAAGTCCTTCGCCAGTTTGTCGTTCGCTGCTCCTGAAATGTTGCTCATGGCGCCGCAAAATAGCGCCAGTATAAGTGTCTTTTTGTTCATATTTAGTTTTCCCCTACATATCAAATATCCGCTGTCTCTCTTTTTGCGTAATCATGATGACGTCTTCGTTAAAACAGTTTTGACAGATTGACCTTGCATGTCTCGGGCGCCTCGGTCTGCCCAAGCGCTCGTATCGAATCATCGATCGTCTCCATCAGCGAGCCGGCTGTTCTGTAAAGTGAAAGGATGTTCTCCAGTGGCGACCCGACCTGGATCGCATGGGTGGGTCCGAGGAAGAGTCCGCCTTTTGGAAAGAGCGCCAGGCATTTTGTTTTCGGCCTACTAATCATGGATTGGCATTTCCCTGTTTTCATAAAACACAGTGCCTGATTCACAATGAATCCAGTCTGGCACGCCGTCGCGCCTCAAAGCCGTCAATACTCTTTCGCGTGCGTTCATCGTTCAGATACCGCTCTTGCGCCTGCTCGCTTTGCTGGAATGGCCGGCGCTTGCGGCCTCGTGTTCCCATGCGTCAGCGTTTTCCAGGTCACCCCCGTATTGTAAACGGTCTCCAGTTGCAGGGGCTGGGGCAACCAGGTCCGAAATCGATTGGTACTGGACCATTGGTTGCCAGCTGACGAATAGTCACACATTGTCAGTGTGCGTCGCTTGCCGTCGTACAGGAACGGCACATCAACGGCAAGCCATACGCCCGCCTTTTCGGCGGACGCAGGATTGAGATTCGCCTTGCCGTGCGATACTGATACTGCATCGCGATCGACGCTGACCAAGGCATTCTTCTCAGGCGGTACAAGTCGTTCATCGAGCGCCAACACGATCGGCCCCCGTATCAATGCAACTTGTCCATTTTTGTCAGGGGCGTCCTGGATACGCGTGCGCATATCCAAGCGAAGCTCCACGCGATCTCCGACTTTCCACAAACGAGAGATTCGGGAATACGTTCCCGATTTTGCCGGCTCGGGAGTACCGTTAACCGTGAGCGTCGTCGACTCACTCCATGCGGGAATGCGCAAAGCAACGGTGAATGTTTCCGGTTGCTGCGGCTTGACGGTCAGGCGAATGATTCCCTCACGCGGATAATCTGTTTCCATTTCAATAAGCGTTTTGGACCCGGAGGCGGTCCTTACTTCGGCGCTACCTGGGAAATACAGATTCACAACTGGACCGTCCTTCGCCTGCATGACAGCCCAGAACGGGGTAAGCATCAGAGCACGGCTGCCACTGACCACACAACAACTCAAACCGGTGTCGGGTTGTTGAATATAACTTGGTACGCGTTCACCCATCAGCGACTGGAAGTATCCCCACCAGTGGCCTTCCGGCATCAACGCGCCCAGTAGGGAATTGTAGAGGCTCAATTCCAACTCGTCCGCATAACCTGGATCGTCGGTTAGCCGCAACAGGTGCCAGCAGAAGTACATCCAATGTGCCGTGACACACGTCTCCGCTGGCATTCTCACGATCCCCGTCTGCTTTCCTTGACCTTTGAACCAGACCTCGTCTGTAGTCGCTGTACCCGTAATAAAGAGTTCATCCGCACGGATGTTCCGCGCGAGGGCAACGGCGGCATCCAGATACCTGCGATTTTCCGTCGCCCTAAATAATTCGCATAAGCCAATGAAACAATAGAGCTGCTCGTAGCCTTTCGGAGACCCCACAATCCGCGCCGGTTTGCCCGCCAGCGCATCATCGACCAACCTCAGCCCGTTGGGCGCCAACCTGCCTGGGACATTCCACTCCGCAACGACTCCTTCAGAGAAATCACGATACTTTTGCCGGCCGGTACGTTGATAAAGAATTGCTCCCGACTCTACGATGACGCTGGGCGCAAGACCTCGCCACATCTTCCATCCCAGATCCGAAATGCGCACGTTCTTCTGCTTCACCTCGTCGATCAAGCAGTCGAGCACCCGGCACGCCGCATCAAGGGCCGCTTTGTCACCGGTCATGTCGTAGTACGCCGTCAAGCCCAGGATCACGCACTGACGTCCCCAGACGTCATAGCCACCGTTAAGGCGTTTTTCACCAGCAAAGGAACTGATGTTCCCATCGGTTCCCTGCGTGGCAAGCAACTCCTCAACCGCCCTATCCATCAGCTCCCGGGTTTCGGCGATGGGTTTGTGCGCATAGCCCCAAGCCAGCGCTGTGAACCACTTACCCCAGTAATCGGCTCGCCAATTATCCGGTTGGCCGAACCCAGTTGGGTGGCTATCGGTTTTCTCGCGAAAAGGCTTGATCAGGGTGTCCAAATCCCTTGCTGTGATCAAGTTCTTCATGCAGTTGTCCATCTGCACGCTCACCTGCCCCCCCATGTGGACGCATCCTGGAGGAAGGGGGGCCTGCATATCCGCAGAAGCCGGTCCCTTGGGCAATGGTTCCTCTCCAGCCGCATATTGCGCTGCAATAGTACAGAACAATGCCGCTGCCAATATGAAGGAACATCCGAACATGGTTTTTCGCAATTGGGTTATGGGTGATGGTTCGGTTTGAGGTGTGGAGGTTGTCATGTTAATTCCTTTTTTTGAATTCAAAACAGTTTTGACAAATTGACCTTGCCGGTCTCGGGCTCATCAGCTTGTCCGAGGGCGCGGATGTTGGCGTCTATTGTCTCCATCAGCGAGCCGGCGGTCCGGTATAGCGCAAGAATGTTCTCCAGTGGTGACCCGACTTGAATCGCGTGGGTCGGTCCGAGGAAGAGTCCGCCTTTTGGAAAGAGCGCCAGCCGGCGGTTGACTTCACGTTCTACATCCCGTGGTGTACCGAAGGCAAGCGTGCTCTGGACGCAGACGCTGCCGCAGAACGTCAAGCAGTCACCGACATTCTTTTGGAGTTCCGCGATGTCGGTCTGGGGCGTGGTCGGCTGGACCACATCATACACGTCGAGCCCCAATTCCGCTAGGCGTGGCAGGAACGCAATAGCACACCCGCAGATATGCATCATGGTCTTGGCTCCATACGAATGGGCCATCTCGAAGTAGGCTTTGAGCTTAGGGGCGAAGTGCTTTTCAAAAATCTCATCGCTGATCACCTGCGCGAGCTGCGTGCCCAGATCTTCGCCGATGTGTGTGAAGTCGATCAGCCCACCCGCCGCTTCCAGTGCGCGACGATGTTGCTCGTAATAAAACTGAAACCACTAGCATCCCATAGGAGCTGAAAAAAAGCATATCGCCCCCTTTCCC
>JBAXCC010000347.1:0-4064 GCA_037141675.1 bacterium | reverse complement strand
TCCCATTTGTTCTGCCAGACGCCCGGCACCTTGATCCAGCCCCAGCAGTCATTTGCGGCCGGCACCTGATTGGGGGTGTCATTGGTCAGGGCCGGACGAAAGGCCCAGAGACCATTGAATGAAATACGCTCGCGCGTCGGAGTGGTTTCGCGCCAGGCGTTGTCCAAGCTCCAGACGGGCTGCTCTGCGCCCTCCGGCAGGGGTGCATCCTCCTTTTTTGCGCGCAGGCGATGCACCTTCAGTGAAACGGCTTTGAACTCCACGACGCCGGAGGCGCCGAGGTTGACCGGGCTGATCTGCAAACGTTTCGCACCCTTGGGAATGCTATAGAGGCGTTCGCAGGGCTGCCAATCCAGGGTGCCAATGAAACCAAAGACATCCGGCCACGCACCGACCATCTTGTTATTAGCATCCACGAAATTCATGGTCAAGCGACCTGTACACCACGATTCATTGCCGGGTGTCACATCCGTGACGCGCATCTGCGTGGAGAGTTTCAGTTGGCCCCAGTCCTCCTGCAGGGGGATGGAGAAATGGACGCCGGCCTGCGTCCCTGTGAGCACCAGACGCACACCCTCGGTGTCCTTCACGATTTTCGCATGGCGCGGCTGCGGCCACCCGACAGCCCAGCCTTTTTCATCCAGTTTGGCGTAATCCCCATTCGGAATCAACTCCGTGCCGATTTGCCCGAACACGGTCAGCGTTGAGCTGACGAGCGCCACAACCATCATCATTGTTTTCATAGAGATATCCTCATTTATGACTCTGCCTCCAGGCGCTGGGGGTGATGCCGAATTCGCGTTTGAATTGCATGGCGAAGTGCTGGGAGGAGGCGAAACTTAAATCATGGGCGATCTGCGTGATGGTCTTATCTGAACAACGTAATAAGGTTTGTGCGGTACGGAGACGGCAGGCCAGGAGAAACGTGTAGGGGGGAGAGCCGGTTAATTGTTTGAAGCGTGTCGTGAACTGACTGGGGGAGAGCGCTGTTTCGTGCACGAGACGATCAGCCGGATACTCCTCTTCAGGATGTTTCCGCATGGTCTCGATCAGACGTTCGACCCGTGCGGACTCGGGGAACTCGGGTTTGGTCTGGGCAGCTTCGACCAGGGCAAGTAGCAGATCAAGCACCGCGCTACGCATGGAGAGTGTCCTAAAGGCTCCGGCTTGTGACGTGTCATAAATATCGAAGAGCTTCTGGAAGGATTGACGGAGTTGATCTGTGCCTTTGAAGAGATGGTGCTTGAAGGTGCGGAGCGTCTGTTGCAGGACAGCGGACTCCTTGGCGGGGAGGTGTAGGAGAGAACGAGAAGTGGACTCAAGGCGAAAGAAGAGCCAGTACATGACCAGTCCCTTGGGGTTAGTGCTGAGGCGGTGCCACTCATCAGGCTGGGTGATGAAGACGTTGCCAGGCAGCAGACGGTAGGATTGCCCGGCACATTCGAAAACCAGCGACCCCCGCATGCAGAGGGAGACTTCGAGGCATCCGGGATGCAGGTGCTCTGATACGCTGGGCTTGCAACTGGTGTGGTGGCTGTATCCCAGCGCAGGAATGCACGTAATGCCGTCGGGTTCAAGGTTTAACACCCGCCTCTCAGGTGTGTCAACGTATTCAAATGGCAAGGTGCAGACGGAACGTTTCATATAGGGAGTATACGATTTAACGGTATGTGGTTCAAGTAGAGACGTGGTCAAAAAAATAGAATTGCAAAATTTTGAACGTGCTGATGACGCGGTCTGTGATAAGATACCAGCCAATAAAGGAGCAATACATGAGCCGAATAAAAGGATTGGTCGCAGCACCGTTCACACCCTTTAAGAAAGATGGCGAAGTGAACATGGCAGTCATTGAGAAGCTAGCGGCATCGCTGGTTTCAAACAAAGTTACGGGAGCCTTTGTGTGTGGTACCACGGGCGAGGGCGTTTCGATGAGGATTGCCGAGCGCATGAAGGTGGCTGCACAATGGCAGGCGTGCGCTGAAAAAAAACTGCGCGTGATCGTCCATGTCGGACATACATCGCTGGGCGACTGCCGCACTCTTGCGGCGCATGCACAGAAAATCGGCGCATCAGCCGTGGGTTGCATGGCGCCCTTCTGCTTCAAGCCAACGAAGGCTGAGGATCTGGTTGCTTTTTGTGCGGAGGTCGCGGCGGCTGCGCCTGACCTGCCCTTCTATTACTACCACATTCCGTGCGTCACGGGCGTGACGATTCCCGCCTTTGATTTTCTGCGGGCTGCGACAGATCGGATTCCGAATCTGGCCGGCCTGAAATTCACGCATGAGAATCTGATGGACTATGCCTCTTGTGTACGCTGGGAAGGCGGGCGTTTCGATGTTCTTTTCGGCCGCGACGAAATGCTTCTTTCCGGACTCGCGGTAGGTGCAGAAGGCGCCATCGGCAGTACGTATAACTATGCGGCGCCGATCTTTCATCGGATCATCAAAGCGTTTAAGAAGGGCGATCTGGTCACGGCCCAGGCTGAGCAGGCGCGGGCGAATGCGATGATTGCCGTTCTGATCCGTTACGGCGGCACGCCGCCAGCAGGGAAGGGCTTTATGCGGGCGATCGGATTGGATTGCGGCGGGGTGCGCCTTCCGTTACGGGCACTGACGGACGAACAAGCTGAGGCGCTCTGTGCAGAGGCTGAAGCGATTGGGTTCTCGCAATTCGCCAGCCGGGCATAACCGCTTGTTACGATAAGAGAAAGCAATGAAACAGTACTCCATATCCGTGAACGCCTGGCTTGCAGTCGTGTTGCTTTTTCCTGTTGCGTTGCTGAACTATCTGGACCGTCAGATCTTCTCAACGATGAAAATGTCGATGATGGCGGACATGCCCAGCATCGGGACAGAACAGCAGTTCGGCACGTTGATGGGGATCTTTCTGATCATCTATGGGGCGTTCAGCCCGATCGGCGGCTATCTGGCTGACCGCTTCAACCGCAGGTGGACGGTAATTGTCTCGCTTGGAGTCTGGTCGCTCGTGACATGGCTGACCGGCCACGCGCACAACTACGAACAGATGTGGTGGGCGCGCGCCGCGATGGGGGTGAGTGAGGCCTGTTACATTCCCGCGGCCTTGGCGCTCATCGCCGACTTTCACGCTGGCCCCACGCGGTCCCGTGCGGTCGGGATTCATCAGGCGGGCATTTACACGGGCATTGCGTTGGGAGGACTGGGCGGCTTCATCGCAGACTCTGTCTACGGCTGGCGCTCGGCGTTCAACTGGTTCGGACTGGCAGGCGTGCTGTATGCGTTCGTGCTGATAGCGTTTTTACGTAATCCGCCCAAGCCTGAGGTCACCGAGGGACAGACAGCTCCATCCTTGAATCCGTGGACCGCGTTGAAGTCGCTCCTATGCATTGGGTCTTTTCTCCTGTTGGTGCTCTATTTCACGCTGCCTGCATTGCCGGGCTGGCTGATGAAAAACTGGCTGCCTGCGATCTTGGCGGACACGTTCCACCTCGGCCAGGGCAAGGCCGGCATCAACGCCACGCTCTGGATTACGCTGGCGTCGCTGGCCGGTGTGTTGGGGGGAGGCGCGCTGGCGGACCGCTGGATGCGGGCGACTCCGCGCGGACGCATCTACACCAGTGCGCTGGGGATGGCGTTGATGATTCCTTCGCTGTTCGGGGTGGGCTATGCGCCGACGCTCGGCGTAGCGATCGGGTTCCTGATCCTCTTCGGCCTTGGCTGGGGGTTCTTCGACTGCAACAACATGCCGATCCTCTGCCAGATCGTCCGTCCAGAATTTCGCGCGACAGGCTATGGAATCATGAACCTTATGAGCATCACCGCCGGAGGCTTGTTCACGGCCAAGATCGGCGGGTTGCGGGATGCGGGCGTTGCGCCAGTCTATATTTTCTCCTTCTGCGCCCTTGCGGCGGTTGTCTCGGTCGTGTTGGTTTTGTGCATCCGTCCGCGAGAAATCCAGGAGCTGAAAACATGAGTAATTTGCATAGCCAGAACGGTCAGCACTATCTGATGTGTGCCCTGTTCATCATGTTCATGGGCTGCTTCTCTCTGAGTCTTCTCGCAGAGAGCTATGACAAGAATACAGAG
>JBAXCC010000346.1:0-4065 GCA_037141675.1 bacterium | reverse complement strand
AAACGTCATGGCGAAGGTGCGCATGGCAACGGTTCTCTCCGCCTCGGAGACGACCGTAGAAGGGATGGCGGGACACTACGCGAATCCCGGTCCATCCATGATCGGCAGTTATGCCCATGACACGAGTGATCTCTATCTCTTTCCCGACTCGACTTACATCTATCTCCGGTGGGGTGGCCAAGCGCCTAGGGCGATTCACGGCAAAGGGACATGGACTGTTTCGAACAGTGTCGTGCGTCTCTGCGATGATCGGGCTATACAGGCTTCCGGTTACGGCGCGGACCCGTCCTACATGGCGCTGGTGCTGACCAACACGGTTTTACAAAGATATCTCACCAATGTTGCGCCGCGCAGGGTGGTTTTGCTGGCTGCAGGTTTCCTGCAGCAACCCTTAGAGGATCCTTGGCACTCTGGAGGCAGAGACAAGGAAATGGCGCTGCTTATGGCTGGACTGGAACGCGCGAGGGGCATCGGGGAAAAGGAGACGGAGGCGATACGGAGCAAGCTGCTTGCAGAGTGTTGGCGGCCTGATTATTTTGGAATTCAAGGTGGATACGGAGAGGTTACTCACCTGCCACGGGACTTTGACCCCCATGCCGCCCTGATTCACTTCGGCGGGTCTGTCACGTGCTTCTGTCTGTACCTGTATCTAAACATCGCCATTGCTGCGTTCCTCTGGCTTGTACGGCTTTGCCGACCAACGACAAGGGAACAATGTCTTCGCTGGGCCATCTGGGCAGAGTGCTTCCTCTTTGTCGGGGTAGTCGCATGGGCGGGGATTGTCCTGTCTCGTCTGCACAGTGCATCACACGACATGGCGACAAGAGACATTGATCGGGCTTTTGCCCTTGCGGCACTTGTTCAAGCTCGCGAATATATCTTCACACCGGCGATCTTATCCGGTGTCCTTGGACTGTGCGTCACGTATCTTCTGTGGCGAGGCGCATGGAGCATGAATAAGCGGAAGGAGTAACTTTGGAGAGGAATAATGGAATGTTGGAATACTGGAATAAGGCACCCACTGGAGGGACGCGCTCTGTCGCGTCCGGCCACGACGAAGCGTGGCCCTCCAAAAGCTGGCATTCAGTTTCCCCATCATTCCATCATTCCCATATTCCAACATTCCGGTTGAAATTATAGGCAAACTGTATAAACGCCTTACAAACTGGCAGCCGCGAGAATAATTTTTCCATTGCGTGTCACCTGAGTCAAGGTGCGTCCCTTTTCAGAGTGTGCAAAACTGATCACATCGCGCTGTTTGTTGCTGCTGACGGCAAACGTGTCCTGCGACAGTTGTTGAACCTTCGGCAGGGCCTCGCCCATGCGGAAGGGGATAAGTAGCACGCGATAGTTGACCTGCTGTGCGGTCTGCGCAATGGCGATCCGGTGATAGAAGGTCTCTTTGCCGTATCGGTCTTTGCCACAGGGTTCCTGGCTGACCTTCATCAGCGGTTCTTCCCCGACCTTCTTCATGCCGAGTGCGCAGACGAGCAGCAGCGGTTCGCCCGTCTCAGGCTTGATGAGCGGCCGGACTTCCGGATACGTTGCGAGCTCCTCGCGCTTGGCGAGGACCATCTGGTTTTCTGCCAGCCCAGCAGTGTCCGTCTGCCAGACGCCGCCGCCGAGCATGGCGGTCCACTGATAAAGATGATTCTGTTCATCTTTCTTCAGGTCGTCAATGACCAGACCATACGGTTGTTCGCCGCGCACCAGCGCCGTGGACCTAAACACGTATTCCATCGGATTGTAGGGCGCGCGGCACGTCGGGATGTAGTTGCAGTAGAGAGGCATCCACCACGGACGCAGCTTGTAGCGCGCGGTACCTGCGAATATCTTGAGGATCTCCGGTGAAGGGTCGACCTCCCATCCCGTGTCCATGCCTTCGCCGCTCCAGTCCTGCGCAGGTTGTGTGCACCAGCGGTAACTGTAGGCGTAGGTCAGGTCAGCGCTGGCGACGGAGCCCTCCGCGCAGGGTTGCATGCCCAGATAGACACCTGCCGCATTGTAGCCGTTGACAAATATGCCTTTATGGGTGACCTGACCTGTGACTGATGCGGTGGAGGCCAAGGTTGCGCCTTGCGCCATGTATTTGCGCTCACCGCGCTCCAGAGACTCCGCTTCTGACCTGCCGTTTACAAGCACCTGATTGTGAAGCTTGCCCATGTAGTTCTGGTGCTGGCTGCTCTCTGTGAACCAGTCCACGCTGAGGCCGGAGAAATGAAACATCCCTGCGTCGGCATGATGATGTCCAGCGCCTAAATAATGGTTGGGACGCACCTGCAGGCAGATCCAGGCGGCATTGGTTGAAGAATCGCTGTAACTCGAGGCGATGCCCTGCACCGGCGCATTGAAGTCGAGCGGCAGTTTCAAATCCTTGCGTGCGGCCAAGGTATAATCGGTATCGTAAAGCACAGTTCTGACAAAGCCGGGATAGGTCGGGCTCGGTAAGCGGCGGCGGCGATCTGTGGCGACGTCCTCCGCATACGTTGCAGGATTGAAATCCAGCGCCCATGCGTTGTCATCCCATTTTTCCGGCAGGAGTTGCGTCAGCAAATAATCAGAGAACTGTTGATCTGGATAAAACGCCTTGAAGGCATCGACCAGGCACGGACTCAGTTTCTGGCGGCTATGCGGCGTATACTGTGTGCCGCTGTTCACCACGACACGTCCGCTGGGCGAGGTCATCTGAATCTGTCCAGCCAAGAGGTTGCGCCAATTCGGATGACCGAAAAGGTTGTCGCCCCGCCGTGCCAGCGCGACCATGGAGTGAAGAATGAACTGGAAACTGCCGGGTGTTTTCCCATTGCTCTCAAAGACAACGCCGGAGGGGTCGATGCCCCATTCGCAGAAGGCGCGCACCGTGTTCTTGTTCTCTTCGCACGCTTCACGGTCAAAACCCTCCTGACCCTCAATCGCTAAGAGGGCGAGATAATGCGGCAAGTCCCAGCCGACCCAGTTCACATCCCGGAAACGGACTGGCGCATCTTGTCCATACGCGCGTTTACCATACGTGGCTTTTGCGATGATGCGGTACATATCTTTCTTCTGCGTCTCATCCATCCACTTTGCGCAGAAGTCGAAGCCGAGACCCAGGTTCATATGTGCTACGGTTCCATGCATGCCGCGCCAATGCGTGGTGCTGCCATTGCCATTCATCGCGAACAATGAGCCGTCTCCTTGAATCGCGGAACTTCCAAACTCTGAATCACTGGTTATGTTCCATCCATCGACAAAAGGTTCGCGCAAGCGATAATAATTCACAAAGGCGTTTGCGATTTTCTTGCCCAGTTCGTCATTGCCCTTGATCAAGGCATAGAGCCCCATGGAGGTCAGACATTCGGGGATGTAAGAGACATGTGAGTTCTGTATGCAGGGTTTGTATTTGGCAAATTGATTTTCAGTGAAGAGCGCGTGCTGGGTACGAAACTCAGCAATGTCTCCAGCGGCCAGCTTCTCAAAGAGTTTACCGTCATCTGTTGCCGGATTCCACCAGGACTTCTTGAAGAGCACTTCCATTTCAATGAGCGATTTTTTACCGAGCACCTGGGATTCAATACGCTTGGCAAGGACAGGAACATCTTCCGGACTGAAGAGAATACGCGGATACACGCCAGGCGGCGGCACCTTTGATCCGAGCATCTTTTTATTAAATCCGGTCTCATCGAATTTATATTTCGGTGTCGTCTCCCATTTGGTTTCTGGTCCGTTCAGGATGGCAAGTTGTTCAGGTGTGGCCTTCACGTGCTCTGTAACTACGCCCTGCTTCTTCAGGACGGCAATATACTTTGGAGGCAACGCGGCATCCGCATATTTCTCGGGCATGTCAAACTGGGTAATCAGCGCATCGAGTTTGGCCTCTGGCAGATCAAAGGAAAAGGCCTTTTCACCGATCACGACTAAGCCGCGCGGGTGCGATGATACAACCCAGCCAGCTTCCTGGGCAGCCGCTTTCAATGAGACAAGCGAAAAAGCCATTGGCTGTGTCCCTAGAATCGTGTAGACCCATTTCCTTTCACTAGCATCCCATAGGATTTGCCAGAAACATTCCAGCACCTACGATTGGCA
>JBAXCC010000345.1:0-4085 GCA_037141675.1 bacterium | reverse complement strand
ATTTTCCGTTTATGTATAAAAGTCCGTCCCTGTTGCATTTCTTGCTTCATGTTAATTTAACTCCTGCTCTTTTGCAACCTTCTTCAACATTAGAAATTGAGTTTGCCGTCTATCTTTCGATCTGCTAATTTATCGCAAACACGAAGAGGTGATGAATGATGATAAAAGCTTTTGCATTAACCTTTCTGGCCTTTTTTGCGCTGACGGTGCTGGGCGATGCCTCGGCCAAACGGCCCAATATCATTTTCCTGATGGATGACCAGCGCCGCTGGGACGCGCTCGGACGCATCGATCCCGCGATCAAGACACCGGCACTCGACCGTCTGGCCAAAGAGGGTATCCTGTTCGACCAGGCCGTCTGCCAGGCGCCCATGTGCATCCCGAGCCGCTACTCGATGATGCTGGGGCTCTATCCCCACCAGATCGGCATCTTGAGCAACGGCCCCGGACTCACCGACGAACAGTTGCCCTGCGATACGTTGCCTGAGCTGCTGCGCAAAACCGGCTACCAGACCGCAGGTTTCGGCAAGACGCACTGGCTAGCGCGCGAGGCGTCGACACGCGGCTTCGAAGTACGCTACGCCTCCACCGATGTCGAAAAGGGCACAATCGAAATGAAGGCGGATAATCCCGAGGGACTCAAGCGCTACTATGACGAAGTGGAAGCCTACGGTCCGGGCGAGGAGCGTCCTGCCGGTTACGTGGGGCGCACGAGCCAAGTACCAGAGGGCGACCATCGGGACGGTTGGACCTTTAACAAGTGCTTGGAGTTTATCGACAAAGGCGTGGACAAGAAACGTCCCCTCTTCCTCTACCTCTCGTTTCTGAAACCGCACGCAGGCGCCAATGTGCCGCCCGGCTACGAAGAGCTCTACAAGCTGTCCGAGATGCCAGTGCCGAAACAGCCAGCGTTGGAGCAGGTCGAGCCCTGCCACGCCACAGGCAGTGACCGGCAGGAGATGTATCGCTCGTTCTGGAGCCAGGCGACTCAGGAGCAGTGGCAACAGATGATCCTACGCTATCGGGCCAACTGCTCCTGGATCGACAGCATGTTCGGCCGCGTGATAGATAAACTAAGAGCCGAGGGGCTGCTGGAGAACTGCCTGATCATCTACGTCTCCGACCATGGCGAGATGCTGGGCGAACGCTACTACCGGTTCAACAAATACTGCCTCTTCGATGCCAGCGCCCGCGTGCCGATGATCCTCTCAGGCACAGCAGTCCCAGCGGAGAAGCGGGGCGTGATTGATCATCGAATGGCGGAAGAGGTGGATATCTATCCCACCCTCGCAGCCATCGCCGGACTCCCGTCCATCACGAACAAGCCCGGCGAAAACCTGCTCGGCCCCAGCGTGCGAAAGGCCGGCTTCTGCGCATACAGCGACCGCCCCGCAAAGGTCGCCTTCATGTGGCGCACGAGCGAGCGCAAGCTGATCCTGACATTCCCGAAGACCTGTATCCAAAAGGGTTCCGTAAGTTTGGCGGATGTGATAGCCGGAGAGTTTTACGATCTGAAGTCCGATCCCAAGGAGTGGAAGAACCTCTACGCCAAAGACGAGTTCAAGGCCGACCAAGAGCGGATGGCCTCGGAACTCGTGTCGCACCTGAACAACGTCGCGCTGAAGAAAGTGAGTTCTTCCATTCAATAGCGCGCTGTGCTAGTATAAAAAACGAATAACAACCTGATATAAAAACAATTATTTTATGAGCAACAACTGGGAGAATTCATGAAACAAAAACTCAAATGGGCCGCATGTGGCCTTATGATGGCTCTATGCGCTCAGGGTGGCGAAAAGATAATCGCTGATTTCGAGGGCGCAACTTACGGTGAGTGGAAAACCGAGGGCACAGCCTTCGGTACGGGACCGGCGAAAGGCAAAATCGCGGGGCAGATGAACGTCGATGACTTTCAAGGGAAAGGCCTCGTCAACTCCTTTCTCGGCGGTGACCGTGCGACTGGCACACTCACCTCTCCAGCATTTAAGATCGAGCAAAAATTTATCACGTTTCTCATCGGTGGCGGCGGCTGGGAAGGCAAGACCTGCATGAACCTGCTGGTGGACAACAAAGTCGTGCGCACAGCAACTGGCCCCAATGTCAATCCCGGCGGCAGCGAGAACTTGGAACCTGCGTCGTGGGACGTATCCGACCTGATCGGCAAAGAGGTGCGCATCCAGATTGTGGACAGCGCCACCGGCGGTTGGGGGCACATCAATGTTGACCAGATCGTCTTCGCCGACAAACCAACGGCCGTTGTGAAGAAGAACATGCCGAAGGAACGCGAGATGACAATCGAAAAAAAATACCTGCATTTCCCCATACACAACGGGACGAAGAAGGGGAAGAAGCAACGCGTTGCCGTTCTCGTCGATGGCGCCATCGTGCGTGAGTTCGAGGCTGATATGTCGGAAGATCCGGACTGGTATGCGCACATGGACATGAGTGCCTGGCAGGGCAAGAAGGCCACGATACGCGTGGATAAAGTTCCTGAGGACTCGAAGCTCATCGATAGGGTTACGCAAGCCGATACAATTTGGAATGTTGACCAGCTTTACAAGGAACCTCTGCGGGGGCAGTTGCACTTCTCCCCGCGCCGCGGATGGAACAACGACCCCAACGGCATGGTATACGCAGACGGGGAATACCACCTTTACTTTCAAGCCAATCCCTATGGCTGGCCGTGGGGTAACATGCACTGGGGTCATGCGGTCAGCAAGGACATGGTTCACTGGGAAGAGTTGCCAATCGCCCTCTATCCGCAAAAGTTCGGTGACTGGGCGTTCAGTGGTGGCGCGGTTGTCGACAAGGATAACACCAGCGGATGGAAGAAGGGGGCAAACTCCCTGATCGTGGCGACGTACACCAGTACGGGGCGAGGCGAATGCATTGTGTATTCGAATGACAAGGGTCGTACGTTCCAGGAGTTTGAAGGCAACCCGATCATCAAACATGGCGGACGCGATCCGCGTCCGCTCTGGTACGCACCGGGCAAGCATTGGGTCATCGCGGTCTACGATGAATTCGAAAAAGGCCGGTATGTCGCCTTTTACACGTCAACAGACATGAAGACCTGGACTTTCCAGAGCCGCATTAAAGATTTCTTTGAGTGCGCGGATCTGTTTGAACTACCTGTCGGTGCAAAAAAAATGTGGGTGTTGACCGCTGCGAGCAGCGAGTACGTGATCGGCCAGTTCGACGGCAAGACGTTCACGCCAGAGACCGCAAAACTCAAGGGCCATTTGGGCAAGGCGTTCTATGCCGCCCAGACATTCAGCCATGACCCGAAGGGCCGTATTGTTCAGATCGGCTGGCTGCAGACTGCGACGCCGGGCATGCCTTTCAATCAGGCGATGTCCCTGCCCAATGAACTCAAGCTCCGCCAGACTGCGGAAGGTCCGCGACTGACGTGGACGCCTGTGAAAGAACTTGAGTCGCTGAGGAACGGCCCCGACCAGGGCGCATCTCTGGCGAACTTCAAGGCAGAGCTGATGGAGATACGGGCCTCGTTCGAGCCTGGTGATACGGAAGCAATAGAGCTGACCCTTCGCGGTGCGAAGATCGCATATGATGTCAAGAAGCAGGAAATCAGCGTCAACGGGCACCGCGCGCCTGCGCCGCTGGTTAATGGCAAACAGAACATTACTGTGTACGTTGACAAGACTGCGCTGGAGATCTTTGCGAGCGACGGGTTGACCTACATTCCGATGCCGTTTGTTCCCAAGGCGGATGATCTGTCGGTGTCCATCGAGGAAAAAGGCGGGAAGGCGAAGAACGTGTCGCTGAAAGCCTACGCGTTGAAATCCTGCTGGAGGCAATAGTAATCAATAAGGGCGACCAGCAGGTCGTCCTTCTTAAGGAGAGACCATGAGTAAAAAAGTAGTGATATGTGCGATCATTGCCGCGCTGGGCGGATTTCTGTTCGGCTTTGACACCGTAGTGATTTCGGGTGCGGAGAAGACGATCCAGGCGCTGTGGGGACTAAGTCCGGCGTTGCATGGGCTGGCCATGAGCGCGGCGTTGTGGGGTACGGTGCTCGGGTCGCTCATTGGAAGCTGGCCTACGGATAAGTTCGGCCGCAAAAATAC
>JBAXCC010000344.1:0-4089 GCA_037141675.1 bacterium | reverse complement strand
AAGGCAGCACCATACGCGCCTGTATATTGCGGATGTTTTGGAATAACTACTTTGTGAGCCAACACTTTTTCAAATGTGGATGACATGCCATAGACCTGCGCAACACCGCCGGTAAAGACAATACGCCCTGAAATCTTTTTTCGATCTCCCATCATGGCAACCACACGCGCCGCAACAGCAGACTGCACACCTTGCAGGATCACGGATGTCGAACTGCCGGAGGCCAGCAAGCCGATGATCTCCGTCTCGGCAAATACAACACACATGCTGCTGATGGTGACCGCCGCATCCTGTGGCGCATCGCGGAGCACCTCTTGTAAGTCTGTCAGAGATACACCCAACCGCATGGCGACCACTTCCAAAAAACGGCCTGTACCGGCTGCACAGCGATCATTCATGGCGAAGTCATGGACCCTGCCATGTTCAACGTAAATGTATTTGCTGTCCTGTCCGCCGATTTCGATGATCGCTCCCGCATCCGGGAACTCCGCGACACAGCCCTTGGCGTGGCACGTAATCTCCGTGACAGCACGATCCGCAAACTTCAAAAAATTACGAGCATACCCTGTTGCCACACATTGCACAACTGAAAGTCCATCAAGTGTTTCCTCGAATAATCGCTTGGCGCTCTCCGCAGGACGGACCGACTGGTCAATCATCCCGCGCCTGAGAACATGGCCTTTCGCATCAACAACAACAATCTTTGTTGCGCGCGACCCTGCATCTATTCCGACATACACTTGACTGCTCATCAACTATCCTGCTTCCTAAATGGCATCAGTATATCTTTTTCCGTAAGAAATGACCATGGAAAAAGCATGAGGGACTATGTGAATATGGGCTCAGCGTTAGATGTTCAGCGTTGTCTCGCCTTGGATATTGGACATTCCTTGTTGGATATTGGATATTCTGTCCCTCTTGCCAGCAAGCGGACAGACCAGGCGGAAGGTGATCGTGTCAGGCGTCACAGATTCAACTGTTAAATCACCGCCATGTGCGCGCGTAATTTCGCGGGCCAAGCTCAAGCCAAGACCGAAGCCATCCTGTTTCCGATTGTGCGACGGATCGCCGCGATAAAATCGTTCAAAGAGATGCTCCACATCGACCTGTGCACCTGGCTCAAGCGTATTCATAATCGTGAAAACAGCGCAGCCCGCTTCCTTGCGGAGGCGACATTGTATCGTCCCCTTCTCACGGTTATACTTGATGGCGTTCGAGAAAAGATTTTGGATCACCTGGCGAAAGAGCGCAGCATCCGCCTCAATAAAGACATTCGCCTCGCACACGCTATCCAAGGTCATGTCTGGGGCCAGCAAAGGAACGTCCTCACACAGTGCATTCACGCAGTCAACAAGCGAGACGCTTGTCTTCGTTAATGTCAATTTGCCCGCATCGCTCTGCGCCAGCACGAGCAGCTTGTTGACAATCGATTTCAGGCGCTGTACCTCGTCAAGCAGGCTGACGTAGAGTTGCTGCTCTGACGACTCGGGAGGCGCATGGCGTAGGGCGTAATCTAGTTGACCCTGCAGGATTGTCAACGGCGTCTTCAATTCGTGCGCCGCATCCGCACTGAACCGCTTGGCTTGAACAAAGCTTTTTTCGAGGCGTTCAAGCATGTGATTGATCACATTGACAAGAGCCTGGAATTCGTCCGACGCTCCTTGCACCTGGACACGTTCGTGCAATGCGGAAGAGGTCATCTGTTCAGCAACGCGGGTCACCGCCTTCACAGGTCGCAAGGCTACACCCGCCAGCAACCATCCTCCTGCGGCCAGCAGGAGCAATCCCCCAAAAACAATCAGCATGACCCTCATGCGAAACGAGCGAACTTCATTGGCAACCTCCGTCAGATCACCGGCGATATATGCTGATACGCCTTGAAAGCGTTGATGAATCACGCGCCATTGCTTCTTCTCGACTTGATAGGTTGTCAGCGAGGGGGGGACCGGAATACCTCTGCGAGCCATCGGCCCCTTGTCGTCACGCGGAGGACGTCCCACCCCCGACAGAGGAGGGAATTCTGGATCGCCTCGTTCCTGAGGAGGAACCTTATGAATCATCTCCACTGTCAAAGCAGAAGGCCAGGATGGCGAAACATGCACGGTCTTTGCATCTCGCCCTATCAGGCGAACAGGGAAAGCATTCCTTAGCTCCTCATCTTCAACAGCAGTCAAAGGTGGAGGCCGATCGGACTGTAACGGATTCACTTGATACGGCACCATCATGCGACGTACATTGCCCTCTGCGAAGCGACGCAGTTGGCGATCCATGCGATCGTAGGCAGCCTGCTCAGAAACCTTCAACAGCAAAAGTGCAAATGCAATAAAAACCAGTCCAGAGGTACAGACTGAAAAGAGCGCCATTTTTGCTTTGAATGATCGAACGAGCATATCTATTATCCCTTGGGTTGCGCACGCAGTCGGTAACCAATCCCGCGCGATGTTTCAATCAGCGGATTTTCCGCGTCGTCATCAATTTTTTTACGCAACCGTCGGATGTTGACATCCACCAAGTTAGTCTCTGGATCAAAGTCATACCCCCACACATGCTCCAGCAATTGCGTCCGCGTATAAACGCGACCCGGTGAACGCATCAACAATTCGAGCAGGCTAAACTCACGTGCCGTCAATTCAATCTCCTCTTTTCCCTTGAGCACCTTATGCCGCATCAGATCCATCTTCAACTCGCCGACAGCCAGCACGCCTGAAAGAGCATCCTTCGTACGACGCGTGATCGCATGAAGCCGGGCAATCAACTCCTCAATATAAAATGGCTTCGTCAAATAATCATCTGCACCAACATTCAGACCGTCGATGCGCTCATTCAATCCCGAACGTGCTGTCACAAGAATCACGGGCGTCGTATCCCCCTTCTCGCGCATCGCACGCAGAATACTAAGACCATCACGTCCAGGCAACATGATGTCCATTACTATGGCATCATACGTGCGTGTTTGAATAAAGTCATGTGCATCCGTACCATTCGTGCACAACTCAACATCAAACCCTTGCTCGCTTAATCCAAGCCGGATAAAGCTAGCGATCTTTCTCTCATCTTCTACAATAAGTATTCGCATGCGTACTATATTACAACGTGTAATGGCTTTTTAGCCAGTCTTGAATCATGACAAAATCGTCATATTTTTAAGCGTGTAACTGTCATACTGAAATGGTTTAATAGTAATTAATTAAAGTACGCATCGGTATTTATAACGTATTCATAGTACAAGGAGTTCATTATGAACAAACATCTCTTCGTTTCACTGCTCGCAGGCACAACGTCTGTCCTTTGCGGAATAGCTCAGGACGAACCGGCTCAGAGACAAATCATCCAACGTCCGGCACTGCAGAACAATGCGCCTGGCGCGCAGATGAACCAGCAACGTCCTATGCAAGGAGGAATGGGAGTCCAATGCCCCATGCATCAGCAGCAGGGCGGCATGAATCAGCAATGCCCGATGATGCGCGGCCCTATGAGCGAAGTCCCCGGCCAGATGCCCCTGATGCGCGGCATGGCCAACCAAGGCCGTCAAACGCCTGGAGAACCCACACCCCGTCGTCTCTTCGCTGATCCCGTAGCGCTGAAGGAAGCAGGCGCAACCGATGAACAACTGCTGGCATTCAAGACCTTCATGAAGGAGCAGCGCATGAAGCAGATCGATCTGCGTGCCTCCATTCAAAAGGCCGAACTCGCATTGGAGTTGCTCGAGGCGGAACCCAAGTCAGATGAAGCGACGCTTCTCAAGGCGACGGATGACATTTCAAAAGCTCAAGCTGAGCTGCTCCGCCAAGAGACGCTCATGAAGACAAAGGTCAAGAGCATTTTCGGAGAAGAGGTCGTCAAAAAGCTCTTCGAAGCCAATCAGAAGAAGCAGATCCAACGGCCGCAAATCCCGCAGGGCCAAGGAGAACGTCAAGGTCGGCAACCGCAGGGAAATGCACCCGGTGCGCAAGCTCCTTCAGGGCCAGATGCAAAATAATTGAATTATTTGAAAAACGCGCTTGCATTGACCCCCGCATTTTGATAAATTTTTCCTTCCAAAGCGAGCTTAGCTCAGTTGGTAGAGCGCCACCTTGCCAAGGTGGTTGT